>REGH01000060.1 GCA_003702495.1 Candidatus Nitrosopumilus sp.
TGTCTAGCAGATTTTCCTGGAAGAGATAGGGTAACTTTGCCGTCGTGACAAATCTCTACTCTTTCATTAGAGAAGGTTGTTTGTGGTGTAACGGATGTTCTTAATGTTGAAAATGAGTCGGAGGGAACAGCATCTGTACATTTTCCTCTTGTATCACCATGATTAAGATGGGCTGACACTGCGTTTGTAGAAATTGTGATTGTGTTTTTACCTTTATGACAAAGAGTTACCTTTTCGTTATGTCCTGATGTTTCATCATTATGAAGTGCTTCAAGTGCAGTGATTCTTTCTTCAAGCAAAGCATTTTCTTCTTTGAGTTGGGTTATTTCATCTTCTAAAACAGTAACTTTATCAAAGATTAATTGAATTTGCTCAAAAATTTGTTCAAATAAAGAGTCATTTGGTTCTTCAGTCTCAATTACAGATATTGTAACAGTTGCAGAATTGCTAGTTTTCTCTCCATCAGAAACCACATAAGAAAATGTAGCATTTCCCACAAATCCTGCAAGTGGTGTAAACAAGACTTTAGATTCTTGGATTTCTACAAATCCTCTAGTTTCTGAAGGATCAATTTCCAAGAAAATATCTAGTAAATCATTATCTAAATCAGAGTCATTTTCAAGAACATCTATTGTTATAGGAAGATTCTGTTGAGTTTGAACAAAATCATTTTGGGCAACAGGTGCGTCATTTATTGGATTTACAAAAATTATCACAGTAGCATCATTGCTGTTGTGGGTACCATTATTGGCTACATAGGAAAATGAATCAGTAGCAACAGAATTTTCATTTGGTAAATAAGTAAAATTTCCATTTTGATGTAATGTTAAAGTTCCAAAATTAACATCACTTAGAAGAATTGCATTTAATGGACTATCTGTAGTGTTAGTATCATTATGTAGTACTCCAATCGGATCAACGATTAGAAGAGAGTCTTCATCAACTGTGTAAAAGTCGTCTTCTGCAATTAGGCCTTCTTGAGCAAATGCAAAACTAGAGAATAAAACTCCTGAAAATAATACTCCCAGCAAGAATATTCCTGAAAGTTTTTGCATTATTAGAAAATCTCAAAATAGCATTTAACCTAGAAGTAGGAAAGATCAGTATCAAAGTTGAGTAATGGTTATAACAAAAGATGTTAGAAAAAATTATTTTTTCTAGTAAAATTTGGACGAAGATTCGGTAGATGTAGTTGATTGTGTTGGAACTGATGGGAACATTTGTCCTGCTGAACTCTCTGCGACTGCTGCTGCTTCTTTGAGAATTGCATCAGATTCAGCGTTTGTGGTTTCATCGGTTCCAAATGCTGCATCACCTGAGAAACTCTCAGTCATGAATCCGCCAAGCATTTCAGCCATTTGGCCAATTTCAGCTTCAGCTCCAGGCATTACCTTTCCTAGTGATGATTTGAGATTCTTCATCAAGCCCATTGTTGGCATGATTGCCACAACAGTATCTCCAAGATCACTAAATGTAGTTAATCGTAATTCGATTTGTTCTAGAGCAATTCTTGCACTACTCATAATTTTGATAACTTTTCTAATTTCCGCCAATTCATTTCCTAAAACCTTGGCTGATTGAGTATCATGTTTCTGAGTAGCCTCTACAATTCTTGCAAATAGTTGTCCATCTCGCTCCTGCAAGCCAGACAACATTTTATCTAATTTTTGAATCTGTAAACGTAATCTTTTGACTCCTTCTTGAACTCGTGGTTTTAAAGCACCTTTTGGTTTTACAGTATCACTGATTTTATCACCAATACTAGTAGTAGGTGGTTTAGTCCATTTGTTACTCAAATTAGCCATGGTTTAGGTTTAGGAAAATGTACTTAATTTCAAGTGTAAAGAATGATTCACAGCATGTGAAACTTGACTAACAAAGATCAGAATTCAATCAAAAAATCTATTTACCATTTTTCTAGGCATAACTCATGAGCGAGCCATTTGGTTTTGATTTGCCAGATAATTCCAAAGAACTTACAGACAAGGAATATGTCAATTTGGTAAATCGCATAAGAGGTAATTTTCTTAGCTACGTTTCTGTCCTAGATTCAACACTTACTGTAATAATTTCAGACCTATTTTTGAGAGACAAAAACGATTTCCCATTATGGGCAAAAACAGTATTTGATGAGGATAGAACAGCGTCATTTGGAACAAAAATAGTATGGATATCTAGAATAATGAAAAACCATGAAGGTTTCAAAAAAGCTATTGACGAAAAAACAAGAGTTAAGATTCAACAAAAGCTAAATGAGATAAGGGAAATAAGGAATGACTTTGCACATAATTTTGCACAAAATAAAAAGGTGGAATCTGAAAATGTCAAAAATAGAGTTATCAAATTGTACGATTTTGAAGAAGGAATGACTACTCCAAAATTATTCAAAATGGAAGAAATAATGAATTTGATAAATGATCCATGGATTTTAGAACAGCTTGAGAAAATTGAAGTATTGACAAAAAAGATAAGAGAGAATTAGAAATTTATTTTTATAATGGAATTCTTAAATTATTTTTGTGAATAAAAAAATCATTATTATTCCCATTGTAATAATTATAGGAATTTTTGCAGCAATGTCTTTGGAACCATCGGAGAAAGTTGATGATGAAATTTTTCATGTTACATTAGCAGATCCGCAATTATATGAAAACGGAATTTACTCTGATTCATTTTTAATTTCTGAAGGAGAATATCATTTTAGGTTCGTTCCAAATGGGAGCAGTCCAGAAACTTTATCAATTTCATTAAATGGGTCAGAGTTAGATTTTTCTGAAGATTTTAAGCTAGAAAACACTCTACATCAAACAGGAATTTCTGAATATTATACATGGGAATATCTAGGACAAAAAGAGATCACAGTTTCAGAAAATCAGCAGGTGATAATCATCATCAATCCAAATGGAAATGTAATGGGTTCGGTATCTGTCGATATTTTAGAAAATTAAAAGAGGCGTAATCCCCTTCATTGCAGAACTATGAGAGATTCCCTCTCGTTGTCAAACGACCTAAGCGCTTGATTGCCTTTATCGTTCTGCGGGGTTACGCGGGTTTAGTCGATAGGAATTATATCTATCGGCATTAATTATTGTAGGAACTTTAACTATTTAAGAGTTAATCTAATAAATTACAAGTAATTGTATGATTATTCAAATATTTTGTTCCTATTTCTTAAAAATTGATCTATAAATTACGAATTTTTTTGTTAAAGCTATTGAGTTTAGCAGGAAAAGTTGCACTAGTAACTGGTGGGAGTAGAGGTATTGGATATGCCACTGCCAAAGTTTTGGGAGAAAACGGTGCTCGTGTAGTAATTACTGGAAAAGATCAAGAGAGATTAGATAAAGCATCTTCTCAAATTTCCAATTCATTTGCAGTGGTAGCTGATGTTAGAAAGACAGACGATGTAAAATATGCTGTAAAAAAAACTGTCGAGAAATTTGGCAAATTAGATATTCTAGTAAACAATGCAGGTATTTTTCCAAGAATAAAGAAATTACATGAAATTGAAGAAGAAGAATGGAATGAAGTTTTAGATGTAAATCTTACAGGACAATTCAGGATTACTAAAGAAGCGATTCCGCATTTACAAAAAACATCAGGTTCAATAATTAACATTTCATCAGATGCAGGTCTAAAAGCCTATCAGGGATTTAATGCAGATGCATACTCTGCAACAAAAGCAGCACTTATTGCACTTACAAAATGTTGGGCATTGGAATATTCCAGAGATAAAATTAGAGTTAATTGTATTTGTCCAGGAGTAGTAGATACTGATATGACAAAACCATTTGTAAAAACTCAAAAAGATAGAGACTTTATGGATGCAGAACATCCATTAGGTAGAATGGGAAAACCTGAAGAAGTAGCAAAGGCTGTACTTTATTTTGCCTCAGATGATGCATCATGGACTACAGGGGCAGTTTTGGCAGTTGATGGAGGAGAATCAACGAAATAAATTCACATGAATTTAATAGCACCCAAAAATAGTGAATTATGATGAAGGACAGAAAAGCTAAAGCAAAGTTGATTATATTATTAGGAATTATTTGGATAATCGTTTCATTACCACTTCCTTGGATTATTAATAATCCACTAGTTTCGGAATCACAATTTTTCACAATTCTTGGAATTATTGGAATTATTTCAATTCCATTTATTGCACTTGGTGTAGTGTGGACATTAAAGCCAGAATTAACAACTTAGGAAATTATTTTGAAAGATATACCAATTTCAGACAAGTTTCCTGAATTAGATATTGCCATTAATGCGGCACAAGAAGCAGGAAATGCAATTTTAGAGATTTACAGAGGTGAATTTGAAGAATTTACAAAAAAAGATGATTCGCCCATCACAGAAGCAGATCTAAAAAGTAATGAGATAATTAAAGAAATTCTCGCTCAAACAGAGCACAAAATTTTATCTGAAGAAGATACTGATGATCAAAGTAGATTATCTGAAGAAATAATTTGGATAGTAGATCCTCTAGATGGTACTTCTGATTTTATTGATAAAACTGGAGAATTTACAGTAATGATTGCACTTGTAAAAAACAAAAAACCAATTCTAGGTGTCATAGGTTGGCCAACTGAAAAAACAGTATTTGCAGCACAAGAAGGGAAGGGTGCATTTAGATATTCTAATGACGAATGGAAAAAAATCTCAGTAACTACAACTGCGGAACTTCCAAAATGTAGAACTGTTGGTTCAAGACATCATCTATCTGACAAAGAAAAATTATTCATCAAACAATTAGGAATTGAAGATTTTGCAAGTATTGGCAGTTCATTAAAGGTAGGAAAAATTGCATCAGGTGAAGCTGAGGCATATATCACAACTACAAATAAAATGAAAGAATGGGATTCAGCTGCATCATATTGCATAATTTCTGAAGCGGGTGGAAAAATGACAGATATGTCAGGAAATGAGATTTCATACAACAATAAAGAAGTTCATCATCAAAATGGAATTCTAGTAACAAATGGAATTATTCATCAAACAATAGTTGATGAATTTAAAAAATTAGAGTAGGTTTCTTGATTTAAGAAATTCCTTTACTTTGTTTGCACTATCA
>REGH01000022.1 GCA_003702495.1 Candidatus Nitrosopumilus sp.
GATGTTGAAAATGTTGATAACAAACTAGTTTTTAATTTTGAAAGTAAGAAGAACATGAAACAGCTAATTGGAACAATTGATGAAGTGATGGACCACATCCAGGTGGCACTAAAGGTGATAGAGTAATGCTAGACCCAAAACTTCTCAAAGAAAAGCCACAAATCATTCAAGATATGCTCAAGGCAAGGGCAGTAGATTTTGATTTAGACGGATTAATCGAGTCTGACCAAAAAAGACGAGAGTTCATCATAAAGACTGACGAGTTCAAGAAGAGAAGAAACGAGATTGGAAACGAAATCGCACAAAAGAAAAAGGCAGGAGAAGACGCATCATCAATTCTCGAAGAGATGAAAACAGTTTCTGCAGAACTTGCAAAACTGGAATCACAGCAAGAAGAGATTGAATCCAAATATGCAAAGTTGGCATTTACAATTCCAAACTTGGTTCACGAATCTGTTCCAGTAGGACCTGATGATACTGCAAACAAAGAGGTGAGAAAGTGGGGAGAAATTCCACAGTTTGATTTTAAGATAATTGATCACATTGACATGTCTGAGAATTTGGATCTAGTTGATTTAGAGAGGGCAGCCAAAGTTGCAGGTGCCAGATTCTATTATTTGAAAAATGATTTGGTAAGACTAAACCAATCGCTGATTCACTATGCACTAGACTTTTTAGCAGAAAAAGAGTATTCACTTGTCCAACCACCATACATGATTAACCGCTCATCAATGGAAGGCGCAGTAATTGCAGATGACTTTGAGGAAGTAATCTACAAGGTGGAAGATGAAGACCTCTACATGATTGGTACATCAGAGCATGCAATGGCTGCGATGCACTCAAAAGAGATCATCGAAGGAAAAGATCTTCCAATTAGATATGCAGGAGTCAGTCCATGTTTTAGAAAAGAAGCAGGAGCTCATGGAAGAGATCAAAAAGGAATTTTCAGAGTTCACCAGTTTGACAAGATTGAACAGTTTGTCTATACAAGACCTGAAGACTCTTGGAAGGAACACGAAAAGATGTTGGCAGTAGCTGAAGAGTTTTACCAAAAACTAGAGATTCCACACAGAGTGATGTTGTTGTCAACGGGAGACATGGGAAAAATTTCTGCAAAAACATACGACATTGAAGCATGGATGGCAGGACAAAACTCTTACAGAGAAATTGTGTCTTGTTCTAACTGTCTTGATTACCAAGCAAGGAGACTCAAGATCAGATTCAGAGACAAGACAAATGAGGACACACAGTACTTGCACACACTAAACAGCACACTTGTAGCCACAACCAGAGTGTTAGTCTCAATTATGGAGAATTTCCAGACAAAAGATGGTCATATCAGAATTCCTCAGGTTTTACAGAGCTACATGGGAAATCAGAAAGAGATCTAGTGACATACCCTTATATTTTGGGTTTAAAGGTCGATAATAATTGGCACGTAGAAAAGGTAGAGTAAAGGACAAGTGGCGTGAAAAACGCTGGATTACTGTTAATGCTCCAGATTCATTTAACAATGTACCAATTGGATATGTACCAATCACAGATGATGAAAATGCATCTGGTAGAGTTTTAGAAGTTACACTATATGATATCCTAAAAGGAGATCCTTCACAACATCAATACAAAATCTATTTCCAGATTGACAAAGTTGATGGAGATAAAGCATCAACAATCTTCAAGAGATTCGAATATTCAAAAGAATTTTTGAGAAGCCTTGTTAGACGCGGTTCATCAAAAATTAATTTCATTATCGATGTAAAAACAAAAGACGGTTACATCTTTAGAATCAAAGTAATTGCATTAACACACAGACAACTTAACACATCTAGAAAACACGCACTCAGATTAATTGCAAGAGATGTAATTAACAAACAAGTTCCAGACATGACAATCGAACAATTCGTTCAAGCAACATGTTACAGCAAAATCAATTCAGACATCATGGCTGCATTCAAGAAGGTCATCAGAGTAAGACATGTTGGACTTGAAAAAGTTAAACTCATCAGAACTGCTGAGAAAGAAACAGTTTTGCTTGAAGCATAAGAAACAATCACAGTTCTAGTACAATCATGAATCATAAGATAGAGATTACAGTTGATGCCATAGTTCATGCAACTGAAGACATCTCAAAAATTTTTCAAGCATTTGAAATTTTAGAGCTGCAAGAAGAGGACTTTACCGTCAATGAGACAACAGGTCACTTTGATAATCCAATCACCATGCTAAATGCAAAAATTGGCAAAAAACAGGCTCAAAATTTTCTAAAAAGATTGTTAGAGTTGCTCCCACAAGAGCAGATTGACGAATTAATTGACGAGATTGAGGAGAGAACAGTTGATTCAAGATTTCACATGAGACTAGACAAGCAGGAGTTGGTAAGGGGGAACGTCACAATAAGTGAAAAAGACACAATCAAACTAAAAATCCACACACCCATCTACAACAAGAAAGATACCATCAAAACATTTACAGAAATTTTTCAGATTGCCAACTAGATTAAATAGAATAAAACCGCAAGATCAATCGGGAATGAGGAAATAACAGCCGCTCCAGTCTGAGCGAAAGCATTGAAGACGCCGCGACGAACCGACCCCAAATTTTGAATCGATCAATTACTCAAAAAAACTCTATTCCTTAGACGTTTTCATGGTATTATTTTAAATACGGTCGAACTCACCTTTTATCGTGGCAGATTACGATGTAATAATTGCAGGCGGAGGACTTGCAGGAACAATTACAGCTCAAGCTATTTCTCATTATTCAAATCAAAACGCAAAGATCCTAGTAGTTGACAGAAACGCTCCAATTCTACCAGGTAGAAAGTCATTGTCTGGTTGGGTCTGTGGAGATGCATGCTCCAAAGAAGCAGTAGATTTCATGACAGACAGAATCAAGGTTCAATGGACCAGTCCAGAAATCGAACATGACGTCAAAGGCGTAATGGCATTTTCCCCAGACAAAGAAACTGCAATTCCATTTGATGGTGCAGGCTACATGTTGAATCGTCAAAAACTCCCAGAGATTCAAAATGAAAGATGCCAAAAAATTGGAATTGATTTTGAGTTTGAAAAAAATCTATCAGGTCTAATTTATGATGGTCAACAGGTTGTAGGTGTTCAGGGAACTGACAGCAAGACAGGTGAGCCATTTAAGAAAACAGCAAAGGTTGTCATTGACGCTACTGGTGTCGCATCCATGCTCAGAAATGGACTAAAGAACTCTACCAAAGTAGAAAAGAGAATCGACAGAAGAGATTTGGAATCAACTGGCAGATACATCATGTACTTTGAGCCAGGACAAAAGGATCTTTCAGAGTTTGATCCTGATTATTGTATTATTCACTTAGACCAAGACATTGCTCCAGGCGGATACGGATGGGTATTTCCTAAAGCAGACAACAAAGTAAACATCGGTCTTGGTGTTGAAAAATCACTTTTAGAAAGAAGAAACAAAAGATTAGGCAAGAAAGACAATGTCGAATCTTTAATGAAAGAATATTTGCATAGAAACACTGTAATTCAAAACCCAACACTTTCACAAGACCCTGAAGACATTAACAACAACACAGGAATCTTCCAAGTTTCAGTTAGAAGACAAAACGATTGCATGGTTTCTGGTGGATATGTTATGGTTGGAGATTCTGCATGGATGCCAAAACCAATTGATGCAGGAGGAATTGGTCCAGCATTAATTGCAGGAACTATTCTAGGAAACAATATTGCAAAAGCATTAGAAGCAAACGATGTTTCAGAAGCTGGTTTGTGGCAATACAATTTAGATTTCATCAAAGAGTACGGTTACAAGACTGCAGGTCTCGAATTGTTTAGAAGACTAGTTCAACAAATGACAAACGAGCAAATCAGTTATGGTATGAAACACTTTTTGGGAAACATGGATGTTGAATCAATCAGCAAAGGTGAACACCCAGACTTTTCAGGATTAGGAAAACTTGGAATGATAATCAGAGGTGCAATGAACAAGACAGTTGCAGACGGTTTGAGATACACATCAAAAGAGAATCAATGGTTGGTAGAACATTACAACAATTATCCAAAAGATCCATCTGGTTTTGATGAGTGGAACAAAACACTTCATGGAAGAATGGATGCAGCTTTTGCAAAAGTAGAAGCATTTGGAAAATAGATCTAACAATAAATATTGTCGAAATTAATCAAAACGTACTTTGGAAGAAGTGCAGTATTTAGATTGGAATGACTCAATTCAGACTCTTAACAAGGCATACGAGGCTGGCCTTTTTGTGCTCATTATAGGACCAAAAGGCACAGGAAAGACATCACTAGTAAGAGATTTTGCTAAAGGCAAAGGAATCAATCTAGAATCAATAAATTTCAGCCTCAGAACCAGGGAGAGTCACTTGGTTGGAACCAAGACCCTCACAGATGGAACCGTGAGTTTTGATGAAGGTGTCCTGATAAAATCAATGAGAGAAGGCAGCATGCTGTACTTGGATGAAATCAATTCAGCAGAAGCTGATGTTTTACTTAGATTAGATGAAGCACTAGATGACAGAAGACAAATCGCATTAAAAGAATCTACAGGTGAAGTTGTAAAGGCAAAAGACAACTGGTTTGTTGTTGCAACAATTAATCCATTAACTCACAGTGGAACAAAGGAATTACCTCCACAACTATTAAGCAGATTCCCAGTCAGAATCAGACTAGAGTATCCACCTGAAGAAGTGGAATTAGAAATTGTAAAAAAACATGTGTCAGGGGAACATGATTCAGAAATTGTTCAGGCAATCAAACTCGGAAATACATTGCGACAAGCAGCAGCAGTTGAAGAGTTGTTTTACTCACCCAGTCTAAGAGAAACAATTGCTTTTGCAAAGTTAGTAGATAGAGGAATGTCTGCAAAGGAAGCAGCCAACATTGTTTTTGGAAATGTATACACACAGTGGGGAGATATTGAATATCAAAAAGTAAGCGACATCATTACCTCAATGTTTGGAAACTAAATGCAATCAGTAAAGCTTCAAAACGAATCACTTGTAGAGATTGCCACATTTCTTGTAAGACGATGGTCTGAAAGAGACAACATTGTTGTAGAAATCTCAGACAAGACTGAAACCAAAACAAGACTGAAAGAAAACAAGGTGATTCTGACTCCCTTGGAGAAAAGAGTTGGAAATGATTTTCAAAAGTACCGACAGTTTAGAACCTCACTATGGTACGAGGCAATGAGAATAAAGTTCTGCAAGAAAATTCTCAGCAATGATCATGCATTTGGATTCATCCTAAACACAATGGAGACAAGGCGTGTTGAAGAACTGGGAAGAAAGATTTGGAGAGGAATGGATGATGAAATCATCTTTAATTACGCCTACATGCTTGTAGCCAGGCCTCAATTACACACAGTTTACGGAAAAGCAAGGATTGTCGAGGCATTCTTTCAGTACTTTATGTTTGGCGCAGTAAAAGGCGAAGTCCAGTCAAGTCATTTTGAGAAGATTAGAAAGGCAGATGCATTTGCAAAAAAAATGGTAAGCAAAGCAATTGAAGAGAGTCATGATACAGATTGGCTAGAAAAACATGTCAGTGAAATCATAAAAATTCTAGAGATTGATTCTCTACTAACAATTCCAGTATCACTCCCATTTATGAAAGCAGGAATGCCGCTTTCTGAAGAAGAACTGCTCAGAGTCTTGAAGATAGTTTCTAAAAACAAAGAAGGAGACTTTGGTAATGTGGATCCTGAAGCAATTGTGAGAGGTGAAGATGTAATGGATGAATACAATGTTTTACTTGACGAAGACAAAAAAACTGAAAACAAAGGACTGATGCCTGAAGCAATCGGAATACAAATCCCAACTACAAAAAATGTAGATGAGACAGTAATCTATGACATGAGTTTGATTAATGGACTAAAAACAAAATTCAAAGAATGGAAAACAGGTTGGAAGGAACAACATGTAAGATCAGGAGAGGAGTTTGATGAGGAAAATTACATCGAGGGAAACGAGCCATTCTTTACAGATATTAAAAAATCAATCAAGACCAAAATTGTCATACTGTTAGATCACTCATCAAGTATCTCATCAGATGCAATTGAATACAAAAAGGCAACACTTGCACTTTGTGAAGTCTTGGCATATCTCAAGGTAAAATTTGCAGTCTATGCATTTAGCACAGAAAACAGATCAGTTGTTTGCTGGTCTGTAAAACCAGACAATATGAAATGGAATAACGTCACTGCAAAAAGATTGGCACAAATTGTTGCAAACGGCTCTACACCACTAGCTGAAGTGTATGATAAGATGTTTCCAGTCTTACAGTCAAAGAGACCAGACATTTTCTTGACATTGACTGATGGGGAGCCATCAGACCCTGATGCAGTCAGAAACATGACAAAATCACTCAAAAGTCTAGGCATAAGCATGGCTGCACTAGGCTTGGGACCAAACACTGTGAGGGCAACAACAATTGCAAATAATCTAAGACATTTGGGTTATGAGAAAACAATGGCAGTAAGCCGTCTTAGAGACATCCCAAACAAAGTAATCAAGATTTTAGATATCTAATACAATAGGCTGAACTAATTTTCTATAGATATTTTATTGAGAAAAAATCAGCCAAATTAGAAATTGTCAGACACTCAAAATTACGATCCAGCATTACTACAAAAATTTGAGCAAGAGATATGGAATCAGATTCCACACAGAGAAGGAGACAAGATAGTTAATGCAACACCTCTAGTTGACTTGACAGCAGATTTGAAAGAGTGTGCAAAGAGTGTCTTTAAACTAAATCTTGATGACAAGGATTTCAAAATTTACGGAAAATTTGATTCAGAATTACCTAGTGGCTCTATCAAAGCAAGAGCAGCAACTCACATCATTCATGAGGCAATCAAAGAGGGAAAATGCAATGGAAAAAGAGTGGTAATTGAAGCCACATCAGGAAACTTTGGAATCGCATTAGGACTATTATCAAAACTTGGAGTAACTGTAGTTGCACTAGTTTCAAGAAAATTGCAAGAGGGCGTTTTCAAAGAATTAAGAAATGAAGATATCAAAATTATGGATTTAGAGATGGACATATGTCCAGCTCCTGGAATGGAAAACAAGGCAGATGAGATGGCAGCTAAAGCAACTGCTGCAAACATTCGCTCACAATTAACTGAGATGGGATTTGATCCTCAAATCTTTGATAACAATATTGCAGAGATTGAAGCATTGTTGGCAAAGCAGGACATCATCAACTTGGCAAGATTCCTTGCAGAGATTTATGATCTATTTTGTCCAAAACAATATGATAATGAATTAAACATTGACATTCACAATACAGTGACTGCACCTGAAATTGATCAACAGTTACACGAACTTGGCGATTCACTAGAAGATTATGCACTCTATTGTTCATTTGGAACAGGCGGCACATCAGGCGGATTGAGCAAATACATGTCTGAAAAATACAACAAAAAGGCAGTTCATGTAGTATTTCCCCCACTAGGCCAAGATGTAGCTGGAATCAGAACAAAATCAAAGGCAGCCGGCTTGACACTATACAATCCTGAAAAATATACAGAGCATGAGATTGATTTTGAAAATGCAAAATTAATTCTCAAGTACATGGTTGACAAGGGATACGATATTGGTGAGAGCAGCGCATTAGAGTTGTTTGCAGCACTAGAGATGGCATACAAAGGAGAAATCAAAAAAGGCGTAGTGATGATTTGTGATGGAATTGACAAATACAGAAAGAACTTTGAGATGATTGGAAAGGGTGGAGATGTACCAATGAGAGTTTCACTTGAAGATGCAGCAGCTGTTGCAGGAGATTATGACAATATCATTTGGGTTCACACCCAATACACACCTAAAGAAGAAGGAATTGAAATGATTGCAAAATCACTAGGTGTTGACAAATCAAAGATTACTGTGCCAAAAGCATCTACAATCAACAACCTGTTATCAACACAACAAGTTCCTGAAGAGCTTAGCAAAGAACTAGACGGCTCTAAAGGAAAATCATTGCTAGTGTGTATGGCAGGAAATACATCATTGATGACTGCACAAGTTTTGGCAAGCAAAGGAATAGTTACACAGAGTTTGAATGGTGGAATAACCAATTTGCCTGAAGGAAGAGGCAAAAATCCTGGCGAATACATTCAGGTAGCTAGAGAATAATTTGAAATGTCTTTCAGTATCTCAACCATTTGCTGAACTAATTATTTTAGGAAAAAAGACAATAGAGCTACGAAAGTGGAATACAAATTATCGGGGAGAATTACTCATTCATGCACCACTAAAAATCAGAAAAGAAGATGCAAAGCGACTAAAGATGGATAAGAAATTTGTCACAGGTGCAATTGTCGGCAAAGTGGAAATTTATGATGTAAAAAAATATGATTCACAAAAACAAGTAAAATCAGATCAAAAATTTCATTTTGCTTCAAAAAATTTCCATGACAGGACCTATGGGTTTTTGCTAAAGAATGCAAAAGCATTTCGAGTTCCAATTCCAGTCAAAGGGCAACTGGGATTGTTTGAGGTAGAACTTCCTAAAACAAAAATCAAAAACAAAGAGATAGTGTCTGAGATTATCGATGAAGAATATCGATATCAATGGATTGGCCACCATTAGAACTTGGAATTTTCCAAAAAATTTGACTAGTATATATAAAGGGCATATTTAAAGACCCTCGTCATGCCTCAAACAAAGCCAATTGTGAGTGTTGAAAATGTTGTAGCATCTGCATCAGTAGACCAAAAAATCGACCTTAACGAAATTACAGAAAAATTTCCAGATACTGAATATCACCCAGAACAATTTCCAGGATTAGTTTTTAGATTAAAGACTCCAAGAACTGCAACTCTAATCTTTAGAACAGGAAAGATGGTTTGTACCGGAGCTAAATCTGAAGAGATGGCAATCAAAGCCGTAAACACTGTAGTTCAAAAATTAAGAAAAGGAAAAATCAAAATTAAAAATGACGCAGTTATCACAGTGCAAAACATTGTTGCAGCAATTAACTTGGGTGGAAAAATCCATCTAGAAAAAGCAGCAAGAACATTGCCAAGAAGCATGTACGAGCCAGAGCAATTCCCAGGTCTCATTCACAGAATGCTTGATCCAAAAACTGTAATCTTGTTGTTTGCATCAGGCAAATTGGTATGTACTGGAGCTAAAAAAGAATCTGATGTTTATCGCTCTGTTCACAACCTACATTCAGTCTTAGAAGAAAAAAATCTAATGATCTATGACGAGTAGATTGGCTGAAGATAATTTCCAAGAAGAAAAGAAAAAACTAACTCCTGAAAACGGATTTGATTTGATTGGAATTGATTATTTTTCAGAGCCAGGAAATCAATTGTATCTAGTAGAGCATTTTGAAATGTACCAAGACGCATTAAATGCAAAAAAAGAGAGGAAAAATCCTGATGAGTATTTTGTTTTGTACAAGGGTGCAGCCGGAGAATTTCTCTGCAGATAAGCCAGAAAAATAGAACAACTTTACTATATTTTACAAACTCTCTTATCATTGGGTTTTAGATTCATCACTTTATGGTCAATGACACTAGTAACTTGATTGACAATCTTTATGAAAAAACAGAACCTGTCCAAAAGGACTACAGACCTCAAGTGATTCGCAAGAGCCAAAAGGCAAAGTATCAGATTTTTGATGAGAACGAGTTTACTCGTGGCAGGGAGGTACTAGGAGACCTTATCGTTCATGGAATGATAGCCTCAGGAGGCACGGATATTGACTGGTTAATTGAGCACAAAGGAGGGTTTGTCATACTAGAGTTCAAGGGATTTCACAATGACAAGATAAACATCGCAAAGGGGCAGATGATTGCCTATGAAAAACTACATGAAAAACTAAACCAATCAGCAAAATGCTATCTCTATGTTGTAGGATGCGATGACATTGATTTTTCAAATCCTGATGCAACAGTATGGGTCTTTGAGATGAACCAATGGAAATCAAATGTAATTCCAAAAAATACTAGCGACATTTACGGAGATGAATCAAATAGACAAAACAAGTACATAGTTTATCGCGAATACATGGAAGAGATCAGTGTAGAAAAATTAAGAGACATTATTGACTCACACTGGAAAGAATTTGAAAGAATTATGATGTAAATGAAAATGTACTGGACTTTGTCTCAGCACCATTGTCTACCTTGACAGTGTATGTGCCAGAATTTTCCCATCCAGAGCCACCAGCAATTGCAAGTGTAGAATATCTTCCACCGCTTTTCAAAGACAGTTGTTCTGCCCAAACAAGTTCACCTTTCTGGTTTTCAATAGATAGATTCACTGAACCACTGGTATCTGAAACACCATTAATTGATATGATATCTTTTTTGTTGTAAGATGTAAAGTCAGTTTGAATCGTTAGTGATTCTGTAACTGTTTCTGTTGGATTATTTACTGTACCAGTAGTCACATTAGACATTCCAGAGAATGATGCGGCAACTGCAATGATTACTGCTAATGCGGCAACGCCAACACCTATCATCACTTTGGAGTTCTTTGAAGAACCAGAAGAAACTCTAGGGGGTTCTCTTCTAATTGTCTGTGTTTTTTGAAATGACGGAGTAGTTTGAATAGATGGTTCAGGAATCACTACATCTGGAACCACAGGCTTTTCAACAGGAGCAGGAGTAGCTGGTTTTCGTCCAAGATGTTTTTCTGCTAATTTTCTAACATAGTTTCTCTCAAAATTGCTGACAACCTCATTGTTTTCACAAGCTCGGCGAATTTGTTTTAGAATTCTATCATCGCCAAAGTCTTTTTCCAAAAGTGCCTTTACATCATCAAGTAAATCATCAGTCACGAGTATTTTCTCCTATAATGATTATTTATGAATTCCTTGTTTAAGATTTCGAATAATTCCTCTTATCCAATCAAAATGGGGGATTTGGTGCTATTGTGAGCATATCTTCTGGGCTTGAATAATGACAGTTCTGATGTAGTCTTTAGCAGTAGAATCAGATACACCCATCTGTTTTGCCCTTTGATACAAGGCATTTTCTTGAGGATTACTCAAATAGCATTTTAGAAGATAGTTTAGTCTGTGAGACCTCTTTTCATCGCTTTTCATAATTTTCCTTCTTTTTCTGTGCTAAAAAGCCAGGAGGATTATGAAATAACCAACATAGTATCATAAAATTCGAAAAAATACATATCATCTTTTTTAAAGAATACCAAAAAACAAATGCAAATGAAACGAATTGAGGCAACCATTCAGGTAGACAAGACCGGTGCAGTTTCTGATGCAATAAAAGGCATAGTTGGAGGATTTACCATCTCAGAAGGAAAAGGTAGAGGCTCTGGAAAAAGACAAGAGATCAGATCAGGAAGAGGTACAGGTTCATTCACTGCAGAATACAACAAGGTTGCAACAGTGATAACAATAGTAGATGACTCTGATGTAGAGAAAGTATCTTCAGCAATTGCCGATGCTTCTTTTACAGGTAATGGTGGAGATGGAATTATCATAGTCACCAATGTAGAAAGTGCTCTAAACATTGCATCTAAAAAGACGGGTTCTGAAGCCCTCTAATCATTTTATTTTATTCAATATCAATTATCATTTTGAAATGAGCTGCTGAGAGGAGAAATTTCCTCTCAGGAGGTATCCTTTTGGAGGACATGTTTTTTGAAGGGATAGCATCTTATTGCAAACTAAGTATAAAAGCAAAGGATTTTGAAGTTACTGCTGTCCTTCAATTCCCATTAGAGTTAGTGTTGATCTAATTTTTGGAATTTTTCTAATCTTCCAAGTAATTGTTTCACGTAATGCTTCTACTTGATCAGATTCAACTTTGGCCAAGATATCATATGCACCAAACGTGCCGTGAACTTCAACAACACCTTCAATAGATTTTAGTTCTGAAATTACAGCTTCCTCAGAACCTAGCTCACAGTTTATGAGAACATAAGCTGTTGCCAATTATGATTCAACTCCTATTTTCATAATTAAAATGCCATCTTGAAATATATAAGAATAGTCCAATTTGCTTAAAAATTCAATATTTTTTGGTTTAAACAATTAACAGATGTAAAGAAAATTATTGAATTTGAAAATTTAGTTTAAGATATAGAATATGCTTCACGCATGATTTTTTCTAGTTCTTCAAGATTCTTTGAGAAGGTAATTTTAGAACGTAGTTTGGAACCGCCTTTCAATCCTTTTGTAAATCTCATTGCTTGACTTTTGATATTGGCAAATTTGATTTTGTATTGGGCAGTAAGATGAAGATAATCAAAGAATGAATCCAATCTATCTTTGAAAGAGTACTCCTTGTATGAGCCAGTCTTGAGATAGTCATTGATCTGCTCAAATAAGAAGGGATTTCCCATAGCACCACGGCCAATCATCACATAATCGCAATTAGTTTCATCAAGCATCAGTTTTGCATCCTCAGGAGTGGTAATGTCTCCATTTCCAACTATAGGAACACTAGAAATTTCTTTGAGTTCTTTGATTAACTTCCAATCTGCATTTCCGGAATATCCTTGACTGACAGTTCTAGGATGAAATGTTATCATTTGGACACCCTCATCTTCAGCAATTTCTGCAATGTCTTTGAAAAGGAATTTGCTTGCTTCTGTTACACCAGAACGGAACTTCAAAGTCACAGGTTTTTTTACAGCATTAACTAGAGTTTTGAAAATTTGCTCAGTTAAATTAACTTCTTGTAACAAAGCTCCTCCTGCCATCTGTTGTGTAATGTGTGGTGCAGGACAGCCCATGTTGTAATCAATAATATCAAAATATGGTTCTACAATGGTTGCAGCTTTTTCTAGTGCAAAGAGATCAGAGCCAAACAGTTGAACAGAAATCGGTCTTTCTTGTTCTGAGAATTCAATAAATTCTTGAATTGTTTGCATGTTTTCTTTGAGTTGCTGTTCTTTTGCAATAATGCTGTGAATGCTAGTAAACTCAGTTACTACCAATCCGGCTCCCATCTTTTTGCATTGGAGTCTCAAAGCAGGATCACTGACTCCAGCCATAGGAGCTAGGAATGCCTTGCTGGAGAATTTTGGAAGCATGTACAAACTAGATAATTTGAATATATTTACTATTTCAAAAATTAGTTGTCAGGACAACCGTCAGTGTCTCTGTCACCATCAAAATCTTCTGGGTCTAGCGGACACAAGTCTTCATCATTAATGATGCTATCAAGGTCATCATCGTGGACAAATCTCTGTTGTTCTGGAGCAATGTCTGGACAACCATCATGGTCATTGTATTTGTTCCAGGTCTCAGGTTTTGATGGACAAGAATCAATGAAATCATAGAATCCATCACCATCAGAGTCGAATTTTGTTGGAGTTGTAGAGGCTGCAGCTAATACATCAGGACAACCGTCCCAGTCAAGATATCCATTAAAGGTCTCTTGTTCATCAACACATGAATCCCATCTATCATCAATTCCATCACCGTCAGCATCTGGGAAAGCGTAAGAGGAAGTTACAGTACCAATTGAGTCAGGACAACCGTCTTCATCTTGATAATAGTTGTAAGTTTCAGGTTCTAGTGGACATGCATCTGAAATATCAATAATTCCATCAAGATCAGAATCAAGAGTAGAAACAGCATCATCAGGACAACCGTCAGTGTCTTGGAATCCGTTATAAGTTTCAGGTTGGTTTGGACACAAGTCTAAATTATCAACAATTCCATCACCATCTGAATCATAAGTGGAAACTCCATCTACAAGAGAGTCAGGACATCCGTCCAAGTCTTGGAATTTATTGTAAGTTTCTCTGCTTTGAGGACATTGATCAACATTGTCAGGTACTCCATCAAAATCTGCATCTCCAGTTGATTCACGTAATATTGAATCTGGACAACCATCTTCATCTTGGAATTTATTGTAATTTTCTGGAATTGTAGGACACAAGTCATCTACATCAGGAATATTGTCATAATCACTATCGGCTAATGCAGGTGTTGAAATTCCTGGAGTGTCTGGACATCCATCTTCATCTAAGAATCCGTTAAAGTTTTCAGGCTCATCAACACATGCATCCCATCTATCATCAATTCCATCACCATCAGCATCTGGGAACATGTAATTAGATAACATACCATCAACTGAATCTGGACAACCGTCAGCATCCATGTACAAGTTGTAGGTTTCAGGTTCTAGTGGGCAAGAATCTGAGATATTTGGAATTCCATCCCTATCAGAGTCTAATGTGGAAACAGAACTGTCTGGACAACCGTCAGCATCCTCAAATCCGTTAAATGTTTCAGGTTGGTTTGGACACCAATCTAAATTATCAATAATTCCATCACCGTCAGAATCATAAGAATATCTATCATCACTAATCAAATCAGGACAACCGTCAGTGTCTTGGAATTTGTTATAGTTTTCAGGAGTATAAGGACAATCATCAAATGCATTTAGTAATCCATCACCGTCAGCATCACCAGTCATCTGTAATTGTAAAACATCAGGACAACCATCATCATCTTGGAATTTGTTATAGTTTTCACGTTCTAATGGACAATCATCAATTGCATCAGGAATAGAATCATAATCTGAATCAATAATTCCATTAGGATCAGCACCTAGAATATCCATACATCCATCTTCATCTTGGAATCCATTATAATTTTCAGATTCATTTGGACATTGATCCCATCTGTCAATAACTCCATCACCATCTGTATCTGGGAATTCATAAACAGAATCTGTAGAATCAACTACATCAGGACAGCCGTCAGTGTCCATGAATTGATTATAAGTTTCAGGTTCAAATGGACAAGAGTCCTTACTATCAGAGATTCCATCTTGATCACGATCCAGTAAACTCAATTCATCATCAGGACATCCATCTGTATCATCAATTCCGTTGAATGTTTCAGGTTGTGTTGGACACAAGTCTAAATTATCAACAATTCCATCACCATCAGAATCATAAGTAGAAACTCCATCTACAAGAGAGTCAGGACATCCGTCCAAGTCTTGGAATTTGTTGTAAGTCTCTTTAGCAGTTGGGCATTGGTCAATGCTGTTTGGAATGCCATCAAGATCTGAATCTAAATCAGTGATGAAATCAGGGTAATCAGGACAACCGTCAGTGTCTTGGATTCCATTGTATGTTTCTCCAATTGTAGGACACAGGTCCATTTCATCAGGAATTCCATCATAATCAGAGTCAGCAAAAATAGTAGTAGATTCTGCACCTAAGACATCAGGACAGCCGTCCCAGTCTAGATTATTGTTGTAATTTTCAGGCTCAAAGACACATGTGTCCCACCTATCAATAATTCCATCACCATCTGTATCTGGGAATGTGTAAGTAGAGAGATCAGCATCAACAGTATCAGGACAACCGTCAGTGTCCATGAATTGATTGTAAGTTTCAGGTTCTAGTGGACAAGAGTCCTTACTATCAGAGATTCCATCTTGATCACTGTCAATTACAGAATGTTCATCATCAGGACAGCCGTCTGTATCATCAATTCCGTTGAATGTTTCAGGTTGTGTTGGACACAAGTCTAGATAATCAGGAAAACCATCATCATCAGTGTCAGCAATTCCTGCATCAGAAGCAGGGGATAAATCAGGACAGCCGTCTTCATCTTGGAATTTGTTGTAAGTTTCTTTTACAGTAGGACAACTATCAACATGGTCTTGAATGCCATCATAATCAGCATCATACCATGGAACAAAGTCTGCAGGACATCCGTCAATGTTGTTACCGTATTGAGGATCATAATCTTCTAAGAGATGTGGACAAAAATCAACTGCATTTGGAACACCATCACCATCAGAATCAATTGCTTCATTTGCAAATGCACTGTTTGGTGCCATTCCAATAGTTAGTGTGAGTAAAAGTAAGAATCCTAAGAGATATTGTTTCATTTCATCAGCACCTAATTGTCAGGACATCCGTCACTGTCTCTGTCTCCATCATAGTCTTCTGGTTCAAGTGGGCACATGTCATTTTCATTAATGATGTCATCTAAATCTGCATCATGTTTGTATCTTGATTGTTCTGGGACAATATCAGGGCAACCATCTGTGTCGTTGTATTTGTTCCAAGTTTCTTTAAGATTTGGACATAAATCAACATCGTCATTAATTCCATCTTTATCTGTATCAATCATCATATTTCCAATTGGAAGAACATCTGGACAACCATCTGTGTCGTTGTATCTATTCCAAGTTTCAGGTGTTGAGGGGCATTGGTCCAATGTATCTCGGACACCATCACCATCAGAATCAGCTACATCAGGACAGCCGTCTTCATCCTCAAATCCATTTACTGTTTCAGGTTTTAGAGGACATTGATCATTTAAATCAGAAATTCCATCCATATCAAAGTCAAATACGGAGTAATCAGAAATATTATCAGGACAACCGTCATCATCTTGGAATTTGTTGTAAGTTTCTTTTGCAAGTGGGCATTCGTCATATGCATCTATAATTCCGTCTAAATCACGGTCACCAGAACCAAGGTTGTCAGGACAACCGTCAGTGTCTTGGAATCCGTTAAATGTTTCAGGTTGTGTTGGACACAAGTCTACAGTATCAACAAATCCATCACCGTCAGAATCTGGCAATCCACCAGGTCCGCCTTGAGGATTAATGTCAGGACAACCATCATCATCTTGGAACATATTGTAATGTTCTCTAAGGCTTGGACATTGATCAATATGGTCTTCTATTCCATCATAATCTTCATCATACCATGGGACAAAGTTTGATGGACAACCGTCTAAAGTACCCTCATAATCTTCACGTAGATTAGGACATGCATCAACAGAATCATCAACACCGTCATTATCCAAGTCACCTGCTGCAAATGTATTGGTAGATGTCAAGCCAATAGTCAAAGTAAGTAAAAGTAAAAATCCTAAAAGAAATTGTTTCATAGTTTCCTAACTCCGCTATTATCAAGTATTTATTAAGTCTCACGTTAAATAGGTTCTTTCGAAATATTGGAAACTAGATTTATGGATCAGGACAACCGTCACTGTCTCTGTCACCATCATAATCTTCTGGATCTAGTGGACACAAGTCTTCATCATTAATGATGCTGTCAAGGTCATCATCGTGGACAAATCTCTGTTGTTCTGGAGCAATGTCTGGACAACCATCGGCATCTAGGTATTTGTTCCAAGTTTCAGATTCGGTTGGACAGGAATCTATAACATCAGGATATCCATCATAATCAGAATCACCATAGATAGGAGTAGTAGATTCTGCACCTAAGACATCAGGACAGCCATCCCAGTCTAGATTATTGTTATAGTTTTCAGGTTCATCAACACATGCATCCCATCTATCTTCAATTCCATCACCATCAGTGTCTGGGAAGGTATAGGCGAAAGCTGTAGTGTCAACGGAATCTGGACAACCGTCAGTGTCCATGAATTTGTTGTAAGTTTCAGGTTCTAGTGGACATGCATCATTAATGTCAATAATTCCATCCATATCAGTATCAAGATAAGAGAGTGGACTGTCAGGGCATCCGTCAGTGTCTTGGAATCCGTTGTAAGTTTCAGGTTGTGTTGGACACCAGTCTACAATATCAACAATTCCGTCACCATCAGTATCAGCTGCAAGTTTGTTATCGGCAATAAAGTCAGGACAACCGTCAGTGTCCATGAATTTGTTGTAAGTCTCTTTAGCAGTTGGGCATTGGTCAACATCATCAAATATTCCATCACCATCAGAGTCACCTATTGTTTGGTGAATGATACTATCTGGACATCCGTCTTCATCTTGGAATTTGTTATATCTTTCTGCAATGAGTGGACATTGGTCCAAATGATCTGCAA
>REGH01000061.1 GCA_003702495.1 Candidatus Nitrosopumilus sp.
AATGATATTCCATTTCAATCAGAGCCCTGTCCTCATATGAATGAGGGAATTAGAACAGAGATACGAGAATTTCTAAATTCATTAGAAAAGCAACATAGTGGAATTAAAAATAATTTGTATCAATCAATTCTTAGGGTTTCAAGTATTGTAAAAGAAACAAACTACAAAGAAAAAACAGTTTGTAAGAAATGTGGAAATAATTGTACAGGAGAAGTGTGCTCAGTTTGCAGCATGGTATTGAAACTCAAAGAGAATCAAACCTAATGCAAATATAACATACTTTGTTTTAGAAAAATTGGTAGTAGGTAGGATCGGGGTGCCAGCCGTGCCCCATTCTGAAACCGGCTATATGCAGAGATCAGTAACTGTTGGGTAAATCTCTAGATGGGTAATTCCCGCTTGGTGTGCGGAAATGAAATCACGCCGAGGCGGGTGGTTGCAGGACTAGAATTATCCGAAGGGATGACTTCTAAGACCGAACCATCGAAAGGGATGAGGTCCGGGAGGGAGCAATCCTAAGGTGGAGCATCCACGCTTCCTCGTCAACGTGGCGGATCTTGTATGCCTTGAAATGGGGCTATTCGTCTAGACTGGAGCCAACAGAGCTGCTACCATTTATTATTAAATTCAAATTTACAATTTCATGGAAGGAATGATTTCATTTGGAAATAAAAGAAATTATGATGATTTTAAAAAGCAAATTCCCACTCAGGTGTTACCACTTTTTGATTCAATTAGAGAATTTTGCTTTGGTTTAGGAGAAAACGTAGTTGAGGATGTTAGAATGCATAGAGTTGTCTTTTGTAAATCCATGACATTTAGATGGTTTACAGATGTAGAGCCCCAAAAAGAAGGCGTGATCATAAAAATTCAGAAGAGTAGAAAAGAACCTGTTGAGATTATTCAAATCAATAAAGACCAACAAATCTCTGAATTTGGAAATTTGATAAAAAATGCATATGAACAAATTCACTAATACAAAACATCAAACTTTGAAAATTCACCAGTAAATTTTTCATTTCTGATTTCTACATCTTCAACTATTGCATTTGCAGGGCCGCCATGTGCCCATTCAACTAATCGACTAACATTTTCTTCATTTCCCTCTAAAATAGCCTCAACACGACCATCTTTGAGATTTTTTACCCATCCAAAAATATCATTTTGTATTGCTTTTGTTTTTAAGGTCTGACGAAAAAAAACGCCTTGAACTCTACCAGTTACAAAAAGTCTAATTCGTTGATTCGACATTTAACAGAAATTTCTTGGAGCTATTAATCAATTTTAGGTTAAAGAGAAAATTACTTTCTTTCTTTAATTCTAGCTCTACCAGTCTTTCTTGCTGCAATGCTTCCAACTTTGGCTCCTGGAGGAGTATCTCTGGAAACAGTAGAACTTTGTCCAACATGTTGGTGACGACCACCACCGTGTGGGTGAACATATGCTGCTTGAGCAACACCTCTAACAATTGGATATTTCTTTCCTTTAGCTTTAAAGTTTCTCCATTTTCCACCTGCACTCATAAATGGTCTTTCGCTAGCTCCACCTCCAGCTAGAGTTCCAATCATGGCTCTATTTTTTGGATTTAGAGTAGTGAATTTTCCAGAAGGAAGTTTTACCGTAACACCTTCATCACCATGAGAGAAAACAGTTGCATCAGTTCCGGCAGATTTTACAATTGCACCGCCATCACCAAAGTGCTTTTCAATATTACATACAATAGTTCCATCAGGAATATTTTGAATACTAATCACATTTCCTTTTTCAATTTTTGATTTTAATCCAAATTGTAGAGTTTCACCAACTTTTGCACCAAGAACTGCAGGAACAAATGATACTGAGCCATCTTCAAATCTTACTTTAGCTAAAGGTGCTTCTCTACCACGTTCATGAACAAGGTCAATAATCTCACCTTCATGTTGTTCAGATAGTGGAAATCGAGGGTAATTTGCTTTGGCGCCTACTTTACCAGTAGAAGTAGATCTAAATTGATTGCCTCCACGGCCACGTCTTCTTACTAATGGTCTCTTACCCAAAGTTGATCGTTTCCTACCTAAAGAGGATTTTAAGCTTGTGATTTTTACCTGTCATTTGGAGAAAATACCACAAAGATATAAAAATTAGACAGAAGGCATTTGAATATGAGTCAAAACGCACTTTCTCTCAAAGTTTTGGAGGCATACACTAGAGATGTCGGAAGAGGAGTAGCAAGAATTGATTATGATTCTATGGATACGTTAAATGCATCCACAGGTGATGTTATTGAAATTAAAGGTAAAAGAAGAACAGTTGCAAAATGTCTTCCATTATACCCATCTGATGAAGGAAAGGGAATTATCAGAATTGATGGACTGGGAAGGAATAATTCAGGAATTGCAATTGGAGATACAATTTCAGTTAGAAAAATCAAAGCAGTAGCTGCAGAGAAGGTTGTAGTTGCTCCATTGGAAGCAATTCCACCAATTGATGAAAGATACCTTGCTGATGCTCTAGAAAGCGTTCCTTTGATTAAAGGAGATAATGTGATGGTCCCATACTTTGGTGGACGTTTAACTTTCCAAGTAATTGGTGTCACTCCAGCTGCTGATGCAGTTTTGATTACTCAAAAAACTGTTTTCCACATTGCAGAAAAAGGTGAAACATTACGTGGAGTCCCACAAGTAACCTATGAAGACATTGGAGGCTTAACTGATGAAATTAAGAAAGTTAGAGAAATGATTGAACTACCACTAAGACATCCTGAAATTTTTGAAAAGTTAGGAATTGAAGCTCCAAAAGGTGTTTTGCTTTATGGTCCACCAGGAACAGGTAAAACATTACTTGCAAAAGCTGTTGCAAATGAAAGTAATGCACACTTTATCAGTATTTCAGGACCAGAAATTATGAGCAAGTTTTATGGTGAAAGTGAAGCTAGACTAAGAGAAATTTTCAAAGAAGCAAGAGAAAAAGCTCCTTCAATTATCTTCGTTGATGAAATTGATTCCATTGCACCAAAAAGAGAAGAAGTTACTGGAGAAGTTGAAAGAAGAGTCGTATCTCAGATGTTATCATTAATGGATGGTCTAGAAGCAAGAGGTAAAGTAATTGTAATTTCTGCAACAAATAGACCTAATGCAATTGATCCAGCACTTAGAAGACCAGGAAGATTTGATAGAGAAATCGAAATCAAAGTTCCAGACAAAAAAGGAAGAAAAGACATTCTTGCAATTCACAGCAGAAATATGCCTTTATCGGATGATGTCAATATAGATAAAATCTCAGCAATTAGCCACGGATACGTTGGTGCAGACTTGGAATATCTCTGTAAAGAGGCTGCAATGAAATGTTTGAGAAGATTATTACCAATTCTAAATCTTGAGGAAGAAAAAATCCCACCTGAGACTTTGGACAAATTAATTGTTAATCATGAAGATTTCCAAAAAGCCCTGATAGAGGTAACTCCATCTGGAATGAGAGAAGTATTCATTGAAAATCCAGATGTAAAGTGGGACGAAGTTGGTGGTTTAGAAGATGTAAAACGTGAGTTACAAGAAGCAGTGGAATGGCCGATGAAATATCCAGCATTATATGATAAACTTGGACACAATATGCCAAGAGGAATATTACTTCATGGTCCAAGTGGTACAGGTAAAACATTACTTGCAAAAGCTGTTGCAACTCAAAGTGAAGCAAACTTTGTTTCAGTTAGAGGTCCTGAATTATTATCTAAATGGGTAGGTGAATCTGAAAGAGGAATCAGAGAGATTTTCAAAAGAGCTAGACAATCCGCACCATGTGTAGTTTTCTTTGATGAGATAGATTCTATTGCACCAATTAGAGGAGCAGGTGGAGAAACTGCAGTTACTGAAAGAGTTGTCAGTCAATTACTTACAGAATTAGATGGAATGGAAAACATGCATGGAGTTGTTGTTTTAGCTGCAACAAATAGAGCAGATATGATTGATCCAGCATTGTTAAGACCAGGAAGATTTGATAAGATCATCCAAGTACCAAATCCAGATAAAGATAGCAGAAAACGTATTCTAGAAATCAATGCAGAGAAAATTCCTATTGGGGATGATGTAGATATGGAGAAGATTGCAGAAAGTACTGACGGAATGAGTGGTGCAGATACATCATCAATTGCAAACACAGCAGTTTCATTAGTAATTCATGAATTCTTAGACAAACACCCAGATGTCAAAGATGTTGAAAAGAGCAGCATTGAAGCCAAAGTTACTATGAAACACTTTGAAGAAGCAGTAAAGAAAGTTAGAGAACAAAAAGACCTCAAGATGGGTGAAAAATTAGTAGCATCCTATTACAGGTAGTTTTAATAAAATAACAAATCTAATTCTCGTAAATGTCAGAATATACAGGATATGAAGGTGATTCATTAGAATTTCTAAAGAGCAATCAAATAGTTGTTGGGGATTCAGTTAAAATTCTCTCAAACATTACGTATTCAGGCATAATTATGCCTCGATATGAGCACAGTGACGATAAGCACATTGTTCTGAAATTAAAGAGCGGATATAATGTTGGGTTAGAAATCACAAAAATTGAAAATATTGAAAAAATTCAATCATCAGAAAAAAACGTGGATGAACCTCAAAAAATTAGCAAAATAGACGGATTACCAAAAGTTTTGTTACTTTCAACAGGAGGTACAATTGCAAGTAAAGTAGATTATAGAACAGGAGCAGTTACTCCAGTGTTAACTGCAGAAGAATTGAATTCATCAGTTCCAGAGCTTGGTAAAATTGCAAATATTGATGCAGAAGTTTTGTTATCAGAGTATTCTGAAAACATTATGCCAGAAAATTGGTTAGAGATAGCTAAAAAAATCAGTAGTTACTCAAATTCAGATTATTCAGGAATTATAATTGCTCATGGAACAGATAC
>REGH01000023.1 GCA_003702495.1 Candidatus Nitrosopumilus sp.
TGAGAAGAAAGGACGTGTAGTTTCTAAACAAGGTATGCAAAAACTTGACAGATTATCAACAGAAATTCTAAAAGAAATGATTGTTGAAAATCCTCAATTGAAAGTTTACACTTAGATTCAAAATGAGCTTTCCTGAATCAAACGATCAACCTCAAGATAATACAAATCATGAACTAGCTGCACAAAAAGAGCAGATTCTAAAACAAATTCTAGTCCCTGAAGCAAGAATGAGATTAAACAATATCAAAATGGTAAAACCCGAGTTGGCTGATTTGGTTGAACAATATCTTATCGGAATGGCAACTCAGGGAAAAATACCTGGACAAATCACAGACGATCAATTAAAGCAAATCTTGCTTTCGACCCAACAACCAAAACGCGATTTTAAGTTCAATCGTGTCTGATCCCAGATAAAATATAATTATGGGTAGGGAGGCGTTTATGCTATGAAAGCAGTCGTATACAATGAATATGCACCAGATGATAATTACGCTAAGATCCTTAAAGTCCAGGATATAGACGAACCAAAACCAAAATCAGATGAGGTAATTTTTACCAATAAAGCATCTGCCCTAAATTATAACGATATTTGGGGAATGAGAGGAGTTCCAGTAGCAGTTCCTCTCCCACACGTTTCAGGTTCTGATGTAGCTGGAGATGTTATCGCCGTAGGCGAAGATGTTAAAAATTTCAAAGTAGGTGACAGAGTTGTCTCTCACTCAAACCTTGCATGCAGAGTTTGTAAAGCATGTACTGACGGAAGAGAATTTGACTGTACCCGCAGACAAGTTTGGGGTTTCCAAACTGGACCACTATGGGGTGCATACTCTGAACAAATTCACTTGCCAGAAGTTAATGTTTCAAAAATTCCTGATGGAGTTTCATATGAAGATGCAGCAGCAGCTTCAATGACAATTCTGACTTCTTGGCACATGTTAGTTGGTAGAGCTAACATTACTCCAGGACAAACAGTACTCATTATGGGTGGTGGTTCTGGTGTTGGAAGTTATGCAATTCAAATTGCAAAATTATACAACTGTGATGTTATTGCAACTGCAAGTCCAGACAAACTAGAGAAATGTAAGGAACTTGGTGCAGATTATGCAGTAGACCACAGAAAAGACGATTGGCAAAAAGAAGTCTTCAAAATTTCAAAAGAAATCGCAAAAACAAAAGGTGAAGCACCTGGAATTGATCTTGCATTTGATCACATTGGTCAAACTCACTTCAACAAGCAACTAACATTGCTCAAGTATGGTGCAACACTTGTTTCATGTGGTGCAACAACAGGTTATGACGCACAAATAGATCTTAGACACATCTTCTTCAAAGGAATCAATGTCTTAGGTTCAACACAAGGAACTAAAGCTGAACTAGATCAAGGTCTCTATTGGATGGGTCAAGGTAAGATAAAATCAATTGTTGACTCTGTCTTTACCTTCGAGCAAGCAGCAGAGGCTCATACAAAAATGCTAAAGGGTGACTTCTTTGGCAAAATCATTATGAAGCCTGAAGGCGCTTAGTCATTTTATGACTCAGCTCTTCAGAAGTCTCATTTTTGTTCCTGGCAACAACCCAAGGTTTCTTGAAAAAGCAAAGAAACTTCAGGCTGATATTGTATGCTTTGATTTAGAGGATTCTGTTCCAGACAATGAAAAAGTAAATGCAAGAAAGCTAATCAAATCAGCCCTCAAATCTAAAAAATCATACGAGTCTTCAATTTTTGTTCGTACAAACTCTCCCTTATCAGGAAAAATTCCTGCAGATCTTAAAGAAATTGTTCAAAAAGGAATTGACGGAATTGTAATTCCCAAAGTAAACAATATGGGAGAATTGAAAAAAATTGAAAAAATAATTGCAGGACTAGAGAAAACAAGAAAACTAAAACCAATACAGCTGATTCCTTCAATAGAATCTGCAGAAGGAGTTGTCAATACTTATCAAATTGCTTCTAGTAGCAAAAGAGTAGTAGCAGTAGTCTTTGGCGTCTTTGATCTTCTAAATGATCTTGGTGTAGAATATTCCAAAGATGCTGAAGGTGCAAGATATTCTAGGGGAAAAATTCCTGTTGATGCAAGAGCTGCAGGTGTTGCTGCAATAGATGCCATTTGGCAGGATCTTAAGGATTCAAAGGGTCTGGAAAAAGATTGTAAGGTTGGAAAAAGTTTAGGCTATTCTGGAAAGAGCATCATTCATCCAGATCATATCTCTGTAACACACAAATTATTTCATCCAAACAAGAATGAGATTGAATGGGCTGAAAAAGTTTGCAAAACTTATCTTGAATCAACAAAGAAAGGAAAAGGTGCTACTACTGTTGAAGGAAAAATGATTGATGAGGTTCACTTTAAACAAGCAAAAGCATTACTTGAACTTGTAAAATAGATTAATCTAAATTTTTGATAATAGATTTCATAGTTGTACTTTTTTCAAATATATTTTTAGGTACGACTCCACTAACAACGAGTTTCTCTTTTTTTGCATCCATCAAGATTTCTTGGAAAACACATTGAATTTTTGATATTTTCTTGCTTCCACTAAGCACTTTTCCTGTCTCAATGAAGAATCCGTTGATTAACAGGTTCTCTATTTTTCTGTATCCTGAGGTTTTAGGTATTTTTGATTCTCTGAGAATTTCTGGAATGGTATGTTCACTTTTTAAAATTGATATAATTATTTTTCTTGTTTCATCATCTCCAAATATATCCAAAATAAAATGAATTAATTTTGAATCAAGTATTGTAATATGATAATTCTCCTTTACTTTTTTTACTTGAATAGTTTCTCTTAGACATTCTTTTTCAAAATTTTCTATGTCTAATTCATAATTTTTTTTAATAATTTTTAATAATGTTGGAAAATGTTCTGTTGCAAGTTTAATTGACATGCCATGCTCTAGAAATAATTCGCGTTCAATTTTTTTTAGTGCATCTACATCAATTTTTTTCTTAATTCTTGTCGGTAATGATATTGAAATCAATTTGTCTAATCCGGGCATATGTGTTCTCTGTAGATGCAAAATATAAAGAACTCATATTATGTTGTGAACATGAGTAAATCAGTCATTATTATTGATGATGATGAAGACACTGTTAGATTATTTACTGAATTTCTTGAGGAAAAAGAAATCAATGTTGTTGGAAATGGATTTGATGGGGTTACTGCAGTAAAATTATTCAAAAAACTGAAACCTGATGTTATGCTTATTGATCTAAACATGCCAAATGGCTCAGGATTTTATGCAATAAAGAAAATCCAAGATATTGATCCTAACGCCCGCATAATTGCAGTTACTGCTGATACTAGCACAGAAACTGAAGAGAAATTAAAAAAACTCAGCGTACTTGTAATTCAAAAACCATTCAATATTGAACACGTTATTTCAAGCATAAACGCATAATTCCCATTTTTGGGAAATTTCATATAATATTATATTATAATTTTCATACTATTTAGTATGGCAAAACGAGTAACCATTATGATTGATGATGATCTAGATAAGAAACTTAGACTTCGTCAAGCAAAATTAATTCAACAAGAGCAAGCCTCCTATAGTTATTCTAAAGTAATAAACGAAACCCTTCGTAAAGTGCTAAAATAACTGGTAATTTTTCTTTATTTCAGAATATATTAAAGATAATGAGATTCTATCTAATAACTGGAAATGGTTAATCTACTAGATCCTAGCAATGTCATAACTCGTATGTTTAACGCAGGAAAATATGAAGAGATGTATAACTATTGCAAAGGTTTACTCGAAAAAATCCCTAATGATATGGTCGCACTTCAAAACATTTGTTTATCTTTAATTTATCTAGAAAAATATCAAGAAGCCATATCTTATTGTGATAAAGTTCTTGAAATAAAAAAGTCAGATACGTATGCACTAAAAAATAAAATCTATGCACTAGAAAGTTTGGGTGATTATCAACAAGTTCAAAAATTATGTGATGAAATTCTTTCTTCTAATCCTAATGATTCATGGGCACTGAATAGTAAGGGTTTGTCATTGAATGAATTGGATCAACACAAAGAGGCACTTGAATACTATGAACAAGCACTTGCAATAGATCCTTCTGATGTTACAGCCTTGATGAACAAAGCCATCTCCCATAGCCATCTAGGAAATTACGAAATCGCAATAGAATACTATGACAAGGCACAAGTCATAGATTCTAGCCTCAAGGAAATACCTCCGGCAAAATCCAAATTATTTGAAAAATTAGGTGATAGTGATAGTGCATTTTTGGCTGCACAGGGAATTCTAAACAAAGACATGGAAAAAATAAAAGCGGCAGCAAAAGAGAACAAATGCTCTTTATTCCATCAAGTTTGTGAAAATGAATTTGAAGAATTTGATTCAAAAAAATCTAAAATGAAAACCAACTAAATCATTTTATACGTCAATTAGTTGATGACTTTGATGTTTACCGGTATTGTTGAAGGAATAGGCAAAGTAGAAAAAATTTCTAAAAATACCAAAAATCGAAGTGCGATACAAATGACTGTGAACCTGGGAAAACATGCAAAGGGACTGAAAATTGGACAAAGTGTTGCACTAAATGGAGTTTGTCTTACTGCTACAAAACTATCAAAATCTAGTTGCATATTTGAGATGATAGAAGAAACAACAAAAAAAACCGATCTTGGAAATCTTGAGGTTGGTGGAATTGTAAACATTGAACGAAGTTTAAAGGCAGGAGACCGATTAGAAGGTCATTTTGTTTTAGGACATGTAGATGGTGTGGGAGTGATCAAAAAAATTCAAAAAAAACCTAAAGAGGTTCAAGTCTGGTTTGAAGTACCAAAAAAATTAGCAAAATATGTAGTCAAAAAAGGTTCTATTGCAGTCGATGGAATAAGTTTGACAGTCACTGACATTAAAAAAAATCTTGCATCTATTTCGTTGATCCCTCATACAATTGAAGTTACAAATTTTCAAACAAAAAAAGTAGGCGATAAAGTTAATATTGAAACTGACATTCTTGGAAAATACATTCTAAAATAAACCTGTCAACCTACTATTTTATTGGTAATTACCAATTTTTAAGTAAACTTTATAATCAGTTTGAGGATTTTTTTGTATATGTCCCTTGAAACTGCACTACAATCTCTAAAAAGAGGAGAGTTTGTGCTCTTATTTGACTCTGCAGGACGAGAAAATGAGATTGATATGGTGGTTGCAGCAGAATTTGTTACTCCCGAACATGTTGCACGAATGCGTCAACACGCAGGTGGATTACTTTGTATTGCAATAGATAATCAATTTGCCAATTCACTTGAACTAAAATACATGCATGAAATTTTGGCTGATTCCTCAATTTCTAACAAAGAAATGATTATGGGTCTTGCACCTTATGGTGATCATCCTACATTTTCATTATCTGTAAATCATTATCAAACTTATACAGGAATTACTGATAATGACAGATCACTAACAATACGAGAGATGGCAAATATCTTTAACGTTGAAAACAAACAAAAAAAATTCGCATCATCTTTTAAAACTCCTGGACATGTTCCTTTACTTATTGCATCAAAAGGTTTGTTAGCTGCACGTCAAGGACATACAGAAATGTCTGTTTATCTTGCACAGATTGCAGGTTTGACTCCTGTAACTGCAATCTGTGAAATGATGGATGGTGAAACATATACTGCATTATCTGTTGATAAAGCAGAAAAGTTTGCAAAACAAAATGGAATTCCATTGATTGATGGAAAAGAACTACTAGAATACGCAAAGGTGCATTAATTTTGAATATTGCTATAGTAGTTTCGGAATTCAATGACGAAGTTACATCTAGGATGCTTTCAGTAGCTCAAGAAAAAGCTGATTCACTAAAATTGAAAATAACTCAAACTTGTTATGTTCCTGGTGCATATGACATGCCCATAATCGTTGATGCCTTGTTGCAAAAAAATGATGTTGATGCAGTAGTCACTCTTGGCGCAATTATCAAGGGACAAACCAAGCATGACGAGGTTATTTCTCATGCCGCTGCTCAATCACTTACTGATTTGTCCATAAAACACCAAAAACCCGTTTCTTTGGGAATATCTGGTCCTGGCATGCAAGAGCGACATGCTCATGCCAGGATTAGACCTGTAGCTGAACGTGCTGTAGAAGCAGTAGTAAAAATTTCATCAGAGCTAAAAAGGATTTAAAAATGATTCAACTAAGTATTTTGAAAATAACCGGTTATGGTCCGTGGACTCTTACTTTAGGTAGTGACCGAGAACATGAACTGCAAATGCTCCAGGCATCTTTGTACAAGCAACTTCAACAATCCTTTTCAGAGAAGAATTGTCTTGTTTTTTTAAATAGGGCTGATGAATTCTTTGTTGTCTCAAATGGTGTTGGATTGGAAGAGCACATTGAAATTCAAAGAGCACTTGAAAAATCTTTTGAAGTGAATCTTACAATTTCAATTGGTTTTGCTGAATCTCCATTTGAAGCAAATTTAAAAGCATATGAAGGAAAGAAAAAAGAAGTTGTTCTAGATAAACAATACAATATTTTTGGTTTTGTTAATGATGCATCTGATTCAAAAGTCACTATCATGCATTTGGATGTTGATGATCTTTCATCTCAAAGAACAACAAACTCTCCATATGAAATTTCTTCAATAATTTTTCAATTATATTCAAAAATGTCAAAATATTTTCTAGAAAAAAACTCATTGACATTCTTTATGGGTGGTGATAACTTTATGGTGGTGGCAAGTGATGATGGAAAAAATTCTGTACAAGATTTCATTAACATGATAAAAAATGACGATAAAATTTTTCTGAATTGTGGTATTGGTAATGCTTCAACATGTAGAGATGCTGTAAAATTAGCCACAAAATCACTTGATACAATTCGTGAAATTCGAGATTCAGGAAAAGAAAAACCTGAAGTTTATGAATTATCATGTTAATCAAAAATATTAGTCTCCTTTTAGGAAAAGAATTAGAATTTGTTTCCAAAACAAACGTACAGATTCAGAATGGTAGATTCAAACGAATTCAACCCAACATTAACCCCAGTGGTAAGGAAGATTCTGTTGATTGTGAAGGTCTTTTAATGATTCCTGGATTCATTAACGCACATACTCACATTGGTGATTCAATTGGAAAAGATGTTACACTGGAGAGCTCTGTAGACAAAAAAATACATCCTGTCTTTGGTGCAAAATCAAAAATTCTAAAAAACACACCTCCTGAAAACTTGTCTAATTTTATGAAAAATACTTGTCATTCCATGATTAGAAAAGGAATTACCACTTTTGTTGATTTTAGAGAAGGAGGTCTCGATGGAGTTGTCTTGTTGAAAAAAACACTATCTGAAATCCCTATACGATCAATTATTTTGGGTAGAGTTGATTTTTACCAAAATCCATCAGAAATTAAAAAAAATCTGCCAATTCCAAAAGAAAAATCTCAGGAACTTCCAGCAATTATTCAAAAATGTGATGGTATAGGAGTTAGTGGAGCTAATGAGAACAGTACTTCAGTTTTGAATCATTACTCAAAAACATCAAAGATTAGGGCAATTCATTCTGCTGAAACAAAACAAAGTGTTTCAAGATCTAAAAAAATGACTGGAAAATCTGAAGTGATTCGTGCATTATCCATGAAGCCTCATTTTCTTGTTCATATGACTCACGCATCAAAAAGTGATCTTCATGTGGCTGCAAAAAAAATCCGAGGAATAGTAGTTTGCCCAAGAGCAAATTCTTCATTAGCTGAAGGAATTCCTGATGTTGTTTCCATGCAAAAAGCAGGTTGTACGCTTGCATTAGGCACAGATAATGTTATGATAAACTCACCTGACATGTTCAGAGAAATGGATTATCTTTGGAAAGTCACAATGGGTCTTCATAAAAAAAGAATCAACCCAAAAGAAATTTTGAAAATGGCTACAGTGAACGGTGGAAAAATACTAAAAAAAGACATTGGAGTAATTGAAACAAAAAAAATTGCTGATTGTGTGTTTCTTAACAAGCATGCATTAGATTTAGAGCCGATGCATGAACCTTATGCTTCAATTGTACATAGGGCATCTGAATCTGCAGTGCAAGCAGTAATGATTGGAGGCAAAATCGTTCATGGACAAATCTAAACCTCATATCATTCTAAGTGGAGCAATATCTATTGATGGAAAAATTGCAACTAAAACAAACGACTCGAAACTTTCATCCCACAAAGATATTCAACGACTTCATAAATTACGTACAAGTGTAGATGCAATTCTTGTTGGAAAAAACACTGTATTGCGTGATAATCCCCTTCTAACTGTACGTCATGTGAAAGGAAAAAACCCCATTAGAATTATTTTAGATTCTAAAGGAACAATTTCAAGAACATCAAAGATTTTACAATCAAGTAATGAGATTCCAACCATAATTGCTGTATCTAAAAAAATTACTAGAAAAAATCTTGTAAAATTAGAAAAATTTCCTGTTGAGATAATTAATGCTGGTAATGATTCAGTTAATCTAAAATCATTACTAAAAAAACTCTCAAAAAAGAAAATCAAAACAATATTAGTTGAAGGAGGAGGTACAGTCAATTGGGAATTTGTTAAACAAGGTCTTTTTGACGAAATGATACTAACTCTATCTCCATTCTTGATTGGTGGAGAAGATTCTATTTCCTATTTGCGAGGTACAGGATTTAGAAAGATTTCTAATTCTCCGAGCCTAAGACTCAAATCAGTAAAGAGGCTCAAAAATTATCTAGTTTTGCATTATGTAAAGCTCTAAGTTCTTATACTTTATTTCGAATACACAAACAAGAAATTGGCAGTAAAAAAGAAAACAACCAAAAGAAAAACCACTACAAAGAAAAAGGCTGCACCAAAGAAAAAGGCTGCACCAAAGAAAAAGGCTGCACCAAAGAAAAAGGCTGCACCAAAAAAGAAAACAGCTAAATCAAGAGCAAAGAAACCCGCATTTGGCGGATATGCAATTAGTTTTGCAGGTCGTAAAGAAACCGCTGAACAAATATTTGGTACAAAACCAATTGCTCCAAGTGAAATGACCAAAAAGATTTGGGCATTTGTAAAATCAAAAAGCCTTTCTAATCGTTAAACCCATCTGTTAACGATTAGTCGTTAACATTTTCTATCTTTTAATTATTTTAAAAAAATAAGATATAGATACCCGAAATTTTGTTAATTTATCATGTCAACTGCATCATTAAGACGTGACCATGAGTTAATCGAAAAAGTTGTCAAAGCAATGGATGCAACTATCCAATTATTAAATGAAAATAAACAAATTCCTGAATCAATCTTACTTCCTGTAATTGATTTTTCAAAGAACTTTACAGATGTTTGTCATCATAGTAAAGAAGAAAATTCATTGTTTCCTGCATTAGAACAAGCTGGATTGCCAAAAAATATGGGGCCAATCGCAATGATGTTAATAGATCATGAACGTTCTAGAGAGATTGCAACAAACATGGAATCTTCTGCAAAAGAATATTTGTCTTCAGGTGATTCTGCCAAATTAATTTCTGATATGAAGCAATATGTCGAACACATTACCGAACACCTGTGGAAAGAAAACAATAGATTGTTTATGATGGCAGAGGCTAGATTGCAATATGTTGCACAAAAAGTTGATGGAGAATTAAATGAAATTGAAGAAGCAAAACTCAAAGATTTAGGAAAATCTAGGCAACACTATGAAGATCTAGCTGAAAATCTCACACGAGATGTTGCTGAACAAGGAAAATAAGCTTGACTGATAGCATATTTGGTCAGGTAATTGCTGTAAGAAAATTTACAAATGGCGATATTGAGCTAGATTTCTATCATGATGATTTAGTCACTGAATATCGATATTCATCAGACACCAGTAGGTTAGGAAATTTTCCAAAAGAATTAGCTGAAACTTTAGCATCTACATTATCTACTGATATTTGCATTGAAATTTTCTTTGGAGATGATGGTACTCCAACACATATAGAATTAGAAGAATGTGATGACGAAGAAGAAGATGAAAGCGATGATGAAGAATTCGACGAGGACTTTGTCCCAGAGGAATCATGAACTCTGAATGTATCTCAAAGCTCAAGGCGTTCCCAAGATCTCTTTGATCTTCACTCAATAACACGTCATCAAGTGTCCTCGTCATTATATAATACGCTAAAATTATACTTAAAGGATACTCATAATTTCAATTATGAAAAATTATTCTACGTAATGATGATGTGTTAAGTTATCATAGAATCTAACTGATTTGAGATTTACAAATTCTAGCATTCCGTATCTTGATAACTCTCTTCCAAATCCACTGTGTTTTATTCCACCAAATGGGATTCTTGGATCTGAAATTACTACATTATTCACACTAACAATTCCCGATTCAATTCTTCTTGACATTTTATCTGCTTTAGCAAGATCCTTTGTCCAAATACTCGCACCTAATCCAAATTCACTATCATTTGCCATTTTGATTGCCTCACTTTCATTTTCAACAATTGTGATTGGTGCTACTGGCCCAAATGTCTCTTCTTTTGCAATTCTCATATCTGGTGTGATGTTTGTTAGAATTGTTGGTTTGTAGAAATATCCATTTCCATCCATCTCTTCTCCTCCTAGTAAAACTTCAGCACCTTTTGCCTTTGCATCCTCAACAATTCCAGAAATTGTTTCTAGTCCATCTTTGCTTGATAGTGGTCCAATATCTGTATCAATTGACATTGGGTCTCCCACTTTGAGCTGAGATGCTTTTTTGATGAACTGTTCAATGAAATCTTCAGCAATGTTCTTGCCAACAAAGAATCTTTTTGAGGCCACACAACTTTGTCCACAGTTGATGAATCTACCTTTTGCAGCACCATCAGCTGCCTTTTCAATAATGGCGTCATCTAAAACTATGAAAGGATCACTTCCGCCCAATTCTAAAACACATTTTTTTAGATTCATGGCAGCTCTTTCACCAACTTTTGCTCCAGCATTTGTACTTCCAGTAAATGTAACTGCATTAACTTCTGAATCAATAAGATGATTTGCAGAATCTACACTTCCAACTACCGTTGAAAATACTCCTTCTGGTATTCCTGCATCTGCAAATGCTTTTTCAATTTCAATTCCTGATTGCATGGTGACTCTGGATGGTTTCATCACAATAACATTTCCTGCCATCAAACATGGAGCTGCAAATCTTAGAGCTTGCCAATATGGAAAATTCCATGGCATAATAGAACCAATTACTCCGAGTGGTTCAAATGTAAGAAAACTCTTTCTTGCATCTGTGTTTAATACTTCGTCAGAAAGAAAACTATCTCCATGGTCTGCATAAAACTCTAAAGCCCATGCACATTTTTCAACTTCACCAATTGATTCTTTTAGTGCCTTCCCCATTTCCCTAGTGGCGACTTTTGCCAATTCTGTTTTGTTTTTCTTTAAATGTTCAACTAAATTGTAAATGTAGCTTCTACGTTTTTCATAATCGTTTTTCCATTCAGGAAATGCTCTCTTTGCTTTTCTAACTAATTCAAATACTTGATCTTTATCCATTGCTGAAAATGTGGTGATATCTTCACCTGTTGCAGGATTTACTGTAGTGATTTGACTCAGAATATCTCAGAATTATTTCTCTTATTTATTCTAGTAACCTAAAATTCAATTTTGTTGCTATCTGCTAGAAAACTTGCTGCATATCTTTTTTAATTTCATCAATTTTCTTTTGATATGCTTTTTTTGATTTATCATTCTTTTTTAGATTAAGAACATTTCCACATGAAGGACATTTGAACATTCCTTCAAGGGCATCTTCGAATGTTACCCTTGGACAATCTTCGTTTCCACAGTGGTAAAAATCAGATGCGTTTTCGTAATCTAGTCTTTGTTGTAATCTCTCTTCGATTTTCTTTTTTTGATTTTCAATAAAGTGTTCTACTTCCTCTCTTCGTGTTCTCCATCTGTACACAAACCATCCTTTTCTTTCATCTTTTACTCTGATTCCTGTAATGAGTGATTTTCCAAAAAGATCATAGAGGACTTTTCTTACCATGTTAATTCTAAGTCCTGTAGAGCTGGCAATTTCTTCATCAGTTGCATCTTCTGCCTTCAATAATGAACGAGCAACCTTGAGGTACTCGTCTCCTCCAATCATTGAAGCGATTCTAACAAAAGGATCTTCGTACTTGTCTACCAACTCTAATTTCTCCTGACTTTCTATTATTAATCCCTTGTTTCGTTTACCTGCACATTTTTGCCTGTTTTTGTGGGTATGATCTTCCTTTTTGCATTTGGAAATTCTTTCTCAAATTGTTGACCATCTTGAATGCGATCCAAAAGAATGGCAAGAGCACTTATCTCTGAATGTGGTTGACTGCCTACTCCTACATTGTAATCTGCCAACTCGTAAATTTCTCTAGGAACCTTTTCAGCTCCTACAACAATTAACAATTTTTCTTCTTTTCGAATTTTTTCTTGAACCTCATTGATTTTTTCACCATACATTGAAAGATGAACTATTTTGAAACCATCTTCTTTTTTCTTTTTGACAATAGGCTTCCAACTCTCTATGAATTCAATTTCAAAATTACCTCCCCATGTCTCGTTAATTTTTCTTAACGTATCTTTGATTTCTGGATTTATCTCTGTCATGAAAATTGTTTTAGCACCAAATGCTCTTGAAACTAATGCTACATGAGTTGTAACTCTGTCATCTCTAACTAGTCTTTGTCCTATGCGTACCACTTCAATTTCCAAATGTCTTTTCAACTCCTAAATTTTTTTCAGATTTATACGAATTGTAACTCTCCAAAATATTTCCTATCAATTCTTTTAGTTCTTTTACATTTTTTCCAGTTTTAGCAGAAACTGGAATCCATTTTTTGTTGTCTGTAAGGTTTAATGTCTCAATTTTTTCTTCAATTTCACTATCCTCTAGTAAATCTGATTTGTTTAGAGCATATACCATCCTGTCTTTTTGTACTCCTAATTCGCTTAATGTTCTCATACAACTTGAAAATTTCTTTTTTAATTCAAATATTGAATCGCTAATATCAATTACCACAATAATAATATCTGTATGCCCTAATTCTTCTAAAGTTGATTTGAATGCATCAATCATGTATGCAGGTAATTTGCTGATAAAACCTACCGTGTCTGATATCAAAAATGGATCTTGATTGATTGTAACTCTACGTGTGGTAGTAGAAAGTGTTGTAAATAACTCACTGCTCTGATCTCTTGTCTCGCCTGTCATCATATTGAACAAAGTAGTTTTTCCTGCAGAGGTATATCCTGCAAGTGAAATGGTTTTGAATCCCATTCTTTTTCTTCCTTGTCTGTGTAGTTCTCTTTGTTTTCCGGCTTTTTCTAATTTTGATCTGACCGTGTTCATTCTATGTTTGATATCATTATAGTAAACATCAACTTCGAATTTTCCAATTCCCATAAATCCTGGTTGCTCCCCCATGCTTGATAGTCGAACCTTTTCTTTGGCTCTTGCCATTTCATATCTTAATTGAGCTAATTTTACTTGCAACTTTGATTCTGCACTTGATGCTCTACTTTCAAAAATTTCAAGAATCAGTGCTTCTCTGTCTAAAATCTCTCTGTGTAATGCTGCAGCTAAATTGTAATTCTGACTTGGTTTTAGAACTTCATCAAAAACAATAACGTCTGGTCTAATCTTTTCTGAAATCTCTTCTAATCTTTCTAAAATTCCGCCGCTTATCCCATACTTTGGCCTCTTCAAAAACTTCTGTTCAATTGTATGAACTACTTGAAAGCCCGCTGCATCACAAAGACCTTTTGCCTCATTAATCACATCCTCCTTATCATATGTAATTAGAATTGCTGATTTCATTTTGATACCATGTTTTTACGATAATTCGAGTTAAAGATTCTAACTATTCAAAATGTCATTTTTTGATTGCTTTTTCTATATTCATATTCAGGACAATTTCTGCAATATCGCTGGCATACTCTGAAATTCTTCTGATATTTTCAGTCATTCTTCTGACCCTGTAGATCTCCTCATCGTCTTTTAGTGATTTTGAGGCCTCTCTGACCTTTTTCTCAAATTTTACAATATCATTAGTTTCTTCAATGGTTCTCTCAGCCTGTGCATAGTCCTCCTTGAATAAAGCTAGACAAGCATCATCTAGTGACGATAAACAAAATTCATTCATATCTTGTAATTTCTGTAAAATCTCCTTTTTCACTGGTTTTTTAAATTCTAAAAGATCTTTTGCAATAAATGCTGCATGGTCTCCTGTTCTCTCTATGTTTTTCACAACCAGTCTGTACCCTAAGCAATTTCTTGGGTTTCTAAAGCCCATCTCTTTTAACATGTGTTCATTTTGGATTGCAATCTTTAACTGACGAATAATATAGAATCCAAATCTATCTACTTCGTCATCTGTATTGATTACCTCTTGAGCTAATTCATCATTGTTTTCCTTTACTGCCAGTAATGCATCACTTGACATAGATTTTGCCAAGTGAATCATTCTCTTGAATGCACCATCAACTGACAATTCTAACAAATTTACTAGAACTTGTACTGTGATTCCGCTACTAGAGTCCGAAATTATTTCAGATCCCATCAACATTCGCTTAACTGCTTCTTTTACCGTGTTTCTTTGAATGGGACTTAATCTTCCATCTTTTGGTTTTACATTAATTGTCTTAAAACCCAGAAAATACAATGAAATTAATTTTCTTACAATAGAAGATGCTTTTTCTTCAGAATTAATTTCGATTACTGCTTCTTCTTTCTTTTGATTACGTGATTCAAATTTTGGAGGAAAAAGCTCTAAGGTTGATGAGCCCTTTCTGACCATTCTAATCTGATCACCTTGCTTTAACCCTAAATCCAAAATCCATTGTTTTGGTAATGAAACTATATACGATGATTTACCAGTAAACTGAATTTTCCTTGTTTCCTCTCTTTCTTCCATAAACTAAATAAAAAAATTGATTCTATATAGTTTTTTGATATTATCGTATATAATCATTGGACTAATATTTAGAATGCAAACAGTCTGAATATGGACCATGTACTGAAATTACAAACTTCTATTGACTCTCTTTTTGGAAATGGTGTTTCAAAATATCTTCCAAAAGACATCGAAATGACTTTCTCAAGAAAAACTGGTAGAATTAGAACTGTAATGCATAAAGGGAATCTGTTGTGCACATTACGAATTGATGGAGGTCTTGCAATTAGCCCATATTTTGCTCAAATGCTAATGAAGAGTAAAATATTCAGAGAAAATTGTGTGGAGATTAACAAGGATGCAGCACCATTTGTTCAAGAAGGCAGATCAGTATTTTGTAAGCATGTTATAAAATGTGGAAAAAATGTTAGAATCTCAGCTGACACCCCAGTTTTATTCAAAAATAAAGTGATTGCAGTAGGCAGGGCTATTTTGTCCTATGAGATGATTTCTGATTTTGATAAGGGTGTAGCCGTTAAGGTTAGAGATAGTTTAAAAAGTCGTAAAGAGGAAAAAGAATCATGATGCGCGGAGGAAATCGTGAAATGCGAAGAATGATGGACAAGATGGGGTTGGACATGAATGAGATGTCAAACGTTCAAGAAGTTATCATAAAGACCGACAAGAAAGAGATCATTATTTCAAAACCTTCCGTCACGGAAATGAAAGCCAAAGATAATTCCATTTTCACTGTTACTGCGGATAGTTATGAGGAAAGGGAATTAGAAGTTCCTATCTTCTCTGAAGAGGATATTCAACTTGTAAGTCAGCAAGCAGGTGTTGATGAAGAAAAAGCTAAAGCCGCATTAGAAGAAGCAAAAGGCGATCTTGCTAGAGCCATTCTACTGCTAACTACTGGATAATCTCCTATTTTATGCCTAAATTGAATGATTTAAGTAATGGAATTAATGAAATTGGGATGTAATGAGCATGGCTGAATCTAAAGTCACTGGAATCATCAAATCTCTAAATGTCTTAGAAGATGACATTGACTCCTTAAACAGCAAAGTTGGAGATATGAAAAAACAACTTTCAGTAAAGGCCCAAAATGAGATAGATACTCTCATGGACAAAACCCGAGAAATGGCTACTAAAGAAGCAGAAGTTATGATTACTGCTTCTAAAGAAAAGGCAACTGCAGAATCTGCAAAAATTGCCCAAGAAGGTGAGTCTAAACTATCTGAAATTCAAGCAAAAATTGATGCCAATTTCGATGAAGCAGTAAAGCATGTTGTGTCAACTGTTTTGAAGGCATAATCCTAAATCTTACATTTTACTTTGTCAAACATCGATCCCTTACTTAATTCCCGTATTGGAGTTGCTACTTCCTATGGTAAACCATACTATAGATTTTCAACATATCTAAAAGCCCTCAAATTATCATTTGATTCTATTTTACCTGAAGACATCCAAAATTATTCTGGTAGTCTGATACTTACTACTCACAAAGAATCTCCAAAAACATGTGAAACTCCGATTCTTCATGAGGATATTTTAGAATATCCACCAACTGTAATTCGGGGAATAATGATGCAAAAATTAAATCTTGATTTTGATGAAAATAATCTTATTTTAGGAATTGATCCTGGGGAGAGAACTGGTTTATCCGTATTTTACTATGGTAAAGAAATTGAGAGCTCATTTCATTCATCTGTTGAAAAATTTGTTACTCACATCATTCAAGTTCTTGGTGGCCTTAGGGCAAAAAGAAAGATTGTAAAAATTGGAAATGGAAATATGGCAATTGCAAAACAAATTGTAACAATGTTGAATCTCAAATTTTGCTCATCTTTTGAATTGGAATTTGTTGATGAAAGAAAGACTAGTATGAAAATTAAGAATTTTAATCAGAGAGGAAAACGCGATATGTTGTCTGCAAAATACATATCCCAAAGAGAAGGGTACAGACATTCTATCTTGCCATTATCTTTGACGGGTTAATTTTGAAATTCTGATAACAAATTTCTATCTCAAAGATCATCTGTATGATATTCTTCTATATTCTATAATTTTTTTAGAAAAAAATATAATTTTTCATCAAACAACTATATTGACAAGTATCATTTTTTCAAAAAAAAAAACGAATTTCAAACAAGCTATACATATTTATTGAAGATTTTTAGTTTTTCGTTGAAACAAATTATTGTGATCGTACAATTACTTAGAATTTTTACAACTTTTGATGACTTTTTTACAATTTTTCATCGATCCATCCTTATATACTTATGAATTCTATATAACACTACCAAGATGACTTGTAAAGGAATTTGTGTAAGATACAAGGCTCAAAAGCCTGTTGGAACCGGAAGATATGCTTCTGGACAACGTCGATGTCAAATTTGTGAAATATTCATCAAATGGGAAGGAC
>REGH01000062.1:0-3875 GCA_003702495.1 Candidatus Nitrosopumilus sp.
GAGGCGGACGTAGAGATGACAGAGGCGGACGTAGAGATGACAGAGGCGGACGTAGAGATGACAGAGGCGGACGTAGAGATGACAGAGGCGGACGTAGAGATGACAGACCAAGTTCAAATAAAAATAAGAAGAGAAAACAGTTTGGAAGAAGATAATCCATCATTTTTCTGGATAAAATCTGAAGGCCAGCAAAAATTAGCTACTGAAAATTTGGTGCCAGGCAATCAAGTTTACAAAGAAAAACTAGTTGTAAAGAAAGGAATTGAATATAGATTATGGGATCCTTTTAGAAGTAAATTAGCAGCTGCAATAATGAATGAGTTAGATGATTTTCCTTTTGAAAATAAAACCAAAGTATTGTATCTAGGAGCATCAACTGGAACAACTGTAAGTCATATTTCAGACATAGTAGGTCCAAGTGGAATTGTATTTGCAGTGGAGCATGCCAGTAGAGTTGCAAGGGATTTCCTAGATAGAGTTGCAGCATACAGAAAAAACATCATGCCAATTCTTCAAGACGCAAGAAAACCTAAAGAGTATTTTTCAGTGTTTGGAAAAGTAGATGTAGTTTATGTTGATATAGCACAACCTGATCAAACAGAAATTGCAATAGATAATTGTGAAATGTTTCTAAAAAAAGATGGGTATTTCTTTCTAGTAATCAAAACAAGAAGTATTGATGTAACAAAATCACCAAAAAGGATTGTAGAAGAGGAGACACAAAAACTGCAATCAAAATTTGAGATTTTACAAACAATAGATTTGCATCCATATGACAAAGACCATGCAATGGTTATTGCAAAATTCAAAAGTTAGTCATTTAGAATTTTTTGAACAGGTTTCCAGCTCTTTCGTACAAATGTAGGTAGAGAATGATGGGTTTTGTAGTATTTACTCACAAATTTGACCGTTTTTGAGTCTGAGGGGTAGCCGCTTCCAAGGTCATGGTTTTTCCTGAGTTTTTCAATCGCTCTATCACGGGTAACTTTAGCAATAATTGAGGCAGCTGATACTACCACAAATCGACTATCTGCATGATGATAGGATTTGATTTTATGATTATCAGATAATTTTGATATTTCTTTTCCAAATCTTGTAGGATTTACATCACAAGAATCAACATATGATGTATCAGGATCTAATTTTGAAACAACTTTTGCCATGTATTTTGCTTCCAATTCATTCAAACCATGTCGCTTTACACTTGCATCAATGGATCTTGGTTGAATTTTTGCAATGTAATAGTCATCAACTACTGCAATAATTTTTTTGTAAAGTAATTCTCGATTTTTTGGAGAAAGTTTCTTTGAATCTTTTACACCCAATGAAGAAAGTTTTCTCAAATTTTTTTTATCAATAGAAATTCCAGAAATTACTAGAGGTCCAAGCATGGAACCTCGTCCTGCATCATCTATTCCACAAATTTGCACGAATTTTGTGTTAAAACACAAGTATTAAACCATTATAGACTTTGTAAAAATAGAATAACAGTTGGACATACCAAATGAAACTTTGCAGGAAATTGTTGAAGGAAAAACAAAATTGTTAGTTCCAAAAGGATCAATTACAGAAAAAGTTCCTCCAAAAGAACCAGCATTTTTTAATCCAAAAGCAAGATTGAACAGAGATTTTTCAATTATTGCATATGCTGCATTTTTAGAAAATTTTCAAGGTCCAAAAATTTTCTTGGAAGGGTTGTCAGGGATTGGTGCAAGAGGATTACGAGTTGCAAATGAATTAGAAATTGACAATTTGGTTATCAATGATCTAAATCCATCTGCATTAAAAATGGCCGAACATTCAGCTAAACTTAATGAAATCAAAAATGTAGAATTTTTTGAAAAAGAAGTATGCAGGTTTTTTAGTAATTTTTCAAAAAAGGGGGAACGAGGTTCAATTGTAGATATAGATCCTTTTGGCTCACCTGCAGCATTTTTTGACTGTGGAATCCGGGCAACCATGCACGGAGGAATATTGTCCGTGGCTGCCACAGATTTACAGGTACTAAATGGACTCTTTCAGAATGCCTGTAAGAGAAAATACGGAGGAGTTCCCGTTAGAGCAGAATATGGAAATGAGATTGCAATCAGATTGATACTTGGTTGTCTTAGAATGGTGGCAGCAAGATTAGGAGTGGAAGTAGAACCAATGTTTGTTGAAAGTGATATGCATTACTATAGAACATATGTCAAAGTAAGAAATAGACCTGATCAAGAAGAAAATATAGGATACATTTTACATTGCAAAAATTGTGGACATCGAGAAGTTTCATTAGAGCAAAAACAAGAATGTAGATTATGTAAATCAAAAATAGATATCGCAGGTCCATTATGGATTGGAAAAATTTTTGACAAAAAATTCATTGAAGATATGCTTAGTCAAGTTTCAAATTTGCAAGTGGACAAAGTTTGTGAAAAAACATTAAACAAATGTCTACAAGAATCAGAAATGCCAAATACATATTTTACACTAGACGAAGTTGCAAAAAAAATGAAATCATCTCCACCAAAGCTAGAAGATGTTATAGAAAATTTACGAAAAAAGAATTTTCTTGCTAGCGTAACATCATTTAATCCAACAGGGTTTCGAACTGATGCAAACATTAACGAGATAATAGAAATTTTTCAATCATCCAATAAAACCTAGACAGACATAGTATAATTCACTACTTTGCTTTCTGCTAGCCTTAGGTTTTGTGAGATTAATTCTTGCAAATTTTTTCTTGATATAATCCCTAAATTCCATAGAATATTCACCATCAAATACCTTGAATACGGCATTACCTTTGTGTGCCAAAACTTTGTCCATGATTTTGGTACAGTCATAATTTAGAGAGATTTGTTTGGCGTGGTCAACAGACCAATTTCCACTAACTTTTGGGGAAAGGTCACAAATCACAGCGTTGACTTTACGCTCAAAATAATCCATCACCTCATCAACCACATTCTCATCTTCAATGTCACCTCTCAAAATATGGGCACCTGGAATTTCTTCCACATAAGACAAATCAATTCCCATGACTTTGCCTTGGTTTCCTGCAAGTTTTACAGCCATCTGGGTCCAACCACCAGGGGCACAACCAAGATCAAGAACGTAAAAACCTGGACCGATAATTCGATAGGACTGATTTAGTTCCTTTAGTTTGTATGCAGCTCTGCTTCGAAAACCTTGCTCGTGTGCTAATTTTCGATAGTGATCTTTGCGGGCATCTTGTAATTTCATTTAGCCTTCGCAGGTTTTTTCATTTCAGCAATCACCCAATCTTCAATGAACTGACAGTTTCTAGGACTGATTTCACCTTCAAGTGAACATTTCTGTTCAACAGGACAAACTAAACATGGTGAATTTTCAATAGATTGAGTACTGATTGGAGTTTTCTTTAAAATTAATTTGTAAGTCCAACGGTTCTTTTCAAGAATTTTTTCTCTAGTAATGAAACCAATTCTCTCAAGTTTTAATGCCAAACGAGAGCCAATTTGGTTTGTTAGTTTAAGTTTTTTCCATAATTCACCCTGGAACATTCCTTCAGATTCTTTCTCAGCTAAAATATCACAAACTTTGTTTGTTAATCTCTCCATATCGACTTTTTCAATTTGGAAATTTTCAATTTCTTCATCAGAAAGTTCTTCTTCTAATTCTTCTTCAAGAGTTTTTTCAGCCTCTTTTTTTGCCTCTTCAAGTTCTTTTTTAGTTAATTTCTTTTCTTTGGCAGGTTTTGCTTCTGCTTTTGTTGTTTTCTTTGCAGGTTTTGCTTCTGCTTTTGTTGTTTTCTTTGCAGGTTTTGCTTCTGCTTTTGTTGTTTTCTTTGCAGGTTTTGCTTCTGCTTTTGTTGTTTTCTTTGCAGGTTTTGCTTCTGCTTTTGTTGTTTTCTTTGC
>REGH01000062.1:3885-4780 GCA_003702495.1 Candidatus Nitrosopumilus sp.
TTGCTTCTGCTTTTGTTGTTTTCTTTGCAGGTTTTGCTTCTGCTTTTGTTGTTTTCTTTGCAGGTTTTGCTTCTGCTTTTGTTGTTTTCTTTGCAGGTTTTGCTTCTGCTTTTGTTGTTTTCTTTGCTTTAGATTTAGGAGTAGACTCCAAAACTGCTGTTTTCTTTTTTAATGCATCAATTTCTTCTTTGATTTTTTTTGCTTCGTCAACTACATCATTTTTCTTTGCCATCAAATCACCCTATTTTTCAAATTTAAGTTCATATTTTCCATATAGTATTACTATTTAACAGTAAATTCTTCACTGATTGAGATGTTTTTTAGATCCTTAGAAATCATTTCTGCTACAATTTTGTAGGAACCAGTAGTATCAACGACTTTGGAGAATTTCTCACCTATTGGGATTAATTCATTTTTAGCATCAAAACACTGTTCAAAGAATCCACCTTGGGTAACTACATCTTTTCCAGAGTAAATAGTAACATAAAGATCTCCACAATCAAAATTAGAATCAGAAACTTGGACAGATATCTCTACAGGTTGAGAAGTAGAATAAGATTTTGAGAGTCCAACTATTTCAATTTCAGAATCATGAGAGCTCCCATGAGAACCTCCTGAAAAAGACATTGAAGGTATCATGTTTAGTTCTCGGTCAGGTTCTTGAAGGATATCACCCATAACTGCAGAACCAAAAGCAATAGAGAAAATTACTGGTAAGATAAATACGACAAAAACCCTCTTTGATGCCATTTCGTTTTAAAATCACTGTTTCCCCTATATCTATTTAGCAAAACCATTGACTTCAGATCAATTTGACGAATGAGTTAAATCGTAGCCGACTAAATATGGCTAGATGCGACTTAGAAAATTCAGGGTTAGGGCATATCGTTGCATT
>REGH01000063.1 GCA_003702495.1 Candidatus Nitrosopumilus sp.
CAATACCTTTCATCTTTAGAGTAGAGATGTTGTTTGGCGCAATTTCCAAAATATCGTCGTAAATTGTTATGGCTTGATTGTAATTTCCATTTGAGAAAAACTCCATTGCTTGATTAAACATTATTTCCGGGTCACTATCTGTTTGAGCGAAAGAAACTCCTGCAAGGCTTTGTGTACCGAGCATGATAATTGCTAAAAGACAAGAAATTTTTTTGAAGTTACTTGGCATAATTAGTTTTAACTTTCTGGTTTATTTCTATTTTCTACTAATTTGTACGCTTGTGGGTTTGAATTTTTCTAACACTCTGGAAAATCTTTTATTTATTCGGAGTTTGTCTTCTGATTATGGAGAAGTTTGGTACTGGTAGCATCCTCTATGATTTACGCAAAAAAATTCAACAGGCTGAATCTGATTTGGCCCAATTAGGTGAGCCTGTATTTGACATTCCTGAGTTAGTTGAAACTGCAAATCTAATCAGATCTAATGAATATCTTCTAAAGGCAAATCACAAACAAACTGAACTTCTAGCAACATATCAAAAATACTCTGATTCATTAGAAGAATTACTTTCCACGGTGTTTGAAATACAAAATGATCTTAAAGAAATTGTAAAAGAACAGTCATCATTAATTTCAAAACCAAAACGAACTACTACAAAAAGAAAAACAAAATCTGTAAAAAAATAATTATTTTGTGTGAATAATATCACCAGCTATCACTCTACTTGTGTTTTTTTTATGGTGTACAACTAATGCCCCATCTTCATCAATTCTGATTGCCTTTCCTTTAATTTCCCCCTCAACCGTGTTTAGTTTTACATTTTTTCCTATTGTTGATGATCTCTTAGTCCATTCTGAAATAATTTTCTTCGTTTGTTTTGTATCTAGTAATTTGTAAATTTTCTCCAGTTCTACCAAAAAGGATTGTACTAATTCCACTGGCCTGATTTTTACTTTGAGATCACTTAGTGATGCAACTCCGTAAAAATTTGGAGTTCCTTTTAGGTTCTTTTCAATCTGTTTTGTATCTACATCAAAGTTAATCCCTACCCCTAAAACCAGATTCTCAATTTTGTTTGATTCTAGTGATACGTCAACTAACATTCCTGCTAATTTTTTACCTTTGATTGTAATGTCATTTGGCCATTTTAATTCTGGAGAAATCTTGAAAATCTTTTCTAGCGATATTGATAATGCCAATGCTGAAGCAATTGGAAATAGCGTTGTTATGCCGATGTCAAACCTTGGATGCATAATAATGGAAAACCAAATACCTCCCTTTGGAGAAACCCATTTTCTTCCAGATCTTCCTCTCCCTCCAGTTTGTTTTTCTGCAACAATTATGGTACCATTATTTTCAGTGTCTTCTGCCATCTTTAGTGCCTGATTTTGTGTGGAATCGATTGAATCAAAATAGACTGCCTGTTGCCCAATTTTTTTTGTCTTTAATCCGGATGTGATTTCCCATGGGAGCAATGCATCAGAGTTTTGTGTTAATTTGTATCCTAGTTTTTGTTTTGATTCTACTGTGTATCCTAACTCTTGAATTTTTTTGATATGTTTCCATACTGCAACTCTGCTAATTCTTAACACATCACTCAAATCTTGTCCAGAAAGGTATTCAGTATTATGTGTCTGCAAAAATGTAAGAACTTTAACTAGTCCAGGATTATCAAACGAATTGTATATCAATTATAGTTAATTTTTAGTTCAAGTATAAAATTTTCACTAGAATCCAATGTCGATATCAAAACCGCCATCATCCATGCCTCCACCGTCCATACCGCCATCATCCATGCCTCCATCAGCACCATCTGGCATACTTTCTGCTGGAACATAATCGCCCATACTGGCTCCAATCATACTAAACATCATACTAAACATCATAATGTCCATGACTCCAAAAAACATCATCATTGGGAAAAATGATCTGTTGTCATCCATGAATCCTTGAAGCTTTTTCTTATCTCCACTTTGATACAGTGCCTGCATTTGATTCCATTTTTCAGTGATTTCATGTAATCTTTGATCTAATTCAGTTGAACCTTTTTCTGTAACCTTTAACTCAATTTTCTTTCCTAACCATCCTTTCTTTTCTTCTACTGTTATGAGTCCTCTCTCTTCCAATTTTTCTAAAATTGAATTAAGCTCATCAGGGCTGATTTGAGTTGATCTTTGAATTTTATCAAATTTTTTCTCCCCTCTTCTTATTGCCCCTAACACAATAACGTCTTTTGGCTCCTCTTCCATGGTTGGACTAAATCTAATTCATTAAAATATTCTCTGATCAGAGCAAATTTTTTGATTTTAATTCAGAAATTACAGATGGAATCCCCTCTTTGTAAGAAGGAAATTTGAATTGATAAATTTTGGAAATTTTTTGATTGGATGCCTTCATAGATGTAGTTAATAGCTTGATTAAATCTGAACCTAATGCTGCTTTTGCCAAAAAATTAGGAACATTTCCAGGATGTTTTGCACCTATTTGATCAGCAGTAAAATTTACAAATTCTTTGAAAGTTACTGGCGTTGAATCTGCCACAATGTATGATTCTCCAAACCCCTTATTCTCATAGACTGCAATGGTGCTCCCTACTGCATCATCTACATTTACAAAACCTTTGAAATATTTGCCGCCTCCTGGCAGTCTGAATGATTTTTTCTGTAATCTTTTAATCAGCATTTCATAAAACCATCCCTCTGCACCATAAACATCTCCAAAATGTACCGTTGCAAAATTAATTCCCTTTTCTTTACATTCCTCTTCAAGAAATTTCTGTGCGTCTAATCTGATTTTAACAAAATTTGTATCTGGGTTATATGGGTGAGTTTCATCTATTGTACTCTCTCCAGGATTTCCATATACTCCTAAACCCGAAATGTAGATCATGCTTTTTGTTTTATCTTGAATTGCTTTAAACAAGTTTTTGGTACCTTCCAGATTCACTTTTTCCAAAACCTTGACATTTTTTTCAAGGGGCGTATGTGATGCTAGATGAAAAACACAATCAAAAGTTTTATCACCAAATTCTAAATTAGAATCAGTTAGATCCCCTACCACTTCACTCGTTTCAATCTTTGTGTGTTTTCCAGGTCTGACTAGTGTAGTTATATTGTAATTTCTTTCTTTAAGAATCTCTACGAGTCTTGAGCCAATAAATCCAGTTGCACCTGTTACTAAAACTGATTCCACACACTGCAGATTACTTCATATGATTTAAGATTTAGATATTTTTTTGCTGGTGCTAATTTTTTTCAAAAATTATATTCCTGATATTTTTAGATAAGTTATGGAACAAGACGAACATTCTGATAAACAAATTCAAGACATCTTGTCTTTGAAAAAAGTTGTAGTTATTGGAATGTCAAAAAACCCTGCAAAAGCTGCACATTACGTACCACGATATTTATCTGAAAATGGATTTGATATTACTCCTGTAAACCCTTCTGCAGCTGAAATTTTAGGCAAGAAATGTTATGATTCTGTATCTGATATTGATGAAGATGTGGATATTGTAGATGTCTTTAGGCCTTCTGATGAGGTTTTACCATTTGTTCAAGAAGCAATCAAGATAAAACCCAAAGTCATTTGGCTACAAGAAGGAATTCACAATACTGAAGCTGAAAAATTGGCTAGGGATGCAGGAATCACTGTTGTTTTTAACAGATGTATGTTGGCAGAACATCAGAGATTGTGTTAATATGGAAAACTTTGAGAGCTTTTATCATGATTTGCTTGAACTAGCAAAAAAATATGAAACAAAAAACATCCCTCTGAAAATTGAAAAAGATCTTGAAAATGACATCGTAAAAATTTTTGGTGAAAAAATTACTTCATTGGCAAGAGCAAAAAATGGTCTAAATGATGTGACTGAACTGTCTTACACTACTGCAGAACATCACCCATATTGGAATTTGTTGTATAATTGCTCAGAGATTGCTACTAGTGTTTTAGAAAAATGGAAAGATTCCCTCTCTGATGAAGATTTGTCTGATATAGAGTGGGGACTCAAAGAGTTAACTCAGTCTCTTGAAAAAATTAAAAATAAAGAAAATGTTGATTCCTAGGCAGAGATAAATATTCTCAGATCAAAATTGTTACATGCCAATCAAACTTGGATTAATTGGTAAGACCAATACTGGCAAAACCACTTTCTTTAATTCTGCAACTTTATCTTCTGAAGAAATTTCATCTTATCCATTTACTACAAAATCCCCTGTTTCGGGAATTGCAAATGCAATTTCACTCTGTGTTCATCCTGAATTTAAAATTCAAGACAATCCAAACAATTCAAAATGTGTAGATGGTTGGAGATACATTCCAATTGAATTAATTGATCTTCCTGGATTAATCAAAGATGCTTGGAAGGGAAAAGGATTGGGAAATCAATTTCTTTCAATTGCAGCACAATCTGATGCACTGCTTCATGTAGTTGATGCATCTGGTGGGATAGATTCCACTGGTAAAATCACTGAAGTGGGTACTGGTGATCCTATATCTGATTTTGCAGATATTGAAGAAGAACTAATCATGTGGTATCATAAAATTCTTGAAGGAAATCGTGAGAAAGTATCAAAATTAGTAAATTCTGGTTCAGAATTAATTGATGCTGTAACCGATCTTTATCGTGGAATTGGTGTAAACAAATTTCATGTGAAGGAATCTCTTGTTGCAACTGGTCTTGATGAAAAAAACT
>REGH01000024.1 GCA_003702495.1 Candidatus Nitrosopumilus sp.
TGAATACTCACTCTTTAACTTCTTTTTTGAAATATTAGCCTCAATGCAGAAATTTAATCATAAATTCAGTATTTTGACATCTATTTTCATCATATCTGCAATCATGATATCTGTAAACGGATTTTCAAATACTGTATTTGCTGATGATGAAGCAATTTCTCATGAGTATGATTTTGTTGCAGGAATCCATAATGTAGCTACTTTTCATTTTAGAGGTGGCGCTGAAACTGTAAACTTTCCTGTCTTTTCAACTACCTCTGACATAGTATCTGATGGCGGCACCAGTTTTTCAATGGAAGGTGTAGTTGGTCACAACCCTCATCTCCATATGGCATTAGATGAAGCATACAAATTCAGACTAGCAAAACTAACTGGTGGAAGTGCATTTGATTATAATCATAGATATTTTGATGTTGACGTAAATGTCATGAAATCTAGCACCATCTTAAAATCATTTTCATACAAAAACTGTGAAATTAATTCACATTCTGTAACAACGCAAACTGATGATTATGAATCCTATCATGCATCTAATTCTGGATTTGCAATTGTTAATTCAATAGAGTTTAACTGTGGCGGTGTGTCAATCAATCAAGAAAAAATTCTTCCAAGTGTACGCCCTGGAGAAAGAACTTTTACAGATTATGGTGCATTACCTTTCAAACAAGCTAATGACTTACACACTTTTCTAACATTTGATTTTGATAATGGTGCTGAAAAGATAGAATCTGTAATTTTTACATCAACTGGAGGATTCGCTGAAGAAGACATTGGAACTCCTAGTTTTCAAATAATTACTGCAGTATTGCCTCACCCATTAATTGATAATGCAATTATCAAATCCCAAAAAGTAGGCGGTCTTGCTACTAGTTTTAATGATGACTTTGATGTCACTGTGGAATTTGTAATTCCTGAAAAACTGAGTGGATTGACAACTGTTCCTGCTCAAACAGTACGTGCACTTGAATATGATGATTGCATTGTTAGTGGTTATGATATACTCACTTTACAAGATAAAGAAGAAGGTTATACTGGAAAACGTGGATTTGCAACTGCAGAGATTCTTGATGTTGAATGTTCTGGTTTAAGCCCTGTTAATCCAAATAATGAACCTAATCCTGTCACTGTTGATTACAACATGGGTACTGGTCCTCGGGCTGTAGCTACATTTAGCTTTGATGAAGGAACTGAAGTTGTAGAATTCCCTGAATTCTATCAAGGTAATTTGATTGCCAGAGCAAATCCTACCTTTGAACTTGTAGGTGTACCTGGAGTAACCCCCTTGTTGTATGATGTAGTTGATAATTCTAGAAAGACTGGTGCTCAAACAACTGGTGTTTCATCACTTGATGAATTATTCAATGTCAAAGTTGATTTGATGTATGGTGATATTCAGGCCCGTGGATATGATTACTCTAATTGTCATGTGACTGATTATGTTGTTAAAACAGAACATGACCTTGAAGAAAGCTTTTACAAAGGATTTGCACTTACTAATGAATTCCACTTTGAATGCTTAGGATACACTCCAATTGATCCACACCTTGGTATGGGTGCTGCTAAAAAAGGAGATGTTGAATCCTCAAAAGATTATCAATCAAAACAGCGTTCCACATGGGGACCTGGATTTGAATATGTTCCTAAAAAGTAATTTTTTAATTATTTAATTTCATTCCACTTTGCATTTTCATTTTTGACCCAGAGGAATTTCTTTTGTAGTGCAGATGTGTATAGTTTCTCCCATTCTGCACCTACCTCATCAGTCCATGCCTTGAAAACACGTGGATCTATGTAATTTCTAAGTGAAGTTCCAATATTGTAATCTCTGGTTTTCTCAGACAAGTCTACTTGTAACTTTAATTTTTCAATTCTTTCCTTGTGTTTTTGTTTCTGTTTCTTGATTTGCTCATTTAGTGTCTTGATTCTCTTTTCTTTGTTCTTCTTTTGAGTATCTGTTTTTGGCTCAGAACCCTCCACTTTTTTGAGGGTTAGTTGTGTTTTCTCCCATGCCTTTTCTTTTTCTCTAGTTTTGAGAGTATCTTTCTTTTTCTGTAATGATTTTTCAAATGTCTTTGGTATTGTTCTTTTGTGATTGCACATTATTGCAGCTTCCAGATTTGCTAATTTTGCATGGTATAGTTTCTCATTATCCGATTTTCCTTTCATATTGTCATGTTCTTTTAGGTAGTTTTTGACTACAGTTGTTGCTTGATATGTTCTGAACACTTTTGCAGTTAATCCCTTTACAATTCCTGAAAAATACTTGTTTACATCTCTAGATGTAATATTGTGGAAAATCTCATCACTGGGTTTTTTCTTTTCAATTAATTTTTTGAGGTTTTCTTGAAATTGCTTATCGTCTCCAACAGCTTTAACTGTCTCTTGCCATCTAACACTATCTTTTCCTAAAAAGTCAAACTCTATTGCGTCTGAAGTAATTTTGATATGTTCTTTTCTTAGGGTTGTTGCACCTACAGTATCTGCCTCATCAGGATCCTTTTCATCTCCAACTCTCATTGCAGTTCTATAAATCAAATAACATGCTGTTGCAACGTTGCTCTTTTTTGGATCTTTCATATCTTTGACCATTGCTTTTTTGATTTTATCTATCTCTTTTTCGAGTTTGACAGCTTTTTCGTACTTTTCTTTATCTCTACCTTGTTTTAGGTCTGAACTATCTGACAGCCAAACATACTTTCTTTTTTGTGTAAGAAAGTCCATCCAACTAGCGAGCCACATTGAATCTTTATCATGAATAATCTTCCCCCATTTTCCTTCTGGTACTTTGGCTTCTTTTCCTAGGTTTAATGTCACATCTTTTGAAGTAACACGTGGTTTCCATTTTCCTCGAAGTGGATGCTCTCCTCTACCAATGAAAATTCCTGGAGGTTCTGCCATATAGTTTCCAACCTCAACTTCTTTTCCATCCATTATGGCAACTCCGTATTTTGCTTTGAGCTCTTCACGAAGTTCTTTTCTTTTTGCAGCAATTGCCTTTTTTTCTTCTTTAGTCATCATCTCTTTGAGATCTTTTTCTTTGTCAACTAGTTTGTAAGCATCTGAAAAATCAATATCTTCATATGAAATTTTTTTAAATTTAGAATCTAGAGTCTTTGCAAAATCTGCTGTAAAGTTTTTTTGGAAAACCTTGTCCTGTGCATATGGTGTGTCTTTCTTTTTTGCCCATTGGTAAATCATTTCTTCCTGGTCTAAATTGAGATCGACTTTTTCGCCCTTGATCTTTATCTTAATTCCTTGTGCTTCATAGGCAGGAGGAAACAAGATTCCGTTATGTTGTAGAGTTTTCCATTTCATTCTTTTTTCACCATAAAATTGCGGACTTTGACAAAAACTGAGTTTTATGTGTATATCAAGTTAACGTACAAAAAATACTATCCTGGAAATAGCTCTTTGCTCATGTATTTCTCAAATTCCAAGTCTGTTTTCATCTTTTTTGCCTCCATGAACATGGCAGCATCAGTTCCAACAACATATCTTGGAAGCATTTCATCATCGTGAATTGCTTTTAGGATTGCCTCAGCTACTTGCGAAGGTGCAGTTCCCATCTGAACCATCATCTTTAATCCTGCCAAGATGTGGTCTGTTAATTCTTTGTATTTTGGGTCTGTCTCTGAATCTGGAATCTTCATTGATTCAAAAAAGTTTGTCTTGATTACTCCTGGTTCAATCAATGTGGTCTTTATTCCAAATTGACCTAATTCATATCGTAAACATTCTACCAGTCCTTCTAGTGCAAACTTTGAGCTGATATATGCTGGAGAACCTGGCAATCCCATTCTTCCTACCACAGAACTAATGTTGATAATGTTTCCTGATTTTTGGTTTCTCATAATTGGAGCTACCTCTTGAATAATTCTCACAATGCTGAAAAAGTTAGTTTCAAATTGTTTTCTAAAATCTTCAACTGAAACATCTTCAGTACATCCAAACTGTCCATATCCTGCATTATTCACTAGAACATCTAGTCTTCCAGATGATTCCATAACTTTCTTTATTGCTGTAATAATTGATTCTTCTTTATCGACATCAAGATCTATTACTTCGATTGGAAGATTATCTTTTTTTGCAGCATTTTCTAATTCACCTGATTTTGATACATCTCTCATACTGGCAAATGTATGGTATCCATCTTTTGCAAGAGCCAGTGCTGTTTCTAATCCGATTCCTGAAGAACTTCCAGTTACAAGAGCAACCTTTTGCATAATGTCTCTAAATTTTTGTTATATTTATCCCATTTTGACTATACTAGAGGTCTGTCTCCCTCTGTTGGATCAACTAGTTCTGTTTTTTCACCCTTGTTGATTCTCTCTAAAATCTCTAGTGCTGAATATTTGTGCAGATACTCATTGTTGTTTCCACATCTGTACGAGAAGGTACAACGTGGGCACCCTGCCTCATTTTTGCATGGACATTCCTTTACAATGAACATGCTTCTCTCCAGTGCTTGCTCAAATCTGTCATAGAGTGCTTTGCTTGCCCCACTTCCACCAATTGCCCCATCATAGATGAAAATTAGACCTGATGTGCCTAGTGATATACCTCCCAAGTCTTGTGAGACGCCTCCGGTAATCATATTACTTCCCTCAATTACTACATGCTCTGTTGCATGATATCCGCTGGCTTCAGCATACTCTTCATCTTCAGATTCTCCCATAACTTTGAGGGGTCTAGGCGCATGAAAGACAATTCCCTTTGTAACAAAATCATATTCTAGTGGTGTATCAAGTAGAACTTTTTCTCCTTGTGTTACTTCTTGTCCAAGTTCAATGTTGACATAACCATACACCTTTTTTTCAATATGTAATTTACAAAATGCAACCTCGACACCGTTTGCAACTCTTCTCTCAAAGACTGTTTCAATTGTAGGCCATTCTTCAGTTAGTGCTTTTGTGTAATATGGATAGTCTCTTGGAATTCTTTCAATTTTTGCATAGTTTTTTTCTGGATAATCAAATTCTTTTACTTTGTAGCGAATACCTGCAAGAAAATAGATTGCATCTTTATGCAATTCCTCTAATGCAATAGGTAAAATTCTGTCTCCTACTTTTTTACCATTTAAGAAAATATCAATTGATTGTCCTATTCCTCTAATGCTGTATTCATTTAGTAAAGAATTGATTTTATCAAAATTTGGAATAATTCTATTATTGAATTCTTTTAGATTTTCTTTGATGATGTGCTGCTCTATTACTTCTTGATGTTCTTTGAGCTCGTGTTTTGAGATTGGTCTGTCACATGCCATTGCCAACACTTGAAATTCTTCTACAAATGGATTCTTGGGATCAATGTATGTTTTTTCTGTATCCTCAAAATAATCATCTGGATGATTTTTGTAATATTGTGAAATTGGGTCGTTTCCCAATGCCAAAAACGCATAACCTCTCTGACCCTTTCTTGCTGCTCTACCTATTCTCTGAATTAGTCGATTAACTGGGATTGTGGATGATATCACACAGTCAACATTGCCAACATCTATGCCTAACTCAAGCGTAGGAGTACATGAAATTGCATCTAACAAATCATCTTTGAACTGCTTTTCAACAAATGTACGATAATTTGCCATTAACCCTGCTCTGTGAACTTTGATGTTGACCTTTTGCTTTTTTGCCTGTATTGCTAAAAGTTCCGAGTTTAGATGTGAATTATTAAAGACCATGGTCTTGTGATTTTTCTCAGTCAGTTTTTTTGTTAATTCTACCATCAAAGCCCTTTGAGTTCGAAGTGATGGGAAGAGCATTGCAAAGTCAGTCTGGCCTTTTTTCCCAGAACCTTGAATTTTTTGCATTTCTTCTCCAAACAATTTTTCACAAAAACTTTTGGCATCCTCAAGTGTAGCTGATGCTGCAACAAATTGCAGTTTGTTTGTGCAGATTCTTTTGAGTCTCTTTATGATATAGTGGACATTAGAGCCAAAAATTCCTGAATACACATGTGCTTCATCTGTCACTAGAACTCTAGTTGATGATAGCAATGATGAGAATTTTGTTTGATGCCACATGTGATAATGTAACACATCAAAGTTTGTAACAAGAATCTGTGGTGGATTTTCAATAATCTTTCTTCTATCATTTTGTTTTGTGTCTCCATCAAATACTTCTACTCTAACACCAATCCTTTCTGCAAACTTTTTGATTTTGGGAAATTGGTCTCTTGCAAGTGCCTTTGTTGGATATACAAATATTGCAAAGACATTACCTTCCCTGGAATCTTTTTTTATTCTCTGAATAACTGGAATCAAAAAAGCTTCTGTTTTTCCTGAAGCAGTTGGAGCTTCAATGATTACGTTTTCTCCATATGCAATTTCTCCAATTGCTTCTTCTTGGAATTTGTAAAACTGCTCTATTCCTAATTCCTTCAGATGTTCACTAATTGACTCATCTAGTCCTAAATCTTCCACTTTGCAGCCCATTTTAGGCTCAGGATTACTCAAAACCTTGTATTGCGAAACATAGTCTTTTTTTGAAAATAGAATTTCCTCAGTTATTTTGTCTGGCTTGTTTTTACCAATCATATTTTTGATTTCAACTTCAGCCCTAACAATCCCCTCATCTTTGAGGCCTTCAGATAGTCCTTTTTCTGTGACCAACCCTTTATCATATCTTGAAAGAAATTCCAAGAATACTTCATCCACATTCTTTGAAAATTCTAACAGATCTTCAATTCCACAATTATTACAAGATATGTGGATTTTTTTGTTGAAAGTCTTTTGAACTTCAATTCTAGATTTGCATTTTGGACATGATAACTTCAAGATCTATTTACTAAGAAACAATTAGTGATTTATTGTTACTTCATAGAATTTACCCATGACATTATTATGCTAGGAACTGAACTTGAATTTAAAAATGAAAAAAATCGAGATTAACAAAATTTACAATCAAAACTGTATTGAGGGGATGAGTGACATCCCTAAAAACAAGATTGATCTAATTATTACCGATCCTCCATTTGCCATCAATTTCAAGGCAAAAAAAGCAAATTACAACAGGACCTCATCTCGTGTACTTTCTGGGTATAATGAAATCAAACCTGAGGACTACTATGACTTTACAAATTCGTGGATGAGTGAGGCTTATCGAATCCTAAAGGACTCTGGAAGCATGTATGTATTTTCAGGATGGAATAACCTCAAAGATATTCTGCGAGCGCTAGATGATGTGGGATTTGTTACCATTAATCACATAATCTGGAAGTATCAGTTTGGAGTGGTAACAAAAAAGAAGTTTGTTACATCTCACTATCACTGTCTTTATGTTTGCAAAGATGATAAAAAACGAAAGTTCTTCCCGTTTTCTAGGTTCAAAAAAGAGGATAAAACAAAAGATGGTCGTAGCCTTCACTACAGAGACAAGGAAGATGTGTGGGATATCAAAAGAGAATATTGGACTGGTGATGAAAAAACTCCTACCAAACTCCCTTCTGAATTAATTCATAAAATCTTGGAATATTCCAGTGAAAAAAAAGACATTGTACTTGATCCTTTCATTGGCTCAGGACAAGTAGCAGTTGTAAGCAAATCCCTTGGTAGGCGATATCTTGGATTTGAAATTGTTCCTGACTATTACAAATTTGCAAAAAAACGACTTGACAAGGATCTCTACCGAATTAAAAAATCTAAATAATCACTGATTATTTTCTGGGTCGTCAATTTTCTTTTGACCCATCTTGTCTGCAATAATTTTTCGTAATTCATCATCAGTCTTTCCTTCCACTTTTACTCCGATTGATTTTGCAATTACCTCTAGTTTTTGTCTCTCTGATTCAACAGGTCCAGAAATCTTTGGTGCTTCTTCTGTAGCTTCTTTAATGCTTTCTTGAATGTCGTTTTTTGCTTTGTTGTATTCGTTGACTGCTTTTCCAAGTTTTCTTGCAGCCCCTGGGAGTTTTCCTGTACCTAAAATCAAAACTAGTGCAACAAAAATTATGATTATCCATTCACTACCAGCCACATTTAGTGAATAATTTATCATGATCTCAAAAGGCCTAATTTGAAATTAAACCTAATGTTTGAAATTATGCCTAGCACTTTATACCTGAATATCACGAATGGGAAGTGGTTATTGATTTAAATAAATTCAAAATTATTTACTTGTATGAAAAAAGTTGAAGCAATAGTTAACGAATCTGCGCAAAATGCAGTAATCGATGCAATGAGAAAGGTCGGCATTAGCGGTGTAACCGTTAGCAAAGTTCAAGGTCAAGGTGCACAAGATCCTCCTTTAGTTGGTGACTTCTTTACCAAGGTGTTAGTTGTATGTGTTATAGATGATCCTAAACTAGATGAAATCCTTGATGCAATTGCAGGTGCTGCTTGTAGTGGTACTAAAGGGGACGGCAAAGTCTATGTTTCAGACATTTGTGACGCTCTTGATATCTGCACTAAAAAACGTGGAACCATGGATATCTAATAGGATACTCTTTTTGGTTCTAGTTTCTTTCTAGATGTTATTGCAAGTAGTGCTACCCCGATACCCACTCCACAAAATATCAGATATGGTGTGTTGTCCCCAAGAGACTGTGTTATTGGACCTCCGATTGTTGGACCTATTGCCCAACCCATCCCAAATACTGTTTCATATGCTCCAATGATTTTACCTGAAATCCCTTTCTTGGTTTTACTTAGAATAATCTCCAATGTTAGTGGGAAGAAAATACTAAACCCAAATCCCATCAGAACTAGTGCTATTGCAAATGTAATGATAGAATCTGCCACAACTGATATTGCAAGCCCAGCTGATACTGCAAACACTGCTGCAATCAATGTCTGGCTTGTTTTTCTAGCAAACTTTCCTGCCAATGCAAGTGATACCACACGTGAAATTCCAAAAATAAAAAACAACAATAGAATATCCGTGTCTGTCATCCCATTATCATTTAGAAATGCTGGATAGATTGTCAGAATTATCCCAAATGATGATGTGCAAAAAAGAAGCAAGATTATGACTTCCGGGAATTTTTTCATCTCTTTAATTGACGAAAATGAGAAATGCTCATGATGATTCCTGACGCTCTTTCTTGAAACTAGAATTGATGAAATCAATGCAGTTGCTAAAATGAATGCCGTAATCTGGAAGAGAATTCTATATGTTATGTCTAATCCTTCCAAAAATACAGTACCTAATAGTGGCCCTGCCATGAATCCAATTACGAAGAACATTGTAAACCACGAGATGTTCTTTACTCTGTTTTTCTCTGTGCTTTCATTTGATATAATGGATTCACAAGGTGGCCAGAAAAATGCATGAGCCACACCCGTCATAATTCTAAATCCCATTATCTCTGGGACTGATTGTGCAATTGATAGAAGGTAAATTGATGCAGAATTAATTGCAGTTCCTAATGCTAGCAAGTATCCGTTATTGAATCGGTCAAGAAGAATTCCGACAAACAATGGGATGAACATGTAAGGAATGAAATTAGTTAATCCGATTAATCCAAGCTCAGAATATGTTGCTCCTATGACATTTTTTGCAAAGACTGGAAGTATTGGTCCGTGTAATCCGTAAGAAATCCCAATGATTAGACCTGTAATGTTTACTAGAATCAGAACTCTATTCATTTGTATGCCGCAACCATGATTGCTCCGCCCATAAGATCTTTCTCAAACTCTACTCTTGAGAATTTCTCTAGTAGTAAACCTTCAAGCTTTTTGTTTTGTGGCCATCTTTTGAAAGTTCCATAAAGTGTTCCAAACTTTAACCCAAGTTTGCCTCCTGCACTAAATGCAAGAATTGGCAAGATGCACCTGAGATAAAATGCAACGCCTGCTCTGATAAATCCACTGTCTGGCTTTCCTAAATCTACAATCACAAATCGGCCATCTTTTTTTAAAACTCTGTGAATCTCTGATATTGCAATTCTGAGGTTTATTGCATCTCTTAGTGAGTAACCACACAAAACTGCGTCAAACTCTTCATCTCTAAATGGAATGTGCTCAAAAACACCATTTGCCATGTCTGGAGTCTTTTCAAAATGAGAACCAGTATTTTTTAGCATTGGAACTAGGGGATCATAAAGCGTAACTGAAATTTTTCCATCAGTTAGTTTTAGTGCAGTCTTTGACATGTTGCCAAATCCTGAACCTGCATCAAGTATCTTGTTTCCCGGAAGAACTCTGTTTGAAATTCCACGGTTACGATGCTCTACATCCTTTCCTAGTGATATGATTGAGTTTACCTTGTCATAAACCGGAATGATTTCTCGAAGTACTTCAATTACCTCGCTCCAATAACTACTTCCTAAACCCATTATCTATCGTCTCATACACTAAAATGAATATCTTTCAAACCTGAAAATTCTAAGGAACAAACTTTGATGCGTTTTGAGAATATTTTTCCAAGTCTGCTTCAGATACTTTTTCAAAGATTTTAGATTCAGTTGAAACCTTTGCCATCTTGATGTCTTTGATTCCTCCCTTTTCTTCTGCCTTTAGATTAATTGCTGCAATTGCTAATGCTGCTGCATCTTCTAAACTCATGTCTTCATTGTAATTTTTCTCCAAGAATGCATTTACATCATCAGAACCTGCACCAATTGCAATTGCTGCAAATTGAACATAAGTTCCACTTGGATCAGTTACATAGATTGACTCTCCTTTTTGATCAACACCTGCAATAATCATTGAAACACCATTTGGACGAACTCCTCCATATTGAGTAAATTGGTGGGCTTGGTCTGCTAGATGTTTTGCAACAGTAGCTACCTCTACTGATTCATCATAGGTCATTCTGTTTCCCTGTGAGAAGAATCTTGCACTATCTACTTGAACACGTGCATCTGGAATGTATCCTGCTGCTGCAACACCAATATGATAATCTACTTGGAAAATTTTCTGTGTAACATCAGTACTTTGTAATGTTCGAGGTTTTTCCTCAACTGCCATGATGACTCCTTGTTTGCTGGCAACACCAATTGCTAAAGTTCCTCTTTTTACAGTCTCAATAGCATATTCGACTTGGTAAATTCTGCCGTCTGGAGAATACATTGTAGGGGTCATATCATAACCCTTTGATGCCATCATATCATCTCGAGTTCATCCTCAGTCAATTTAAGGGTAATTGTCGAGGCTGAATATGGAAAAGATCTGGAAATACTGTTTTAAGCAAAATGAGCCCCATCTACCTTAAGAAACATGACAAACCAATTACTAGAGTTCAAAGAGATTATTCGATCTAGACAAGACTCAAACCAAAGAAAACCAGACAAACAAACTCGAAAACTGCTATTTTACTTGTTTACAAGTACTAGAGGTGGATTTACAAGACTTCGAATCATCATGAGTCTGCTTGACAAACCTTACAACACTCATCAACTCTCTCAAGAACTTGAACTTGATTACAAAGCCATCCAACATCACATGAAGGTACTTGAGAAAAACAACATGGTATCAAAAATTGGTGAAAAATATGGTGCAATCTTTCACTTGTCAAACTTTCTTGAAATGAACATCTCTGCACTAGATGAGGCAATCGATAAACTAGACAGAAAGATGAATCACAAAAAAGTCTACATCTAATTCACATGTTATGAAATGCGATCAGAAATTTCTAACCAAACTTATATAATTGGAATATTCTTAGATCGATCGACTTGGTGAAGAATGACCCTTTTGCAAATGCAACTAAACAGGTCAATGATGCATGTGATATTCTTGGCATCAAAGATAAAGAACTAAGAAATTATTTGGCAACTCCAAACAAAGTTTTGAGAGTAAAGATTCCAGTAAAGATGGATAATGGAAAAATTAGAGTTTTCATAGGTTTTAGAAGTCAACACAATAACGATAGAGGTCCTTACAAAGGCGGTATCCGATACTTCAACCCAGAAGGTGGCGTTGAATATATGGAACGCGAAGTCATGGCACTCTCATCCTGGATGACTTGGAAATGTGCTATTGTTGATGTTCCACTAGGTGGTGGTAAAGGTGCAATCTATGTTAATCCAAAAACAGAAAAACTAAGTGAAGGCGAACTTGAAAGATTAACTCGCGGATTTGCTTACAAGATTTCTGAAATCATTGGTCCAGAAAAAGACATCCCAGCTCCTGATGTTTACACAACAGGAAAAGAGATGACACAAATCATGGACACATTTAGCAAACTAAACGGAAACAAATACTCTCCAGGAGTTATTACTGGTAAACCAATCTCAATGGGCGGTTCTCTTGCAAGAAATGTTGCAACTGGTTTAGGTGCAGCATATACAGTTAGAGAAGCTGCAAAGACTTTGAAAATTAATCTTAAAGGTGCTAAAGTTGTCTTACAAGGATTTGGTAATGCATCAACATTTGCAGGTGAATACTTGGAGAAGATGGGTGCAAAAGTTATTGCAGTCAGTGACTCTAAAGGTTCTATCTCAATTCCAAAAGGCGCAAAAGTCAGTAAAATCTTAGAACACAAACAAAAGAAAGGAAGCGTTCTTGGATTCCCTGGTAGCAAAAAAATCTCTACTGAAGAATTACTTACAATGAAATGTGATGTACTAGTTCCTGGTGCACTTGAAAACCAAATTGATGCTAAAATTGCTAAAAATCTAAAATGTAAAATTATTGCAGAAGCTGCAAATGGTCCAACACTACCTGAAGCAGACCCAATAATTTATGACAAAAAGATTTTGGTTATTCCTGATATCTTGGCCAACTCTGGTGGTGTATGTATCTCATACTTGGAGTGGGTTCAAAACAACATGGGTTACTATTGGACCTTTGATGAGGTTGCAAACAAGATGGAGAAGAACATCACTAAAGGATTCAAAGATGCTTATGAATTATCAAAGAAGCACAAAATCGATATGAGAAAAGCAACCATGGTTTTGGCAGTTGAGAGAGTTCTTGATGCCTTTAACACTAAAGGCATTTGGCCTTAGGCAAAGTAAGACTCGTAACAAACTAGTTGTTCAATAAACATTATCTTTCCTCTTGTAATTTGTCGTAGTTTCTTTTTGTAGGAAAGATCAACCTTTGTTCTTCTTTGGAGTAACTGAATTGTTTTTCCAGTAAGGTAACGACCTTTTTTGTCTCTATCAAACAAAAGAATAATTTTTTTGTATTTGGCAGCAGAATCTGCAAAATTGTTAATTCCGCCAAACTTGTGAAATTCTAAAATCTTTCCTTGATATCCCAACTTTCTTAGTGCGTTGAAATCTCTTTTCCCTTCAACTACTACAACCCCATCTCCTGAATTCAGTTGAAAAACAAATTTTTCTAATTCTGAAATCTCTTGTTCTGTAACAAACACATCTCTAAATTCATTTTAACATATTAAGCACTTTTGTATGTGGAAGACATGTCTGATGTGTTACTCGTACAAAATACGAGAATTGAAGGCTCTGGATATCTTGGTGATTTACTAAAAGAAGATGGGTTTGATATTACATCAGTAAACGCAAAACATGAAAAACTTCCAGACAAAGATTTCTCTCTTGTTGTAATTTTGGGAGCACCTGAAAGTGCAAATGATGATTTACCATATCTTAGAGATGAGCAGCAACTAATTAGAAATTCTGTTGAAAAAAATATTCCTGTATTGGGAATATGTTTGGGTTCTCAACTAATTGCAAAAACTTTTGGTGGCAAGGTTTACTCTGGTCCAAAAAAAGAGATTGGGTTTTACAATGATTTGAAAGTCTCAGATAACTCTGGACTGTTTTCTGGTTTTCAAAATCCGTTTACTGTATTTCATTGGCATGGTGATACCTTTGATTTGCCTGAAGGTGCTATTCCTCTAGCCTCATCTGAGCACTATCAAAATCAAGCATTTCGATACAAAAGTGCAGTTGGATTACAATTCCATTTGGAAGTAAATGAGGAGATGGTAAATCTCTGGCTTGATAATACCGAAGAAAAACTACAAAAAATCCCTTACATCGATCCAAAAAAAATCCGCTCTGATATCGATGAAAATATTTCAACTGTAAAATCGAATATGAAGAATTTTTACAATAATTTCAAATCAGAATTTCAACTTTGACCAAAGTTTAATATATTGAGTTTTGACTTCATCGATCGAACGATGACTGCAGTTAAGAAAATTTTTGATGAAATTATTGAAACTGATCACAAAGTCATTACTGAAGAATCATCAAAATCTATTCTCAAAACTTATGGTGTTAAAGTACCACCTTATGCATTAGTAACTTCTGCTGATGAAGCAGCAAAACAAGCAAAGAAGATTGGATTTCCACTTGTAATGAAAGTAGTATCTCCACAAATTTTACACAAGACTGATGTTGGTGGAGTTAAAGTTGGATTAGACAATATCGCTGATGTAAAAAAGACATTCACTGACATGTATGGCAGACTTTCTAAAAAGAAGGGAGTCAATGTTAAAGGAATTCTTTTGGAAAAAATGGTTCCAAAAGGTGTTGAACTTATTGTAGGTATTCAAAATGATTCCCAATTTGGACCAATCATTATGGTTGGAATGGGAGGTATCATGACAGAAGTTATGAAAGACGTTGCATTCAGAATGCTACCAATTACAACTTCCGATGCAAAATCAATGTTAAATGAACTCAAGGGTTCAAAACTCCTCAAAGGCTTCCGAGGAAGTGAGCCAATTGATACTAACATGGTTGCAAAAATGTTGGTAGATATTGGAAAATTAGGCGTAGAAAATGCAGATTACATTAACAGCATTGACTTTAACCCAGTAATTGTATATCCAAAATCACACTATGTTGTTGATGCAAAAATTATTCTAAACAAAGAGAAGAAAAAGAACTCTATCTCAAAAGAAAAACCAAACATTACAGACATGGAGACATTCTTTACTCCAAAATCTGTTGCATTAGTTGGTGCTTCTGCTAGTCCTGGAAAGATTGGTAACTCTATCTTGGACAGTTTAGTAAATTATGATTTCAAAGGTAAAGTATATCCAATTAATCCAAAGGCTGACAAAATCTTTGGACAGAAATGCTATCCTTCTGTTGCAGACATTCCAGGAAACGTTGACCTAGTTGTAGTTTCAGTTGATTTATCCATGACTCCTCCAGTTCTAGAGGACTGTGCAAAGAAAGGAGTTCACAGTGTTGTAATTGTATCAGGTGGAGGAAAAGAACTCGGTGGTGAAAGAGCAGCATATGAAGCTGAAGTTGCAAGATTATCAAAGAAACACAAAATCAGAATTATTGGTCCTAACTGTATTGGAATGTTCAATGCAGATAATCGTCTTGACTGCGCATTCCAAGGACAAGAAAGAATGCTTCGTTCAAAACTTGGTCCTGTTGCATTCTTCTCACAAAGTGGAACCATGGGAATTAGTATGTTGGAGAGTGCTGATGTATTTGGTCTATCAAAGATGATTAGCTTTGGTAACCGTTCTGATGTTGATGAAGCAGATATGATTTGGTATGCTGCAAATGATCCTCAAACCAAAGTAATTGGATTATATGTTGAGGGATTTGGTGATGGTAGAAAATTCATCAATGTCGCAAAACGTGTAATGAAAGAGAAAAAGAAACCAATTGTTATCTGGAAGAGTGGAAGAACTGCCGCTGGTGCAAAACAAGCAGCCTCACATACAGGCTCACTAGGTGGCTCTAATGCAATCATTATGGGTGCATTCAAACAGGCAGGAATTATCTCAGTTGAAAGTTATCAAGAATTAGCAGGAGTTCTAAAGGCATTAGCATGGCAACCCGCTGCAAAAGGCAACAAGGTTGCAATGACAAGTAACGGTGCAGGTCCAATGATTGGTGGAATTGATCAATTAGAAAAATACGGTTTAACTATTGGAAAATTATCTCCACAAAATGTCAAAAAGATGAAAGCACATTTCCCACCTGCAGTACCAATTCACAATGGTAACCCTGCTGATGTTGGCGGTGGTGCAACTGCTGAAGATTATAGATTTGTAATTCAACAATTCATGGATGAGAAAAATATCGATATTGCTATGCCTTGGTTTGTATTCCAAGATGATCCATTAGAAGAAACAATCGTTGAACATTTAGCTGCTTTCCAAAAGAAGAGAAAGAAACCACTTCTCTGTGGAGGTAACGGTGGTCCATATACTGAAAAGATGATTAAATTAATTGAGAAACATAATGTTCCAGTTTACCAAGACCTCAGAACTTGGGTTGCAGCAGCATCTGCACTCAATCAATGGGGAAAAATTTCTAAAAAATAGATAACATTTAAGTCTCGCATGGCTTGACAAATTTTCATGTCACTAGTTACCACATCTACTTCTGATGGCATTTGCACTGTCAAGATCAACAGACCTGACAAACTAAATGCTATGAATACTGATGTTGCAAAAGAACTAATCAAAACTTTTGAAGAACTAAACCACAATGATGATGTCAAAGTTATCATTTTGACTGGTGAAGGTGAAAAAGCATTTTCTGCTGGTGCAGACATTGAATACATGTCAAAAATCTCTGCAGATGAATC
>REGH01000064.1 GCA_003702495.1 Candidatus Nitrosopumilus sp.
GTTACATCCTTGAGAACCTCAACGTAGATTCCGCCCATACCAAGCATGATAACTGGACCAAATCCTGGTTCTAGTTTGGAACCAATAATCAATTCTTTACCGCCTTTAACCATCTCTACAATCAAAACGCCTTTTATCTCAGCTTTCTTGTTGTATTTTTTAGCATTCTTTACAATAGTTTTGAATGCATCCTTAATCTCAGCATCATTTGTTAAATTGACTTTAACACCTCCTGCATCAGATTTATGGATAATTTGCGGGGATGCGATTTTCATTACAACAGGGTAACCAATCTTCTTTGCAATTTTTACTGCTTCTGCTTCATTTTTTGCAAGTGCACTTTTTGGAAGCGGTAAACCATATGCTTTGAGAACTTCTTGACCTTCTTCTTCTAATAGATTTGGTCTTTTCTCTTTTTTGACCTGATCAAATATTTTTTTGGCTTTAGCTTTGTTCACTTTGAATTTTGTAATTGTACCAGGAGAAGATTTTACCCAATCAGAAAATCTATTCATTGCGGCAAGTGTTCTGATTGCACCTTCTGCATATGTATAATATGGAACATTTCCAGCAGCCAAAATTTCTCTATTAGTTATTCCTTCATCCAATCCCATTAAACTTGCAAGCATAGTCTTCTTGTATTTCTTTGACATGGTAACAATGACTTCTGCTAATTTATCATAATCCAAGGTACCAGAAGGAGTACACATTGAGATAACAGAACCGACTTTTGGATGTTTTAAGACACGATCCAAAACATTGTTGAATCTATTATAATCAGCATCACCAACAATGTCAACAGGATTTCTTGAACTTCCCCAAGGCGGAATTACTTCATCAATCTTCTTTCGTATACTTGTAATATCTGCCATCTTGATTTTTGCTTTTGAACATGCATCTGTAGAAATAATTGCAGGTCCACCAGCATTTGAAACAATTACTAAATCACCTTTGGATGGCAAAGGTTGTTTTGAGAATGCTGTTGCATAATCAAATAATTCTTCCATTGTATCAACTCTGATTGCACCAGATTGTTTTAGTAATGCATCATAGATTTCATCAGAACCCATTAAAGCACCAGTATGAGACATTGCTGCTTTTGCACCCTCAGGACTACGCCCAGATTTTAGAACAAGAACAGGTTTTTTGAGTTTTTTAGTAATATTTTTACAAACTTTGAGGAACTCTTGACCATCACCCATGTCTTCAAGATACATGACGATGACTTCTGTTTGTTTGTGATTTGCAAGAATTTTTAGGACATCAACCTCACTCATTACAGCCTTGTTTCCAAGACTGACAACAGCAGAGAATCCAATTCCTTGTGCACTAGCATCTTCAACTAGTGCAGCACAAATTGCTCCACTTTGAGATACAAGTGCAATTTTTCCAGACTTTGGTGTAACTTTAAGAAAAGTTGAATTCATCATTGTCTTTGGATCAAGATTCATCACTCCAAGACAATTTGGACCAACCACTTGCATTTTGTATTTCTTTGCAATGTCTATGACTTGTTGCTCTCTTTTTGCTCCTTCTTCATCTACTTCTTTGAAACCAGCTGTGATGATAATGACGCCTTTGATTTTCTTCTTTCCACATTCTTCTAAAACAGGAGTGACAAGTGTATTTTTGATAACAATAACTGCAAGATCAATTGATTTTGGAACATCTAAAACACTCTTGTATGCTTTTTTGTAAAATACAGTTTCTCTTGAAGGACTAATTGGATAAACATCTCCTTTGAAACCATTCATAATATTTGATGTAATAGTAGCACCAACACTTCCTCTCTTATCAGATGCGCCAATCACTGCAATTGATTTTGGCGATAAAATAGGAGATTCAGTCATGGATAAATTGGATCTAAGGATTTTGTATAATAAAGTTATTCATGGAAATTAGTGATCTCTAGTTTTTAGCTACCCAGCATCTTTCCTGCCAAATTTTCTTTTCTAGGAACCCAAACAATTGATAATTTAGAAAATCTTCCAATTATACTCCAAGCTTCTCTTGCTAAATCACGCAATTGTTCATTATTTATCGCAAATTCATGATTAAGTTGGTTTACAGTGTTTTTTGAATCACTGTAAATTGTAATCTCTTCATCAGAATCGACGAATTTGTTTAATGCAGAAATTATTGCCATGTATTCAGCCTGGTTGTTAGTGATTTCAGGTTTTTTTTCATAAAAGGATTCTCCAGTTTCTTTTACAAAAAAACCATATCCACCATTAGAACCACCTGAACCATCGACATAAACACTAATGCTCATCTTTATACAACCTCGTTATCTTCACACTTAGATTTACTACTATCATGTAAACGATTGTAGACAATCCTTGTGATACAATTGATGCTAAATATGGATCATAATTTAGTACAAGCAAATAGTATTGCAATACCCATCTAACTATAGTATAAACAATTTCTCCAATTCCAAGTGAAGTGATTAGTTTTTTTAGATCATGTTTTAGTCTCTTTGTATCAGTTTTTCCTGATTTTAGGCGATATTTTTTACGGTTATCAAGATAGAACAGTCCACTAAATACAGAAAAGTAAATGACATAATCAGCAATAGTAGTATAAGTTGTGTTTAGATAGTCAGCTTGATCAGCTAAAATTTGTGCTATAACTGCTGAAATTGTTATTGATGCAGCAAACGCAATTAGAATATTCTTGTTAAGTTTCAAATATTCTTGTAACATGTGTTTTGACAGATTTTGTTACAATTAAACTAAGATTAATCCAAAGTGATTTTCAAGAATATTATCAATCCCACTAGCTCTGCAACACCAACTCCTAACATGTATGGGAATATTTCATTAGAGAAGAGATGTTCCATTGAGAAATAAGCCATAGCACCAACAACATTATGTAAAAACAACATGGCTGCAACAACAATCATTCCAAGTGGAAGTTGAGCTCTTGTTTTTCCATACATATTTCCAAATATTGCAATCAAAATTCCCAATATTCCCATATTGATAATTGAGACAATTGACAAAATCAGAGATGTAGGCTCCATTTAGAGAAAAACACCTCTTGAGCTTTTATTTACTTTTATCCAATTTTCCCTCAATTTCTTCAAATGTCTCCATATTTACTTCAAGAAAGGTTGAAATGAAAAACATGACACCATATTTTTCACCTGCTTTTGTAATCAAATTATTTTTCTCAAGAACTTTGATGTGATGTTGAATTGCTTTGTAATCAAGACCTAATTCGTTTGCCAATTGGTTAGTGTTTAATGGATTTTCTTTTATTTTTGAAACAATTTTCAATCTAGTAAGTCCCCCTCTAGAACCAGCAAAAATGAACCAGAGTAATCTTTTTGCATCAGGATCATTTGCCATAATGAATGCAAAATCTTCTCGCCTACCACTAAAAGGTATTTTGTGATGAGATAATCAAAGTATAAAAAACATGATTAGTCAAAAATATCTGAAATAAAAAATGATGTTAAACTATGATGCACCTCTGTATAGACCACCTTCAGAAGCAAGATCATTAATTTTTCAAGTCACATTAGGTTGTTCATTTAACGAATGTTCTTTTTGTGACATGTACAGATCAAAAGAATATTCTGAAAGACCATGGGAAGAAGTAAAATCAGAAATTGACATGATGGCAAAATATTTGCCAGATACTAGAAGAGTTTTCCTTGCAGATGGAGATGCATTGAATCTTGATTCAGAATACATGGTAAAAATTGTGAAGTACATTAGAGAGAAATTTTCAAAGATTGAAAGAATTTCTTGTTATGCAATGCCTATGAATATTCTAAAGAAAACTTCTGAAGAATTAAAGAAGATGAATGAGGCAGGTCTTGACATGTTTTACTTGGGAATTGAAAGTGGTTCAGATATCGTTCTAAAGAAAGTAACAAAAGGTGCAATTGGAAAAACCATCATCAAATCAGTTAACAAAGCAAAAGATGCAGGGTACATCATGTCATGTATGGTGATTTTGGGTTTGGGAGGTAGAAAATATTCTAAAGAACACATCAAAGGTACTGCTGAAGTAATTAGTGCTTGTTCACCAAATTATGTAGGAGCATTAACTCTTTATTTAGAAAATGGAATCAAACAAGAATTTCTTGACAAGTATCAAGGAGAGTTTGTTAGAATTAATGATGATGAATCATTAGACGAATTACAAAGTTTGATTGAACAAATTGATACTAAAGATGAGATTGTTTTTAGAGCAAACCACGGTTCAAATGCCTACACCATCAAAGGTACTTTCCCACAAGACAAACAAGAAATGTTAGACAAGATTGAATGGATGAAACAACATCCAGAGATTATGCGCCCTCAGGGATTAAGAGGATTCTAGATAAAATTTCCTTGGTTCAGGTATACTACTTTGAAGATAGTTACAGAATAGTCCCCATCAAAGATTTTCTTTGTATCACCATTTGCAGAATGTAAAACTCTGAATTTGTATTCATATGTGCCATCTTGACTCACATCAGTTTGAGCAAAGTGAACAGC
>REGH01000025.1 GCA_003702495.1 Candidatus Nitrosopumilus sp.
ATGCATCCAAGGGATTTTTTACAGAGTTTGATCCTCTATCAAAGTCATAAGGATCAGATATTACAAAATATCCTTTACTGATTTGTTTAGATATTGATTTTAGCAAAACTTTGGGTTCAATTATTTCGAGAACATTTAACGCTAAAATCAAATCAAATTGTAGTTTTCCAAATATAGGACTTAATGAATCAGCGACAAAGTAATCTAAATTTGATTTGAGTTGTTTTTTTGCAATTTGTATTGCAGAGAATGAACGGTCTACACCAATCACCAAATCGCAAGAATTTGCCAAATGACTAGTCACTAATCCAATAGAGCAACCATGTTCTAAAACAAGTTTTGACGAAGGTAAAGCGTCTAGGTTTTTCTTTATCGTATCATAAAATTTTGAAGTTTTACTATTTTGATATATTCTAGCCCATTTTTCTTCAAGATAGCTACGGTCATTATCTTTTGCATTCAAAGATTTTTTTATGAAACTCTTGAGTTTAGTAGAACTCGTTAATTTGTAGAGTTTTCCTCCAAGAATCCTTCTAGAAGAAAGATACTTTGAGAAATCATCCCACAATATTGGAATTTTTTGAATAATTGGAAATTCTAATTTACATTTCTTACATTGCATCATTCCTTCCACAATTTCTTTGTCTGATTCAAACACATCAAGTTCAAGTTTTGCACCACATCTTACACATCTTAAAAATTCAAGACTTGATGGAATCATATGGAAAATCAATTATTACAAACTATATTTCTTTGATTCAAAACAAGATAATGTTAAATGGAGTAATTCAAGATTCTATTTGAAAATGGGAGAGTTTGAGGAATTTGCAGAGGCTCTTTTTGGGCAATTATCAGTAGAAATTGATGAGGAAAAGGAGATTTCAAGCCTGGCAATCAAGGCAAAAGAGGATTTAGTAGGAAAGGTGGAATTCAAAGATATTGAAGAGATTACAAAAGAAGTTGTTCCACAATTCAAGGAAAAGATCAAAGAGTTTCTTGGAATCGAGGTTTCTGATAATCTAGATTTCAAATTTCCAGAATTAGAAGACCTAAAGAGACTCAAAGGAGAAAAAGTGTTTGCAGATGATAAATCAAAAGAGTTTGTAAGAGAATTATTTAATGCAGTTGCAAAAGAAGACAATGCAAAGATTGCAGAGTTAATGAAACAAGACACTGCAAAATATTTGGTGTATTCTACTTATGCAATTCAATACATTTCAAAGATTACAACAACATATGGAGATTATCTTGATGGAACAATCTATCTCAACAAATTCATCTTGTCACGTTATCCCCAAATTATATTACACAAGCAAGGGGAGCCATTTGAATCAAGATTTGAAAATGTAAACTCTGGATACACAGGAGGAATAAAGATGGCAGTATTAGAGGAACTAATCCACTCAACACAAGAAAAACTACATCAAATGAACAAAGAAGCAGCAATGCAAGTAAACAAAATCAATGAAGAGTTGGCAGGAATCATCCTAGAACTTGATACAGAAACTGTCAACATGTTGGCGGAATACTGTCAGTTACAAACAGTACCAGATGATTTTCCATTTGCAAAAAGAGCAAACCTGTTTTTCTTTTTGAATCCAGATCATTTCTTAATTGAGCAAATTGGACCAGACGTGATGACATTCACACATGTAGAGATGGACCCAAAAATCAAAGAAGCAATTCCACAACTCTTGGACATCTACAAGAGATGGCTCGCACCCATACAACACCACCATGCAGCATTTACCGCAATGGAAGGCATGGCAGGATTTGCAATTGAAAATATTCTCAAAGATGATCAAGATTTCCAGAATTATCTCACCACATTCATGGGCACAGACTTTTCATCATACCAAGTAAGAAAGAGTATGGGTAAGGACTTTACAAAAGCAGTATACGAAAAACTAGGCTCAGATACCTTCAAAAAAATCATAGAAATTCCCCCAAACACAAGGGAACTCAAGGATCCTCAACTATACCTTGACAAGTTGAGCCAGTAATAATTGGAAGAAGAATTTGATCCATTTGTTGCAGAATGGTTCTCATTTGTAAAAAATCCAAATTTCAATCTAGTTGAAAAATGCCTCAAATTTTCTCAAATTTTAGAATATCCAGATCTAGACATTGAAAAATACATAGAAAAAATAACCAAAATTGGAATGTCTCTTAAAGAATCAGTTAGTGATGTTAAAAATCCCACATATCTTATTTCAATGCTAAATGAGCATCTCTTTGAGAATCTAGGATATAGTGGAGATGATGATGACTATTACAATCCAAAAAATAATTTTCTAAACGAAGTAATTGACAAAAAAACAGGATTGCCAATTACAATATCAATTCTTTATGCAGAAATTGCAAAGTTCATAGGATTAGATCTCAAAATTGTAGGATTCCCAAGTCACATCTTAGTAAAATACAATGAAGAAATGATACTAGATCCATTCTATGATGGGAGATTACTAGACATTGATGATTTACAAGAAATTCTCGATACAAATTATGGTGGAGAAATAGAATTCAAACCAGAGTTTTTAGATGAAATAACATCTGAGCAAATTCTAGTTAGATTAACTCGTAACTTGAAGAATTCCTATGTACAGTCTTTTGTTTATGATAAAGCACTTCGCTGTGTCAACATGGTTTTAGCAATAGAACCAGAGTCACCTGACGATATTAGAGACAAGGGAATACTAGAAGAAAGATTACTAAATTATGATAATGCTTTAAAATATTTGAATAAATATTTGGAGATTAATCCAAATGCAGAAGATGTAGATTTTATTTTGGAATTGATTAGAAGTATAAAGACAAAAAATTAATCAATAATAGAATCTATGTCTTGTCCTTTCTTAATCATTGAGATTTCATGACGGGCAATTTTATTTCTCAATGCTCTTTTGAGGATATCGACTTCACTTCTGAGTAATGCAAGTTCATCTTCAAGTTTTGCAACTCGTTCATAGATGGTTTCAGCTTCGGTACTCATGATTATCTATCAAGAAAAATTTCTCTTAAAAAGTTATGGGTAAATAATTTGATGGGTAGGTTAGCTTTTTGGACTATAATTCAAATTCTTGACGGCACTTTTCACACTTTGCACGCTCCTCACCAGGGGAGCCTAAGATGAAAATTTTACCAATTGTTTTACAAATAGGACACATGCCAGTTGTTGCATTTTTAGGACCTGTGCGTATAATTTTTTGAGTTTTTCTTCGTCCCATGAAAAAACTTCTCGAGTCGGTCTATTAAGTTTTAATGGCGCGGGGAGAGGGATTTGAACCCCCGAGTCATTGCTGACATGGGATTAGCAATCCCACGCCCTACCAGGCTAGGCGATCCCCGCACAAAGATGGCTAGAATTAATCTGTAAATAAGTCAAACTTTGGGGAGGATTTTCTACTCTAAGCGTTGTCTAGTTCATCATGAAATTGGCTGTAATTATTCACAATTTCATTAATTGGGACACGTTTTCCACCTACAATCTTCAAATCAACATGGACTTTTTTGTTCTCAATTGTCAAAATGTTGTATGCATTTTCAAACAATCCACGTACTCTTTCAGATGTTGCAGTTCCAGCATTTACGACAGTAAGTGTTCCAAAGTTCCAAGCCCATGGTCGGTGTTTGTGTCCACATAAAACAACATCAACTTTTGAATCAAGTACAGTTCTCAATACATCACCAGCATCAACTACGGTTAATTGATCAGAACCAGTGTCAGGGATTGCAATTAGATGATGATGCATTGCAACAATCTTTATCTTATCTTTGTATTTTTTCATGGTTCTCTCAAGCCAAAGATTCTGTCGGTATCCAACTTCTCCTTCATTTCTATCAGGTCTTGCGGTACCTACAGTTACTAAAACAACATCATTACCCAATTCATTTACAGTTTGAAATGGGAAAAATTTTTTGAACAACAGATAACCAGTGTTTCTGTAATCATGGTTTCCACTAATCGCAATAATTTTTTTTGTATTGAATTTTTCTAATAGGGATTTACATTTTTCATATTCTTTCATTAAACCTTCATTTGTTAAATCACCGGTAATTACAATTACATCTGGATTTAATTCATTAATTTCATCAACAAGCACATTGAATTTTTCTTCTAAGAATTGAGAACCGACATGAAGATCAGAGATTTGAACTATTTTCATAAGGTCATTTTAGAAAAATAGGTATTAAATCATCTCTATAGACAACATGTAGAAATAATTTCTAATCAAGGTAGAATTAAATAATAAACTCCTCAAAAACTTGCAGTTTTGAGCAAAAAAGCTGCAGTGATGAAAGGTGACGGTATCGGTCCAGAAGTCGTAGATTCTATGCTTAAGGTCCTCAAAGAGTGCAACTTTCAATCAGAGTTGATTCTTTGTGAGGCTGGCTCTGAGCAATGGGACAAAAATGGTAGAAAAGATGCATCCTATATCCCAGATGCAACCATGAAGATTCTAGAAGAAGCAGACTGTTGTTTCAAAGGTCCAACTACTACAATTCCAGTTCCAGGAGCACCAAGAAGTGTTGCAGTGACATTAAGACAAAAATTTGATCTTTATGCAAATATCAGACCAACTAAAACCTATGATAGACTAACTCCAGATAGAAAACTTGATTGTGTTTGCTTTAGAGAAGCAACTGAAGGACTATACACCGGAGTAGAGGCAAAAATAACTGATGATGCAGCTATTGCAATTAGAAAAATTACAAGACAAGGAAGTAGACGATTAATTGACTCATCAATAGATTGGGCAAATAAATTCAACATGAAAAAGATGGTCGCTGTAACGAAAAGAAACATCCTAAAGCAAACTGATGGAATTTTCTGGGATGAGGCACAAAAAGCAGTAGAAGGAACAGACATTGAATTATCTGAAATTTACATTGACAACATGGCACAACAAATGGTTATTGCAACTGAGCAGTTTAATGGGGCAGTGCTAGTTAGCACCAACTTGTTTATGGATATAATTTCTGAACTGGCATCAGCACTTGTGGGTTCAATTGGTTTGATCTATTCTGCAAACATTGGAGACAATTATGCAATGTTTGAAGCTGCACATGGTAGTGCACCACAATTTGCAGGGCAAAACAAAGTAAATCCAACTGCAACTGTTCTATCAGGAGCTTGGATGGCAGACTATCTTGGTGAAAGAGATGTCAGAGATGCAATTTTTGCTGCAACAGAACAAGTAATCAATGAAGGAAAAGTAGTGACATGGGATATTGGTGGTGATGCATCAACAACACAGATGACGGATGCAATAGTCACATATGCAAAAGAAAAATTAAGAAAATAATCAGTTTATTGCTTCAACAAGAATCAGTTCTTCAAAGAAAAGTTTCTTTTTTGCCATAATTCGTGTTTTCAAGCCTAGTTTTTCTGCGTAATCTATGAGTTTTTGATAGTTTGAAAGAGAAGATGTAACAAAAACAAACTTGCCATTTTTCTTAAGGTTGTTTATTGTTGAATCAAAGATTTTTTTTGGAATCTCAAATCCCTCTGCACCGCCATCTGTAGCAATATCTAAGATTTCATCAGTTGCCAAGTAGGGTAAATTACATACAATAAAATCAAATTTTATCTTTAATGCGTCTGATGCATTGCAACAAATCAAATTCGAAGTTTTGTAAGAACTTTGATTTTGCAATACCTCACAATTAATGTCAGTGCCAACTACTAAAGAAAAGTTTTCTGTGAGTAATTTTGTAAGATAACCTGAACCACTTCCAATATCTAATGCATATTCTCCTTTTTCATTTTCAATGTTATTTGCAATGAAAAAAGTATCCTCAGATGGAGGATATTCATCATTTTTCAATAATTTGTTTTGCAAGATTTACTATCTCATCTCCTGTTAAATCATCTACGCGTTTCTCAATTTCAGACTCTATCCCAAATTGTTTCAGAATATTTTTTACAGTTTTTCGCCTATATGAAAAAATTTCATTAATTGTGAAGATTAGTTTTTTGTCCACATCAGTTTTCTTTGTTATTTTCAAGATTATAGAATCAACTTTTGGAGGAGGAGAAAAATTATTTTTTCCAACATTAGATATTTTTTCTATATCAAATGCATGAGTGGCAATGATACTAATTGCCTTACGGTTTTTTGATTTTGCAACAAGTTTTTCTGCAAATTCTTTTTGAACCATTATTACGCCATGAGAAAAGGTACGCTGAGCCAACCATTCTATAGCATCTTTGCTCTTGGAATATGGTAAATTAGATACAAAAATAGAAAATGAGTCTTTTTTCTTAAATCCATCACCCGATTTTAAGACAAGATTCTCAAAATCAGATAATTTGTCCCTTGCATTTTTGATTAGATTCTCATCTGCATCAACTGAGATTACTTTTTTGGCTTTTTGACATAACAGAGGAGTAAGAACTCCCAATCCAGTTCCAATCTCATACACAACGTCATTTTTTGTTATTTTAGCCTCAGATACAATAGATTCTGCAATTGATTGTGAGTTGAGAAAGTGTTGTCCGAGTAGTTTTCGTTTTATCATCTCTTTACAAAGAGATTCATTCTACTTTCACCAGTAATTTCATCCATAATTCTCTCTGTGATGTGTTTTATTGGTTCTTTGAATCCAACTCTTTCTTGCAAGTCATCATAACTCTCAAATAGTTTTTTTTCTCGTTCTTCAAGCATTGTCTTCATGTAGGTTTTTCCAATTCCTGGAATCAATTCTAATGCATGAATTCTAGGAGTTAGGGGTTGTGCCTTGTTGAGATATTCTACAAATTTTGATTCATTTTCAGTTACGATGTTTTCTACTACATTTTGTAATTCAGTTTGAGCAGATGAAGATATTTTTTGATATTCCATTTTTCCCAATACAGATTGAACTTTAGTTCTTCCTTCCTTTCCGATATAGATTTTTTCGCCTACTTCAAATGCAGAATTTGCAATTCCAAGAATCTCTAAAATTGTTAATCGATCCTCGCCAATTGCAGTAATGATTATTCCTTCCCTTCCTCTTACAGTTGATGATTTTCCTCTAGGATTGAAATCTAGAACATATGCATATTCCTCATATTTTCTAGGTGGGGATTGTGCCCTATACAAAATAAAATACCTCTGAGAAATTAAGAATGCTCCTTGATTATTTTGAGCATTTTTTCTAGAGTTTCAGCAAGAATTAATTTCTTCCAACCAAAAGTGAAGGAACGTAATTCTGCCATACTTGTTGGTCTAATGTTAACAATTTCAACAGCTTCATCTTCTGTTAATTCACATTCTTTGATGAGTTTTTTCTTCATCTCTTTTGCATCTTTAGGATCAAGTGATACAAATTTTGAAACATAATCATAGGTCCAACGTTGAATTTGATCCATTTCTTCAGGATCAACTTTGCCTAAGATTTCTTTAACTTCTGAAAGAGAAATAGCTTGTTTCTTTTGTACTTCTTCCATAATTATACACCGAATGGTTTTATGTGATCCAATCTAGTGATTAAGGTTTTCGATTTGTTGCCTAGTTTTACATCTAGTGTGACTGCACGTCTTCCCACATTTGTAATCATACCGACTTTACCGTGGTATCTTCTGTGAGGTAATCCTTTGTGCTGTCTAGGATCAATGATGACAAGTGCCTGTTGACCTTCTTGATATTCACGTAGTAAGAATGAGACTCCTCTAGGAGAACCTTTCTTCATAACTGATCTGGATTTGTGTTTGAATCCATGTGAACGACCTGAAGATTTCTTAGTTGCCATGTAGTGTAGAACCTTCGAAAGCCCTATTTTAAGACTTAGAACAGAATTTTACCAAAACTAACCAACAATATCTGTTCGTAATTGTCCACAGGCAGCAGAGATCTCAGTGCCTTTTTCTACACGGACAGTGCAATTTACGCCAGATTGTCTTAAAATTCGCTCAAATTCTGAGACATTTTTCTCAGAGGGTCGCTTGAAATCACCTGCAGTAGGGTTGATTGGAATGATGTTGACATGAGAACCATTTCCATGCAAAAGTTTTGCCAATTCTTCTGCAATTTCTGGAGAGTCATTGATACCCTCCATTAATGCATATTCAAAAGTAACACGACGTCCGGTTTTCTTGAAATAATTTCTGCCGGATTCTATGATATCTTCAACAGAATTAGGACCAGCAGTCGGAACAAGTTTTTTTCGTAATTCATTGTTTGGAGCATGCAGGGATATGGCAAGACCAATTTGGAGATTTTCTTCAGATAGTTTCTCAATTCCAGATGGAATACCAATAGTAGAAATTGTGATGTGTCTTTGGCCCAATCCAAAACCTCTATCATGTGTTAGAATTTTTACAGCTCGAATCATCTCATCATAGTTTGCCATTGGCTCTCCCATTCCCATGAAAACTAAGTTTGTTACATGTTCACCACGTTTCTCTAAAAGTTCAGCAAAATGGATTACCTGAGAAACAATATGTTCAGCTTTAAGATTTGTTTCAAACCCCATTTGACCAGTTGCGCAAAATACACATCCCATTGCACATCCTATTTGGGTGGAAACACAGATAGTTGATCTTGGATGACCACCAATTTTTGTTGGCGTGTATTGCATAAGAACAGTTTCAACTGAAGAGCCATCAGATAATTCTAACAATAATTTTGTAGTATCACCATCTTCGCTAACAACACGATGAGTTTCTTTTGCAGAACCGATGGTGTAACCAGCTTCTGTGAGTTCTTCTCGTAGTTTTTTTGGTAGTTGAGGGATATCATTGATGTCTTTTGGGAATTTGTAGTATAATGGAAGTAAGATTTGGTCTGCTCTATACCTAGGATATCCCATGTCAATTACAAGTTTTTCCATCTCTTCAGGAAATAACCGATAAAGGTCTGTCATTATGTTCAAGATTATTCAAATGATATTATAATTTAATCAGCAAGAAATTGAGAAATTGAGGCTAGGTTGTTACTCCAAATTGCTCTAAAGAGGATTGGAGATTATCAAAATTTGTAAAATGAATAGATGAAATACCACAATTTTTTGCAGATTCGACATTAGATGGTTTGTCATCAATGAATAACATTTCATCTGCACAATAAGGTAATTTTTGAATCACATGTTCATAGATTCTAGGATCAGGTTTTGAAAAACCAATTTGATAAGACATGAATTTATGTTCAAAATGAGACAGCATATCCCAATCATCCACTATGGTATGAGTTACTTTTTCAATATTTGAGATGATTCCAATAGTAAATCCATTATTTTTTAAATCAATACTCAGTTTTTTTACATCATGTTTTGGAATTGCATTTTTTCTAAAATAAGTATCCCAAAGAGATTCTTTGTTATTTTTCAACAAATCAGATTTAGTATCAATTGCAATATTTTGCCAAAAATCGAATTCGTCAATTTTTCCAGAATCTAATTTATGTAAATGTTCATCAAATGCGGAAATTATCAGATCTTCTGAGATATCAAATCGTTTGGAAACTTCAGATGTTATCCAAGACATGTGCCAATCAACTAACACACCCCCAATGTCAAACAAAATACATTTGGTTTTGGTCATACAAAAATTACAAAAAAGGAATATTCATAGATTTCAAAAGAAAGGAAAGTAGAGAGTGCTACTCTTCTACAGGTTCTAAGTCATCTGCTTCAGCATCTACTGGAGGTGCTTCTACAGTTTCTAATTCAGGAGCAGTTTCAACTTCTGGTGTTTCAAGAGTTGCATCTACTTCAGGAGTTTCTGTAGATTCTTCTGGAGTTTCTACTGTTGCTTCCACTTCAGGCTCTTTTGCCTTTTTTGTAGTGGCTTTAGTTGCTTTTTTGGTAGTCTTTTTGGTCTTTTTCTCAGCCTCTTCAGGATCAATGACACCTGCTTCACCTAGAGCGAAGATTACTTCCTCCTCAGGATGGTGAGGACTATCTACCATTCGAGCAATTCTCTTCTTACCAGATTTTTTAAAGTAGATTCTGTAGGTACTAGTGTGTGCAACTACGTTTCCACCAATAGGTCTAGTTGGATCTCCAAAGAAGACATCAGGTGATGCCATAACTTGGTTTGTTGCAATTGCAGCACAGTTGTAAGTTTCTGCAATTCTTGACAACAAGTGAACAAAGTGATTTAGTTTTTGTTGTCTGGTGGATAATGTTCCTCTTCCAAGATATTCAGAACGGAATAATCCAACTGCAGAGTCTGCGACAATTAGTTTTACGTTATTTTCTTCAATAATTGGACCTGCTTCTTCTAGAATCAGTACTTGATGTGCACTGTTGTATGCACGAGCAACAATGATGTTGTCTAGAACTTTTTCTGGATCCATCTCATGAGCTTGAGCAATAGATACAATTCTTTCAGGTCTGAATGTGTTTTCAGTATCAATGTACAAAACACTACCTTCAAGGCCACCTTCTTCTTTTGATTTTTGAACCATTACAGACATTGTATGTGCGAATTGTGTTTTACCACAACCAAACTCTCCATAAACTTCTGTTAGTGCTTGTGTTTCTAGACCACCATCAAATAGTGTGTCAAGACAGTTTGTACCAGTTGTGATTTTACCAATACTTTGTCTGTGTTTGTAAATTTCACTTGCACTTGTAAAGTGTTTAGCAATTACTCCACCATCAACTAGATGTTGACGTGCTTTATTGACAATTTTTTCAGCAGTGTCTTTTTCCATTCCAGTAATTTCTGCAATTTCTACAGGACCTCTGACGATGAGGTCCATGACGTTGTGGACACCTGCATCGGATAATTTTCTAGTTGTTACAGGACCTACGCCCTCTAAACTATCTAATCTTAAATCTTCTACCATACCGTATGGTACGGTACCAGTACTTTATAAGAGTATTGTTTTAGAAAATGATCGTAAAATGATAAAATTTTAGAAAAAATTGACTATCGTCTCTTTCTTCTTTGTCCAGGTTTGTTCTGACCAGGGAATCTACCTAAGACAAATCTCTTTTTGAAATTACTCTTGTTCCTAAGACTAGAATTGGTACCTACAATTTTACGTCCTTCTACCTTTGGAGTTTGTCCTCTTACTTTTCCTGCTTTGGTAAGCGAACCGTGAGTTGCCATAATCTACATCACAAATTAACGAATTTATGTATTTGGAATTTTATCGGTACTTTGCCTTTACAGTATCAAGGACGTGTTCGTGTTCACGACCCTTTCTACGTGCATATCTCTCCATTGCACCCAATGGGACACCACCAAGAGAACGTGCAATTGCATTGAAAAAGTATCTCTGAGGACCTTTAGAGCCTGTTCGTGTCATGAATTTTTGAATACCATATTTGAAATTGTGTTGCCATGTCTTGTAAAGGACACCTAATTGTGCAGGAGTCATCTCGTTTCCAATGTTAAAGAAGTCAGATTTTTCTAATAATCCAATTGGAACAAATGTCAAGGCAGTTGTTGTAAACATTGATTCAGGTTGTTCACGTTCTAATTCACTGATTAAACGAATTGTTTCCCATGAATCCTCTGGTTGTTCGTCATTGTCTAATCCCATAATCAAAGTAAATGCTGGAATCCAATAATCTTGGTTCAGGGTCTTAACACCCTCTTTTACAACCCAATGCCATTCATCAGGAGAGTATGGTGCAAGTTTTCTATCAGCATATTTACCAATTAATCTTAAACTTCCAGTTTCAAATCCAGCTTGAACACCAATCATGTTGTCCGGACTTGCTTTCATAATTTTAGAGAGATTTGGAATTAATTTTTCATCGGCAATTGCACCTGCTAATGTACCATGTGTTGGGTTTGTATGTTCAACACCAGTGGACATGATTGCAGTGAATAGTTCTTCTAATGCTTCTCTGTTTGGCTCCATTCCTTTTGCAGTTCTAGGATCCATACCGTAAACGAAAATGTCATCACTGTGAACCCATGCAGATTTGGAACCACCTTTCTTTATGTTAACTTCAATTTCTTTTTTGACTTTTTCTGGAGAATAGTACCTCAATGAACGTAATGTTACATCACAGAACTTGCATCCGCGTCCACAACCTCTCATGACTTCAATCATTCCATGCATGCTGGGTTCAACAATGTCTGGAATTTCTTCGAGGTCAGGTCTATCCCAAAAGTTGACAAATCTTCCGTGAATTTTTTTGCCGTTTCTTTCAAATTCTTTAATGTTAACTTTGAAATCACTTCTCTTTCTGAAAGGATCCATATTTTCGAAATCACCGTTAATCAAATAGTTGAAGAATCTTCCTGCATGTCCATCAATTTCAGGTGCAATGCCACCAAGCTCACCTTCTAAGATTGCATAAATTCCAAACTCTTCAATTTTTTCTGGATCATAGTTGTATTGCCATGTTCCAGATGCACCAGAAATTACTTTGGCTTTACTGCCGGTTTTAGCTTTTGCAGCTTTAATTCTATGATGTAATTCGGTGTTGTAATACTCATCGTATGATGTTTGTTTTCTACCATATGTGAATGTCATAGTGACAGGTCCCATTCCAAGTGGATCCATCTCATATGTTCCAACAACTAGGGTTTCAGGTCCAATGAATTTTTCAATGTGATCTGGGTGTGCAACAACAACATCCTGTCTGCTAAATCCATCTCTAAGTAAACCGGCTTCAAGTTTTCTCAAACCATATGGAGCATAATTTGCAACACCATTTGTGTGAGGAATATAATTACAGATAAAATCAAACAGAACTTTTGGAGTTACTTGCTTTCCAAGAATCTTGTACCAAAAGCTCTTTGGGTCTCTATTAGGGTCAATAGCTGGTGCACATCCAAAAAATGTCGCAAGAGATAATCCCCTATAAGGCGACATCAATGTTCTATCAGCAGTTAAAACGATCTTTGGAGTTCCCATTCCCTTCACGAAATTAATTTTATGATTTATTTTAAACCTTGCTGGTCAAATTTAATAATTTTCTAAGATTCCAGCCTTGTTTCTGTGATATTTACCAAATTCCTTGTTTTGAGACAGATGTTGGCCATCAAAGACGGTTCCATCCTTACAAACTAGATCCTCACCTACGCAACAGCTGCCACATATTCCAACACCACACTTCATCATCCTCTCAAGACTAGCCTGAACAAAGATACCCCTGGAATGAGCAGATTGGACAGTTTTGAACATCATTATTTCTGGGCCACAGACATAGACTCCATCAAATTTTGTTTGGTCAACGTGCTTTTCAACTAAATCAGTGACAAAGCCTTTTTCGCCATAACTTCCGTCATCAGTAGATACAATTACTTTGTGAGGATTATTTGCCAAAAGTCTGTTTGCCAAGTCTTCAAAGAATACTTCGTCTTTAGATTTTGCACCAATTAGGACAGTAACATCATCAGTAGGTTTTACATGTGTTAGTAATCGCATCATTGGAACAAGTCCAGTTCCACCACCAACTAGCAAAAGTTTTCCTTCTTTGAGATCAAAAGAGTTTCCATAAGGTCCACGAATTCCAATTTGTTCTCCAATCTTTACATTAAACAAACCAGTAGATGCTGCACCATGTTTTCTGACGGTAAATGCTGCTTTACCAGTTTCATCTGAAATCATAACACTCATTGGTAATTCATTAATTCCCGGAATCCAAACCATTGCAAATTGTCCTGGAAGAACATTTGACATTATTTCATCAGAGAAAACCAAAGTTCTAACAGTTGGAGTTTCATCTATAACTTTTTCAACTGTAACAATTGTTGTATGATTATGATTTCTTTGCAAGACCCACCATCTCCTTAATTTTTGAATAATTTTTCTTTTCCATGTATCGTAATATTCCAGTATTGATTTCATTAAATACATCTATCCAATTATCTCCTATTGCACTTCCAAGTTGTACAGATGAAGCTCCTGCTAAGAAAAATTCTACTGCATCCTCCCACGTAGATATTCCACCACATCCAATAATTGGAATATCATATTTGGAAGAAATTTCATAAACACATCTTAATGCAATTGGTTTGATTGGAGTTCCAGACAGTCCTCCAAATTTGTTGCTAAGTATAGGTCGTTGAGTTTCAACATCAATTGCCATTGATCTAACAGTGTTAATGGCAGTGATTGCATCAATTCCAGATTCTATTGCAGTACCTACAGTGTTAAGATAATGAGTAGTTCCCAGACCAACTTTGGCAATCACAGGCACGTTAGTGGAATTTTTAACAGTAGAAACAATCTTCTTTACTAGTTCAGGATCATCTCCTACCTCTAAGCCAACTTTTGCCACATGAGGGCAAGACAAATTCAACTCGTATGCTGTAACTTTACAATTTTCAAATTGTTTTATCATCTTTTCAAAGTCTTCAGGAACTGAACCTACAAGACTTACGACAATTGGTACATCCTTGTTTGGCTCAATCATTTTTGAAAAATTTTCTGCACCAGGGTTTGAAAGACCTACAGCATTAATCCAACCACCACCTTTTACACTAAAGATAGTTGGGTTTGGATATCCTTCCCAAGGTTCGGTGCTAAGTGATTTTGTAACAACAGCTCCTGCTCCTGAGCGATATAGTCGATTAAAAACATCTAAAGAAATCCCTAGAATTCCAGATGCAAGCATTACAGGCCTGTCTAATTGAATTGGACCTATGGAAGTTGCAAGATTGGGCTCCACTTTGATTAATGAGGGTAGTTTCGAATATAACAGTTGATTTGGGATTCTAGTACCTTTTTTAAAGGTGGTTTAGATTGAACTAGACATGTATTCTGTGATTTTAACAGAATTGGGAATCTCAGTTTTTGATGATGAAAAACTAGAAAAAGCATTTTCATTTTCAAATCCTGTAAAAGAGTACCTTGCAATAAAAAATAAGGAATCAAAATTAAATGAACTCATCAATTATCTAGCTTCAATTCAAAGAGGAGTTGCAGTAAGTGATGATTCATTACTTGCAATTTTGAAAAAAAATAATATTGATTCTCAAATAATGGAGGATTCAGAGTTAGAGAGAATTCAGTCATCAAAACCAGAGATTATTGTGGATTCAGGCTTTGCATCAAATCCTCAAGATGCATTGGGAAAACTAAGAGAATTTGCTTTAGGGTTATCATCATCAAAAGTCACAGAAGTATCTGAAAGTCCAGATCTCCACATTATTCAAGCAATCAATTCATTAGATGAAATTGATAAAATTGCAAATGCTCTTAGTTCAAGATTAAGAGAATGGTATGGATTACATTTCCCAGAATTAGATAATATTATTGACAGCATTAATGGATATGCACAAATTGTGATGGCAGGAAAAAGAGAATCATTAACAAAACAAATTTTTGAGGATGCAGGTTTTCCAGAATCTAAAGTTGAGATGTTATCTTTAATTGCTACAAAAAGCAGAGGAGGAGATATCTCGGATGTAAATCTTGCAATTGTTCAATCAATTGCAAAACAAATTTTAGATTTTCATGATTTGCGTAAGAAACTTGAAGAACATGTAGAATCTGAAATGGAAACAATTGCACCAAATCTTTCTGCAATACTTGGTACTGCAGTAGGTGCAAGAATTTTAGGAAGAGCTGGTAGTTTGAAAAGACTGGCATCACTTCCAGCTAGTACAATCCAAGTTCTCGGAGCAGAAAAAGCATTGTTTAGATCATTGAAGACTGGTTCTCAACCACCCAAACACGGATTGTTGTTCCAACATGCAATGGTTCATGCAGCACCAAGATGGCAAAGAGGTAAGATTGCACGGGCTATTGCTGCAAAGGCAGTCATTGCAGCCAGAGTTGACGTCTATGGCGAGGGTCTAAACAGCACACTACTTGAAAAACTCAATGTCAGAGTTGATGAAATTGGTAAGAAATACGAGAATCCAACTGAAAAAGACACCAGAAGACCAGAATCATTTAGACGAGATGGTGGTAACTTTAGAGATAATCGTGGACGTAGAGATGACAGAGGCGGACGTAGAGATGACAGAGGCGGACGTAGAGATGACAGAGGCGGACGTAGAGATGACAGAGGCGGACGTAGAGATGACAGAGGCGGACGTAGAG
>REGH01000026.1 GCA_003702495.1 Candidatus Nitrosopumilus sp.
TAGCTGTTGTGATATTATTTGGAGCCATAATTGCTTCAATGGCAGTTGCCATGTACATGTATAGTGAATATCAGGTGAACTTTATTGAAACCACTGCAGGAGAGCCCATTATAGTAGGGCCTGTAGAATACACAGTCACATTTGAAGGAACACATGAAGGAGATAAAGAAACGAAGCCAGAAAATACGTTTGTGATGATAGGAATCACGGCTAAAAACATAGGAGATGAAAAAACAGTCCTCTCAGGTGGACAATTCCATTTCGTTGATGAAAAAGAACAAAAACATGAAGCAGTTTATGGTGAATTTTCTTCAAAAGATCTTCTTTTAGAAGGATTAGAGCCAGGCAAATCAGTTGAAAAAACAACACAGTTTGATTTTCCATTCAATGAAGAAGAAACTTACAAAATAATTATTCGACCACAAAAAGAACAATCAACAGTTGATGTGGCAGTAATTTGCATAACAAATTGTTGATCGCAATTATAAAAAATGTGAAATAATTGTCAAATTTTTCTATTGATTACGTAATATTGTATGACTTTTACCATATAACACATACAATTTTTGAAAAAAATCATGGCAATATCTAAAGCCAAAAGAGCTGAAGCAGCTAAAAAAGCAGCACGAACTCGAAAGAGAAATGCAGCTAAAAAAGCAGCTGAAGCCGAAAAAGCAGCAGCATCTCGTAAGAGAAAAGCAGCACGTAAAAGAAATGCAGCTAAAAAAGCAGCTCCTAAAAGACGTACTGCAGCTAAAAGCAAGGCAGCTCCTAAAAGAAGAACTGCAGCTAAAAAAGCAGCTCCAAAGAGAAAAACTGCAGCTAAAAAAGCAGCTCCAAAGAGAAAGGCAGCTCCTAAAAGAAAAGCCGCTCCAAAGAGAAAGGCAGCTCCTAAAAGAAAAGCCGCTCCAAAGAGAAAGGCAGCTCCTAAAAGAAAAGCCGCTCCAAAGAGAAAGGCAGCAAAACGTCGACGTTAAGCTGCTAGGCTACCTTTTTTCCACATACTAAATTTATTATATTTCTAAATTCGAATTTAGAAACATTTGAAATTGTTAGTCTGACATTATCAATTCAGGCAAAACAAAAACTTTGTTTGGTTTTATTTTTAGAATAACTCTTTTTTCATCATCACGTTTGAAAGGATAATGCTCACGTCCCATGTATTGTTGTGTTAACTTGTCTGCATGTTTGTAATCATAATCAGGGATTAATTCTTCAACAATTCCACGAATTGTTGTCATGTCAAGTGGGTCATCATTGGATGTAACAGAAATTGCAACTCTAGGATCACGTAAAACATTTTTGTGTTTTACCCTACCTTCTGCAGTATTTACCAAAATATAACCATCTTCATAATTTGCCCATACAGGAGAAACTTGTGGAGAGCCATCTTTCATAACAGTTGCAATATAGACAAGATTTTTTTCAGAAAATAATTTTACAGCTTTGTTATCCATTTACTTCATCTCGCCATATTGTTGGAAGTTGTTCGATTTTTGTAATTATTTCTAGTGCTTTTTCATTGTCTTTTTCTTGCATAGCAACTGAAAAATCATATCCTAATCGGATCGCCTCAGGTGAAAGATCTTTAATGGATTCAAGATCCTTGCCTTCAATCTTTATTCTCTCTCCAATTGCACACATTTTCCAGTTATCAGACATATTCTGATGTTCTTGACCAAGTTCTTGTGTAACGTGTTGACGCCAATTTGTAAGAGTCATCTTTTCGATGAGATCCTCAGTTTTTTGGCTGTAAAATACACGAACCATACAAGAATTTCTTGGAAGAAATACTTAGGTGTAACGATTATTTTTTGCTAGAATTCTCAAGTACGTTTGTCATGGCACGATTCATAATCTCCATAACCAAATACTGAGAATATTCTTCAGACTTTTTTCCTTTTGATTTTGCAGTTTTTGGTGTTAATCCTTTAAGGATTTTTTCGATTTTTGTTGATGTGTTGTCGATGAGTTTTGAGTATTTTGAGTCAAAATCATCAGGAGTTTCAAAACCAAGTAACTTTGTTGAGGTGCTATAGAATTTTGTTATGGCACCACGAGATTCCTCAATTTTTACAATTTCAATTAATCCAGATTCCTTTAGAATTTCTAAATGATGACGGATTGTAGTTAATGCTTTTTTGAATCCAGATTTTTTCAATGCAGATGTAATCTGTTCAGCAGATAGAGCTTGATGATATAATATCTCAACAATTTTTGCACGTGCAGGGTCTTCAATTGCTCGTGCGTGTTCAACACTTGTCGTAACAATACGATTTACTTTGATTGGCTTTTCTAATAATGTAGACATACTGAGATTACCTTTGATTCTGATCTAAAAGATCCTTGTATCATATTTTTTTGTCTAATCGCATCAATTTTTTTTCATTTCTAAATAATTCATAGCAGTACTAAATTAATCATAGCAGCTACGATAATTATTGTAATGCAATCAATAAAAATAATACCACTACAATGTTTATTGTATTAAATAAAGAATTATGGTAGCGGTATAACATTTTTTGTAAAATCTCAAAAAACCCATGATCATGGGACAAAGGTCTCAAAATAGGTTGTCTGGACATAATTTTGTGAATATTCAAAAACACAATTCGAGTTGAAAGTTAACCTCTAGTCAACACTGAACGCAAAAAAGCACTTACAAGGATTTTCCAGAAATTTTTTCATATGCAGTAACATAACGTTCTGTCATTTTTGAAATAATTTCAAATGGAATTTCAGGGGCAACAGGTTCATCTCCTGCATCACGTGCATCATCAAATTGTTTTTGATATCCTTTTTCAGTTAACCAGTCACGTAAAAGTTGTTTATCATATGCTTCTTGGATTTTACCAACTTCAAAAGATTCTTTGGGCCACAAACGATACTCATCAGGTCCAATTGAATCGCCCAAAGTGATTTGCCCTTCTAAAATACCAAATTCTAATTTTAAATCAGCAAGAATAAAACCAACATTATCGGCAATCTTAGCCATCTTTTTGTAAATTTCAATTGAAGTTTTTTCCAACCAATTGTATTGTTCCTCAGAAACTAGTTTCATTTCAAGTGCTTTTGTTTTGTCGATTGGAATGTCATGTTCAGATTTTGTTGTGGGATCAAATATTGGCTCAGGAAGTTTCGCAGCTAGAGTAGTATCAGTTCCTTCTGGAACTTTTACCTCACCTTTTTTCCAGCGGCTTACCAAACTACCATAGAAATAGCCTCGAACTACGCATTCTATTGGAAGCATTTTCATTTTCTTTACAAGGATTTCAGTTTCAGATTCACGTTTTACAAAATGATTTGGAACATCTAATTCGTTGAACCAAAATTCAGCAAATTTACACAAAACTTCCCCCTTTCGAGGAATGTCTTGTTTGAATTTTACATCATATGCAGATACTCGATCAGAGAATTTGAATAGTAATGTACTCTCATCCACATCATAAAGATCTTTTACCTTTCCACTAGTAAGGAATTCCAAGCAAAAATACTGAATCATTAGAGAATTTAACTGCTAAGACCCCATCATTCCTACCATTTTTGGCATCTCACGATATGCCTTGTTGACAAATATGTCATTATCAGCGCTAATCATAACAAATTCCATCGAGTTTTCAGGAGGCGGAGATACAATGATCTTTTGTCCAACTTTGAGTGTTTGAATATCCAAAATATCACCATCACCAAAATTTATGTGAAGATTTGTTATTGGTTTGGCACCAATATTTTGGATAGTCACTCTGCCCATGGTAAACATACCTTGTTCATCTAAAAGAGGATCCACAAAAATCTCATAGTCTTGAGTGATTACAGAGAATTTGAAAAAATCTGCACCAAAAATAACACCAATTGTGACAATTACTCCCACACCAAGGCAAAGCAATGCAGTGTATTGTTTCACAAAAACCCTAGGGTTATTCTAATAATTAAATTGGTTACTTTACTTCAACGCCATTCCAAAATGCAACCATGCCTTTAATTTTCATAGCAGCATCATTTGGTTCTGCATAATACCATGCACAATCTTTGTTGGTTTTGCCTTTTACAGTTACAGAATAGTAGTTCGCCATTCCTTTCCAACCACAGAAACTAGTCATGTCAGTTTTTTCAAAATACTCTTTTTTGATAGAATCAATTGGAAAATAATGATTACCTTCAACTACCACAGTATCATCACTTTCAGCAATTATCTCTCCATTCCAAATTGCTTGCATGATTAATTAGATTCTCCTTTGATTTCTTCTCTACTCTTAAACTCCGGAGTGATTCCTAGAGAGTCATAATTTCCAGATGCGCATGTGAAACACATGGAATCAGTAGAAATTCCTACTGCAGTTGCAAGATTTTCAGCATCATTGTATCCCAAAAAGTCAGCACCTATTTCCTTTCTCACCATGTCTATCATTTCTTCATCATTCATATCTTTTCCATTAGAAAATGTTGCAAGCTCTTCTTGAGACGGAAAATCAATTCCAGCATAACAAGGATATTTGATTGGTGGGTAAGTAATCACCATACTAATTTTTCTTGCACCAGCTCGTCTAAGTGCCTTGATAATAGCCTTGGAGCTTGTACCTCTAACTAGACTATCATCAATTACAACAACATGTTGTCCCTCAATAATTTCTCTAATTGGGATAATCCAACGGTTAATTTCCACTCTGTCTGTTTGATGAGGTTCAATGAAACTTCGCAGTGGTCCTTTCTTGCTATATCTGTCTTTTAGCAATCCCTCATCAAAAGACACACCTAGTTCTTGAGCATAACCTAATGCGGCAGGTCTTGCAGAATCAGGTACAGGTATAACTAAATCGGCATCTTTGATTGGAAATTTTTTTGCAAGATATCTACCGATATTTTTTCTTGCGACATAGATGTTAGTTCCTTCCATGTTACTTGTTGGGTGAGCAAAGTAAGTAAATTCAAAAGAACAATGTGCACGTTTAGGCTCATCAGAAAACATTTCTGTATCAAGACCATCTTTACTCATTCTGATTAGTTCACCAGGAGTTACATTACGCTGCATTTTAGCACCCACTGCAGATACGGCAGAAGATTCTGAAGCAACAATGTAAGTATCATCGGCCTCCTTATGACCTAGAACCATTGGACGAAATCCCTTAGGATCACGTGCAGCATATACAGAATTATCATCAGAGATGAATGTGAAACAATACGATCCTACCATCTCATTTTTGAGAACAGATAATGCCTTACCCATTTGACCATTTTCAGAAATTAATGAAACCAATCTTTGAGCAGCAACCAACGTATCACTAGCATTTTGAGGAGTAAATGAACATCCACCTACCAAGTTCGATAGTTCTTGGACATTGGCTATGGTTCCATTATGGGCAACACAAAGATCCTTTACTTTGAGAGGCTGTGCATTTTCCAATGAACTTCTGCCCATGGTAGAGTATCTAACATGTCCAATTACACATGGTGAAGAATACTCTTCAGCAATTGATTTGAATTCAGATGATGCAGAGGAAACAAGACCTAACCTTTTGAGTGGAGGTTTGTTTGGAATTGCAAGACCCCATGCTTCTTGACCTCTATGCTGTAAAGCACGTAAAGCATCAATTGCCATTGGAATAACATTAGTTCCACTTAGACTATAGATTCCAATAACACCACAGTTCTCTTTTGGCTTGTCATCAAGAATATGCTGAGGTTTATCCATGTAGCACCAAGTCCTTTAACGAATTTAACCAAGTTTTTTGCGCTTTATCAACTCTTAGATCAATGATCGACTTTGTGCCCTTTGAAAATTGAATTTTTTCACCACCAAATTTACCAATAATCTCATAAGAGGTCTTGTTCTTTTTGAGGATTTTTTCAACTTTTGAGAGATTTTTCTTATCAAATGTTAAGAGATAACGAGAGTGACTTTCTGAAAACAAGATTCTATCAGCATCTAATTTTTTAGCAGGAACTTTATTCAAATCCACTTTACATCCAATCTGATTATTCATGGATAATTCCGAGACAGCAACTGCCAATCCGCCTTTAGAACAATCATGTACAGATTTCAAAAGTTTCTTTGGAATTATTTCTAAAACAGATTTCATATTTTTCTTTGATTCAGTAAAATCAACTGTTGGACATTTTCCTCCAATGAATTTGTGAATATATTCAAAGTATTCTGAACCTCCAAGTTCATCTTTAGTTTCTCCAACAATTATCAAGCAATCATCTTTATTGATTATTTGAGGAATTTGAGGAGTTTTATCAATCAGACCAATGACTCCAATTAGTGGAGTAGGCTTGATTGGACCATCAGGAGTTTCATTATACAGGCTCACTTTTCCTCCAACACAAGGGATTTTGTAGTCTTTTGCAAAGTCAGTCAATCCTTTTAGAGATTCTAAAAATGTCCAAAAGATTTCAGGGTCTTTTGGATTACCAAATTGAAGATGATCTAACATTCCGATTGGTTTTGCACCAGTACAAACAACATTTCTACATGCTTCTTCAAAGCATCCAATCGCACCTTCCCGGGGATTAATGTAACACTGTTTTGGATTGCCATCTATTTTGACTGAAAGGAATTTTCCATTATCTAATCTTAGCACGGATGCATCTCTACCAGGTTTTACTACAGTCCTAATTCCAACTTCATGATCATATTGTCCATAAACCCAAATCTTGCTTGCAATGTTTGGAGAAGCAAGTAATTTCATCATAATTTTAGAATAATCTGAAATTGGTTTGAGTTTCTTTTCTTTTTCAATATTCTTTAGATATGCGGGTTCTTTTGATGGCAAATCAAGTAATGTTGCATTTGCAACAACATCAGTTGGAAGATTTGCAAATGTCTTTTTACCCTTTTTGACATGCATTTGATTGTCAGATTTAACTATACCAATTACAGAGCAACCAATTCTGAATTTCTTGCATATTTCTTGCAGTTTTTTGAATTTAGTTTTACTAGTTACAATTAACATTCGTTCCTGAGATTCTGAAACCATAATCTCATCAGGATGCATATCAGACTCTCTAGTGTGTACCTTGTCTACATCCATCTCAATTCCTATTTCCAAGGCATCAGCAGTTTCTGAGATTGCACATGACAATCCACCACCACCCAAATCTTTCATAGCATGAATGAGTTTTTCATTTCTTGCCTCCAGGATTGCTTCAATAATCAATTTTTCAATGAAAGGATCAGGGATTTGAACAGCAGAACGGTCTTCAGACTCTAGGGAATCAGATGCAAATTGAGAACCACCGATTCCATCTCTACCTGTAGATCCGCCCATCAAAACAACAATGTCGCCTTTTTTAGCATGATTTTTTATTAAATTCTCTTTTTTACCAAAGCCAACAGCAGCAACATCCACGAGTGCATAATTTTCATAGCATCTATCAAATTCAACTTCACCCCCAATTGTTGGAATTCCTAGACAGTTTCCATAATCAGCAATTCCAGTAACAGCATTTTTGAACAGCCATCTTGCTTGTTGATCTTTTTCAATATCCCCAAATCGCAATCCATCAAATATTGCAATAGGTCTTGTTCCAGCAGATAAAATGTCACGAATTACACCACCAACTCCAGTTGCAGCCCCACCATATGGCTCTACAGCTGAAGGATGATTGTGGCTTTCAATGTGAGCCGTGACAACATATCCGTCACCAACATCTAAGACACCAGAATCATATCCTTTTTCAGTAATTACAAGTGGTCCTTTCATTGGAAGCATTTTGAGATGTCGTTTTGATGATTTGTAGGAACAATGCTCAGACCATTCTGCAGCAACGATTTGTAATTCTGTTGAGGTTGGTTCGCGTCCAATTTTGGATTTTAATTCATTTAATTCCTGAGGCTCTAAACTCAATTGCTTACACCCATTTTTGATAATAGAGATTCAAAGATTAATGAAGATGGTTTGTTATCAATGGGATTAATTTCTGATTCGACTGCTCGTTCAGGATGGGGCATCATGCCAACAACATTTCCATCCTCATTGCAAACACCTGCTATTCTATTTGAAGAACCATTAACAACTTCATCATATCTAAATACAATTTGATTTTTTTTCTTAAGTTCTTTTAGGGTTTCATCATCTACATAGTATCGTCCTTCGCCATTTGCTATTGGAATTGGAATTTTTTCTCGTAGTTTGAATTGATTTGTAAATGGAGTCTTGTTATTTTCAACAATCAAATTTGTCCATTCACACATAAAGTTCAAAGATTCATTTTTGAGCAGAACTCCAGGCAAAAGACCAGATTCAACTAAGATTTGAAATCCATTACATACTCCCAAAACAGGGATTCCTTTTTTTGCCATCTTTTGGACATCTTTGATTATCGGACTGTGGGCAGCAATTACTCCGGCACGAAGTCTATCACCGTAGGAGAATCCGCCAGGAAGAATTATGGCATCAATATTTTTTGGGAGAGATTTTTCATGCCAATAGTATTGAGCGTCTAGATTAAAGACATCAGTTAAAACATGATACATATCACGATCACAGTTACTGCCAGGAAAAACTACAACCCCTACTTTCACAATTACAATTGGATCTCGCGATATTTAATTTGACTCTAGTTAGAAAAAATTATTAGCACAAATAAAATCGTGATCGCATGGCTCACGTACGAGATATTATGCAAAAAAATGTCATATCGATCGAATACGACAAAACAGTATACGATGCTGCATGTATTCTAAAAGAAAAAGAGATCAGTTTTTTGGTCATAATCAAAGATGAAAAGCCAATTGGAGTAATATCTGAAAGAGATATTGTTCAAAAATTGGCAGCTGAGGATCAAAAAGCATCATCAATTAACATAGAAGATGTTATGTCAAAGAAATTCAAATGGGTTACTCCAGAAACACCAATTGAAGATGCAGTTCAAAAGATGCTAAACAACAACATTCGTCGATTAATCATTTTAGATAATGATGAGAGGTTAGCAGGAGTCATTACTCAAACAAACTTGGCAGAATTTTTACGCAGTAAACTCTTGATTAACGGGATGCTAGATAACATAGATTCTGGAAAATCTTAGGCATCAAATACATCAATTGTAACTTTACTTACCATTGGATTATAGATACGCAAGTCATCACAGATTTCTTGGACTTTAGATTGTGCTGTTTTTTTGTCCTTCTCTTTGATTGTGAATTTGAGCATTTTGGCAGTTTTGATTTTAGATACTGTTTTGTGAGTTCCTTTTAGAACTAAATCATTGAGTATTGTCTCACCTTCAGGATCACTAATTCCAGCTTTGTTTTCAATAGTTACATGAACGTTATATGTTGCCATAATAGTTTGCAGATTGGAATTGAGGTTAATCTATCTTCCGAAAAATTCTGTGTTTTTATACTTATTTTGAGAGAATGAGTAAAGTTTCCGGTTCTGAGGACTTGTGTTGTGCAGATATACCCAGCCCAGAATCGGTTACTTTGAATTCATTTTGTTTTTTATAAATTCAGTATATTTTCGATATAGTCCAGATGAGTAATGAGGATTAACAATGATTAGTTTCTTATCTTTCAGGTCTTCTTTTGATTGAAACATCTCTTTTTCAATAATTCCTTGATCATCAAGAGTTATGCAAAGATCCTGCCATGCAAATACTTCAGAAGTATTTCTATTTGCAGTGGCATAATATACATACAATAATCGAAGTTTATTGTATTCATCTTGAGACATGTGTTTTCCTAAAACATAGTTTCTCTTCAAAGTCTGGAAATACATTAATCCATTAGCAGTCAAAACATAATCAAAGAGTTTTGGATAATCATCAATTTCAATTGGATAAAGAGGATTTTTCTTTTCTATCATTAGTTATTAAAAATAGAGATAGTAAATGAATAATGGTATTGTGATATTTGGACTAGACATTTTTTGTCCTTTACTAAAACAATTCAAAACATATGAAGAACTTACTGATTTTGATAAAATCAGTTGAACGTATCTTGTATGTTTCAAAGTTTAGCATACTCAGTTTTGTAGGTCAGTCATTCGATCTTCATTGTCAAAATTGGTATTTTCATATAAAACAAATCATAGAAATTTCCAACAGCAATACTAGCCTCAACCAGGCAATATTGGAATTTATATCAGATGATTTGTGATAAATCATCATGGTTAGATCACGATATTGGAAAATCACATCAGATGAGATGGGAGATTTCAAGTATAATGATAGTAATTTGTTAAATTGGGAAATCAAATGTGTTAGAGAACCTGAAGATGAAGCACATTTTATCGGAGTTTTCATGTATCGAAATGGAACAGCATATGACTATGAATCAGTAAAAGGAATTTGTTATTTTCACAACAATATCAGTAGAGACGAACTGCCATCAATTACCAGTTTCCTTCAAGGAAAATATGGAGGAAAAGAGATGGAGAAAGGAGAAAGAATTTTCCTTAAAGATTCACAAGAAATCTACTCCAGTAAAGATATTGCAGATTTGGCAAAAGAGATGGAGTCAAAATTCAACACTAAAGCCATTATTTCATTAGAATTTGAAGGAGTCTCCATTGAACAGCTCAAAGAAGAGGGATTGCCTGAAGCAAAACTATTGCCAATTCCCGGCAAATAGATATAGCTTAAAACATAATGTGATCAAATGTCAGAGTTGGATGGCATCAATCAGCATTTTGAAGAATTAAGAAAGAGATTACTAAGAATTGTCTTAGTGATTGGAGTCATTACAGTATTTATTCTAACATTTCATGCAGAGCCAATTCAAGTGAACCAAATCACACTCTACTATCCAACACCCGAACCGCTAAACAACATTGCAGCTCAAATTACAAACCATATGAAAGTAAATCTTGTACCAGAAGATGTTCAATTAATTCAAACCGCTCCAGGTCAAGCATTCTTTGCTCAAGTATACATTGCAGCACTTGTCGGTATTGTGGTTGGTATGCCAGTAATTATCAAAGAATTAGTAGGATTCATCAAACCAGCTCTTAAAGAAAATGAAATCAATGTAAGTAGAAGTATTACAATTCCAGCATTAGGACTATTCATTACAGGATGTGCATTTTCTTACAACTTGGTAATTCCATACATTTTGGAATTCTTATACAGATATGGTGAATCAGCAGGATTAGTTACATTTCTCAATGTAATTGAATTTGTTACATTTGTATTACAATTTTTGTTGGCATTTGGATTTTCATTTCAACTACCTCTTGTAATGTACGCAGTATCTGCATCAGGCATAGTTGATGCGGATTTTTGGCGAAAAAACATCAGATATGCCATTGTCATAATTGTGATCTTTGGTGCAATCATCACCCCTGATGGCAGTGGCGTCACTATGTGGTTTATTGCAGGACCTATGATTGCATTGTACGTCACAGGTATGGTACTGATTGAGCGTAAAGAACGTAAAAAGTTGAACACTTAAATCCGATTTTAGTTAAAGAGACACAGAAATGTTTGGAATGAATTTAGCCAATTTCATTGCCGGTCAAGAATGGGTATTCATAATCGTTATTGCAGTAGTGTTAATTTTTGGTGCTAAAAAAATTCCAGAATTAGCAAAGACCTTCGGTAAAGCTAAAGGAGAATTTGAGAAAGGCAAGATTGAGGGTGAAAAAGAACTTAAAGACTTTAAAGATAAAGAAGCAAAATCTGATTAATTCTCTGCAATCTTGATAAAATTGTCTAAAATCTCTTCATAGTTTTCTTGATATCGATTTTTTGAAAACATTCCTCCAAGTTTCATCTTTCCCTTTAGTTTCAAATCTACACGAACTAGGATTTTTGTTCCTTCAGGAATTCCAATAAATTGTTCTTGTATATGAGAGCCCTTTCCATCACCTCCAATGATATAGACATCATGTAGTACGGGTTCATCAGTAACATGTTTTGCCATGATTACAAACTCTTCATCACCCAAATTCATATGCTCTTCGACAACTGCAACATTATTTCTAACAGAGCGAATTCGAATTGATGGGAAAAACTTTGGGGAAATTTTCTGATAGTTTTCATAATCTGAAAAAACTTTGTATACAATTTCCCTATTTGCAACACATGTTTTTTCAAAAGAGAATTGTGGCAATTATAATTTAGGAAGAACCCCATCTAGGGTATAAATTGTGGTCAATATCAAATTGGTCCAGACATTTTCCAACACCATGATTTACAATATCATCAATGGATTGTGGTTTTGTGTAAAATTCAGTTACAGGGGGCAAGATGACAATGCCCAATCTTGAAAGTTTCAACATGTTTTCTAAATGAATTGCAGACAGTGGGGTTTCTCGTACCATCAAAATTAACTTTCTAGACTCTTTGATAGTAACTCCTGCAGCACGTGCAACAAGTGTGTCATCATATCCATTAGCAATTGCAGCCAATGTCTTCATACTACATGGCGCAACAATCATTCCATCAATTCTATGAGTACCACTAGAAATGTTAGCAGCCATATTTTTTTCATCAGAAACTTGAGTGGCAAGAGATTTCACATATTCAACTGTAAATTCTGTCTCCATAGGAATACACTTTGCTCCCCACTCAGACATTATCAAGTGAGTCTCTATGTTTAGTTTTTTGAGAGTTTCAAGCATCCGTATTCCATAGATTACTCCAGTACTACCAGTTATTCCAATGATTAGTTTCAATAAAGAACATTACAATAATGACTATTTTATGTATTAGATGAAAGGTAACCCTTGGCACTAGATAGAAGGCTCATCATTTTTGAAAGATGCCTCAAAATCTTTTCTTTCGCGTCTTCGTTTTACCCAGAGGCTAATACCTCCAATAGCCATGGCAGTTAGTAGTATCACACCTGCCATTTGTAATTCAAAAGAATAAAGCACGAATTATCTCAAAAGATAATTTCAGAAAAATCTTGTGATTTAGTGCGATCCTAGAAAATGAAAATTAGCTATATTAGATCCTAGTTTCAAGGAATCATGTGATTAAGAGTTCTGAGATCAAGAAAATTGTTAATGAGTACTCAGATGTAAAAATAGGTGTTCTTGGAAGTCATTCTGCACTTGAAATAATGGACGGTGCAAAAGATGAGAATTTTCAAACCAGAGTATTTTGTCAAAAAGGAAGAGAAGGGCCATACCAGAGATTCAACAGAATTGCTGATGAGATCACAGTATTAGATAAATTCAAAGATATGGCTTCAGCCAAAATTCAGAAGGAGTTAAGAGATTCAAATACAATTATTGTACCACATCGCTCCCTTACAGTCTATTTGGGATACAAAACAATTGAGAATTCTTTCAAGGTGCCAATCTTTGGAAATAGAAAGTTATTCCAAGCTGAAGAAAGAACCGCAAAGAAAGGGCAATACTATTTGTTAGAAAAAGCCAGGATAAAGTATCCAAAATTATTCAAAGATCCGAAAAGAATCAACAAACCCTGTATTGTCAAAGTGCAAGAAAAGAACAGGCCATTAGAAAGAGCATTTTTTACAGTATCATCCTACAAAGATTATGTTAAAACATCAGAAGAAAAAATTAAGCAAGGAGTAATTGCAAGAAAAGACCTAGAAAAAGCAAGTATTGAAGAATTAGCAATTGGTACATACATGAATTTTAATTTCTTCCACACTCCAATATCAAACCAAGTTGACTTTATTGGAATTGAAAGAAGGCTCCAAACAAACCTCATGGACTTTAATGCATTACCTGCAAAACAACAACTTGACATTGATGTAGATTTACAAAATATCGAGGTAGGTCACACACCTGCCAGCATTAGAGAGTCATTATTAGAGAAGGTGCTAAAGATGGGAGATAAGTTTGTCAATGCAGTAAAAAGAGAATACGCCCCAGGAATTATTGGTCCATTCTCACTTCAAAGTGTGATTACAAAAGATTTGGAATTAATTGTATATGATGTATCATTACGTGTTCCAGGAAATCCAATCGTTGCGACAACTAGCCCATATACAAAATACCAATATGGACAAACATTTGGAGTTGGTAGAAGAATTGCCATGGAAATTAAAAGGGCGCAAGAAGAAGACAGACTAGATGAAATAGTTACATAAACAAATTTTCGAGCAACAAACAATTTTTAGAAATTAAAAAGGCGCAACCCCATAATTGCAGAACTTTGAGAGATTCCCTCTCATGGTCAAACATCACAATGTTTGAGTGCCTTTACCGTTCTGCGGGGCTACGCAGTTTATTCGTTAGATTTTGTAACTAACGACATCATTTCTTATAGGAAATTTTAGTATTTAACATTTAGTATGAAAAATTTCAAGAATAATCTAAATTTATTGTAAAATTTAACTTTTGTTGAGAAAAACACAAAAACATATTTTCAAAATAATTTATCAGATTTTGTTAATTGGTTAGATTGGAAATACGTTGAATACCATTCATTCTAACTTTGAGTGATTAAAACGGTTTGACACTCAAAATGGAATTGCTGATGCCAATTAACAATACACTTTATTCATTAAACTAAAAACATTGAAACATGGGAAAAACCATCTTTATCAAAGAAATAATTACAATTCTTAAAGAACCTAAACTTTGTCCCACGTGTCAAAAAGAAGACAGGTTAGAACGAGGTGTTGTCAGGGAAGAAAGGTCAGATGGGAAAACCATTCTATGTACTCGTTGTGAGGCATTAATTGTAGTAACAAATCTCAATCTCAAACAAGTAGAATTATCTTCTAGAAAAGATGACACCATTATGCTCAAAGAGCCTCATTTGATTAGAAAAGTGGTATACTAGTCATCAGAACGAGACAACATTTCTTCAATGATATGCCTTCTGACATGCGCAATCTCCCAATCTCGAAGATTTGCTAGTTTACATTCTTCTTTAATTACCAACCCCACCAACCCATCACTCCATATGTGACGTTTTGGATCATAAACCTGAATAATTCTTCCATGTCTTTTTATCCGAATTCCACCATGACATCTGTTAATTACTTGCAACGCAACTTTTTTGTAGACTTTTTCAAAATTAACCATCACTAGAAAAATGAATACTAGTATCAAAAAGGTTCTGATACATGAATGATAATATACTATTAAAGATCAAGAAAGTTTGCTGATGATTAACCGACAACTAAGCTAATCACTGAATGATGATGAGTTTGCCGAATTATGAAGCAGAAATTCTAATCACATACTTCTTGTTTGAACATTTACAATCATAGAGAGTGGGGGAGATAGAGCTTCAGGGTTGTCAATGCTTTCCCAAACAAAAACTTGGATATGAAAAGTTCCAGTTTCAGATGGAGTCCAAGATTGGGCAGGAGAGAATGATTGTCTAGGAGACAGAGAACCAGTTAACCAAGACAAGGATATAACAACACCTTGATCATTTTTTACCTGAGTCAAATATGCAAAGTTTTGCGGTACGTCTTGATTGTTTGAAATATCAGCCATGACCATTATTTGTTCATCAACATAGTGAGTTTTTTCTCCTGATGGGATTGCAGTAGATAC
>REGH01000004.1:0-2605 GCA_003702495.1 Candidatus Nitrosopumilus sp.
CAATTTTGACTGGTACATTAGCAAGTCCACACATCTGGGATACCGGAGACGGTATTGGTGCATGGACTGGAACTCCAGAAGGAATGGAGACCCAAGCAATCAGTATCATTGCAGCAGCAATCTCAATTGGATATGCATTTGGTATAACCATTGTAATCCTAAAGGTAATGGACGCAGTATGGCCAGGCGGAATCAGAGTCACTCCTAAAGAAGAGGAGATTGGTCTCGATTTGGCTCAACACGGCGAAAGAGCATACGTCAACGAATAGAAAAAACCCTTTTCTTTTCTTCTTTTTATTATTTAATCCAAATCAATTTAGATTTGATCATTTTACCCAAATCATGTTAATCTCAACTGATGAACTAAGTTCTCTTCTAGATGATTCGAATCTCATTTTAGCTGATACTCGTTCTTTCAAAGAATATTCTGAAGGTCATATTCCTGGAGCAGTTCATTTGGATCTGTTTGCATTTCACTGGATTGATACATCAAAACAAGGAATTGAGAATTTCAATAACCAATCAAAATCTCTATTGTCATTTCTTGGAGTAACTCCTGAAAAAAAAGTAGTCTTTTATGATTCAGTTTCTGGAATGCTTGCAGCTCGAGGAGTATGGATGCTGATGTATTTCTCTCATGAAAATGTCATGATGCTTGATGGTGGAATCACAAAATGGCAAAAAGAAAATCTAACCATTGAGACAAAACCAAATGGTTTCAAACCATCTGATTTTTCAGGCAAAACCAACCCTGAGATAATTTCTGGATTTGAGTATATTCGAGATAACCTTGAAAATATGAAAATTCTAGATGCCCGCTCTCCTGGTGAATATGATGGTAGCACAGTTAGGGCTGCTCAATCAGGACATATCCCAAATGCCATCAATATTGACTGGAGTCAGAATCTCAAAGAAGATGGGACTTTCAAAAGCGATGAGGAATTATCAAAAATGTATGATTATCCCAAAGATACTGAAATTGTGACTTATTGTCAAGGGGCCTATAGGGCAGCCAACTCTTTTTTAGTTCTCAAAAAACTTGGATTCTTAAATGTCAAGGTCTATTTGGGTTCTTGGGGAGAGTGGGGAAATCGATTAGATCTTCCTGTAGAAAAATAATTTTTGCAAAAACCAATTAATGCTCTAAAATTAATCAAAGTTATGGATACTTTTGATGCAATCAAAGAGCGTCGTTCGGTAAAGCACTATGATACAACTCACAAACTCTCTGATGATGAGATTGAAAAATTAATGTCTCTAGCAGTTTTATCTCCGACTTCATTTAACATGCAAAACTGGAGATTTGTTTTGGTAAAAGATCCTGAAATCCGAAAGAAAATTCGTTCTGCATCATGGGATCAAGCTCAGGTAACTGACTCTTCATTATTGCTAGTCCTTTGTGCTGACCTCAAATCATGGAAAAAAGATCCCGGACAATATTGGAAGGATGCCCCAAAGGAAGCTCGTGAATTTTTGGTTCCTGCTATGGGAATGTTTTACGAAGGAAAGGAACAATTGCAAAGAGATGAAGCAATGAGATCTTGTGGTATTGCAGCTCAAACCATTATGCTTGCTGCCAAATCCATGGGATACGACTCCAATCCTATGATAGGATTTGATCCAGAAAAAGTTGCAGAAATAATCTGTTTACCTGAAGACCATATCATAACTATGATGATTGTAATTGGAAAACAAGTCAAACCTGCTATGCCTCGAGGTGGACAACTTCCATTAGACAAAGTTGTTTTTACAGACAAATTCGGATGAAAAGTGGTACATCCGTGAAATTCTACTATGACTTTAATTAGAATAATGTACTTGATGGTATATCTGGAGAAATGAAAATGAAGATAGCAATAATCTCTGTGATGTTAGGATTGGCAATTCTATTTTCAATTAATGTGGTGTTTGATGATGCTTTTGCAACTTGGAGAGAATCAAGAAATACTGTAAAAATTAGTCAAACAAATGAATATGCAAATTATGTTCATTTCCAACCTGAATGGAAAAGTTATCCTAGAAATCTAATTGTTGATGTCACAACAACTTGGGAACGTGAAATAATTCCAGGAGAAGAAGAAGAGTCTGATATTACAAAACATGGTGCAAAACAAAGACAAAATGGCCTTCAATATGTTAACAGCAAACCAGTTGTTGCAGTACAATATGATTATCGAGATTGTGAATCTCAATGGTTCCATTATGCAAAGACTGGACTTGATTTTCTTGGACATAATCTAAATTTCTTTAAAGAAGATGTATCCATTCCAAATAATGCATATTCTGATGAGTCTCAAAAACAAAAACTCCTTGATGGATTTGCTCAATTTGTACCCATTTGTACATCCAAGGAATCAACGAATTATGAATATACCATATCTGTGAATGATGATACCGTAGGATTTGATGTTTATTTTGTACCATCATATGTTCAGCAATGGTACTATTTCCAATACCCTGAAAACTTTGAACATTATTCTAATGATGGATGTTATGCAAACAACTTCCAAAAATTCTCTGGAGAATGTAATGGAGTTGACAAAAATGGCGGATTACTAATCGTACTTCCTGATGAATTGTCAAGACCAATGACAAAGATCTCAGT
>REGH01000004.1:2705-46027 GCA_003702495.1 Candidatus Nitrosopumilus sp.
CTAATGATGGATGTTATGCAAACAACTTCCAAAAATTCTCTGGAGAATGTAATGGAGTTGACAAAAATGGCGGATTACTAATCGTACTTCCTGATGAATTGTCAAGACCAATGACAAAGATCTCAGTTAATCTAGTTGAAACATAATCATTTTTAGGAAATTCCTGAAGAAAAAGCTAAAGACGACTATATTCTTTTTTTAAAATTTTATTTTCTTTTCCAAACAAATTGGTTGTAAATTAATTCTGGTCTAATCTGTCTAAATGGCTGTGCGCCACCATCATACCATTTTGTAAAGTATTCGTACAAGTGCAATCTGAGTGACTGGATATACACAATCAATCCTTCAATCATCATGATTCCCAAGTTACCTCCAATAATCATTGCCCACGCTCCAACTGATTCGGTGCCTCCAAGTGAATTGAATGCATTGTTTACTGTCAGTAAGAGTGCTGCGTGCACCAATAACATAATTCCAAGTCTTGCATAACTAATTGTGTGAGCTAAGCTTTCTACTGTCTTTCCAAGGAATACTTCCATCACAACATTTGCAGCCGAACCTCCATCCTCAGGATGTTTCTTTGCATGCATTATTCCTCCAACCATCATCAATGCCATAGATGCAATTACAATAACTACTGCAATTCTTGTAACAATCCATACTTGTGCCCATTCTCCTAGGAATATTGTAACCCATGGAACAGCTTCTGTGTGAACTTTGGAATACATGTTCATTACATCATATTGTGAACCAATAGCACACATCATGATAACTACAATACCTCCATAGAGTGTGATGTTTGGAATTGCTTCCAAGTACATGACAATCTTGTGACCTTCTCTGGCTAATCTTCTGATTCTAAGAACCATTGCCCAAACCAAATGGATGATTCCGATGAATAATGAAACTTTGAGAATATTGATAACTTGTTCAAATGTTAATTCTGCAACACTGAGAATTCCTACAATGAAACTTACTGAATGTAACGCTCCTCCTTCTTCTAACAATCCTTCTAATGGTCCCATATGATCAAGGTGATAACCAAACGCCTCTCCTGCACCAACACCTGCAATAGCTGCTGAAGCACCAGAAATGGCAATTAACATTCCCCATCTGGAAAGATTACCTTGTCCTTTGAATTTGAATAACAATCCCATTCCCATCAATAACAATCCGTGACCCAAATCTGCGAACATTAATCCGTAGAATATTGGCCACATCAGGGCAATCATTGGTGTAGGATCTGCTTCTCCCCTTCTAGGAATGCCCTGACTTTCAGTGATTACTTCAAAAGTTCTAACGAATTTTTTATTATCAAATAAAGTTGGAACTTGTTCTTGGTGTTTTGGATCTGTAATTTCTTCAGTTATTGAAGTCCATTGGTTTGTGATATTCTTGAATTTCTCTTCCATCTTGCTTGGGATGAATCCTTGGATAAGTGCAAAATGTTTAGTTCCACCTGGTTTTCTCACAGTCTCTAGAACATCTTTTGCAACAAGTGCTTCTTCATGTAATACTAGAATGTCACGTCTGATGTTTTTTGTGATTTTTGCAATTTGCTTTGCAATTAGTGACTGTTTTGCAGTAAGTTCTTTTAGTTTTGCCTCAGCAGTGGCATATGCCTCTGATGGAATTTGTGACATGCCGTCAGGGATTGAAAATGGGTTTGCGTTGAATCCTCTAAGTACTTTGAGTGCTTTTTCAGAATCGTCAATTCCACAAATTACCAAGACTGCGGCTTTGTCTTTACTTTCTAAATCATATTTGTAAAATGTAATGCCTTCTAATGCTCTACTAATTTCTTCAAAGTCTGCAGAGTCTATCACAAAGAGATTTGTATAGAAATATTTCATTAATCCAAATCCTGAAAGATCAATGTTGAGTTTTTTGGCAATTTCAAGAGTCTCTTTTAATGAACGATATTCTTCAATTCCTCTTTTTGTATCTGCTTGCTCTTCTAGGAGTTTTGCTGGTTCGTCAATCACTGATGGGGTCTTCTTTTTGAGATCTTCTACCATGTCCTCAATTTCGCCGATCTCATAATCCTTCTTTTTGATCATAGTTCCTTTGAACAAAATCTCTAGGATTCCAACAGTTGGTGGAACTCCGAGTCCTTTAACTACATCATCAATTGATTGGTATGTTTTTTGTGCTTCTAGCAGAAGATCGTCAATTTCTGGTGTGACTAAGTCATTTTCAGTATCGATTTTGTGGAACCACTCAAATTCTGTTAGTCTAGAAATTGCTCTTGGAGACTCACTTCTCGGTAAAATTACACTTCCAAGTTTCAGATCGGCTACTACCAAGATAATCCAACGGTAACTCCTTTGATTTTAATATCTTTCTGAATTGCCAAATTCCCAAACATTAAAATCTATTACGGATTTACGCGACTCATTGGCAAATTCTGCTTTAGAAACCACTATTAGCAAAATTCTTGAACAAACTGAGAAATCTGTCATTTCAAATGTTGAATCTGCCCTAAATGAATCCCTTAAAACCCTTGATGACTCTGTTCCTAAACTTGAACAGGAATATGATAAAATTCTTGCAGATGGAAAGAAAGAGGCAGACAAAATTGAAAAACAGATTATTGGAAGTGCCGATATTGAGGCTAGAAACAAGCAATTGATGGCATTAGAAGATGCTGTCGATAAGGTATTTTCAAAAGCACTTGAACAAATTGCAAATGCCGATCGCAGTGGTGATTATTCTAATTTAATTAAAACAATGATTGAAGAAGCAACCCAAATTTTGGGGACTTCAGAAATTACAGTTAGTACAAATGCAAAAGACAAAGATGTAGTTCAATCAACCCTATCCCAATTCTCAGGAGCTGAATTATCTTCTGATACAATTGATTGTCTTGGTGGAGTTATTGTAAAATCAAAAGATGGTGCAATGACATTTGACAATACGATCGATGCAAGAATTGAACGTCTGAAGCCTTTAATAAGGAAAGAGATTGCATCCAAATTCGGAGTAGGAGAATAAGATGGCAGCTCAAGGTAGAATTGTTTGGGTAAGTGGACCTGCAGTTAGAGCAGACGGTATGTCTGAAGCAAAGATGTACGAAACTGTAACTGTCGGCGATTCAAAATTAGTCGGTGAAGTAATTAGATTAACCGGAGATGTAGCATTCATTCAAGTATACGAATCAACCAGTGGACTAAAACCAGGTGAGCCAGTAGTTGGTACCGGAAACCCACTCAGTGTTTTGTTAGGTCCTGGAATTATTGGACAACTTTATGATGGAATTCAAAGACCACTTAGAGCATTATCAGAAGCTTCTGGTTCCTTTATCGGAAGAGGTATTACAACTACTCCAGTTGACATGACCAAAAAATATCACTTTGTACCATCAGTTAACAATGGTGATGAAGTCGCAGCAGGAAATGTGATTGGTATTGTTCAAGAAACTGATCTTATTGAACACTCTATCATGGTTCCACCAGACCACAAAGGTGGAAAAATTTCAAACTTAGTATCAGAAGGAGATTATGATTTAGAAACTGTATTAGCAACAACTGAGGGAGATGGCGAAACTATCGAACTCAAAATGTATCACAGATGGCCTGTACGAAAACCACGTCCATACAAGAATAGATACGATCCAACTGTTCCACTACTTACTGGACAACGTGTTATTGATACATTCTTCCCAATTGCAAAAGGAGGAACTGGTTCAATCCCCGGAGCATTCGGAACAGGAAAAACTGTCACACTTCACCAAATTGCAAAATGGGCAGATTCTCAAGTTGTCGTTTACATCGGTTGTGGTGAGAGAGGAAACGAAATGACAGAGGTACTTGTTGAGTTCCCACACCTCAAAGATCCACGTAGTGGAAAACCACTCATGGACAGAACCGTACTTGTTGCAAATACCAGTAACATGCCAGTAGCAGCAAGAGAGGCAAGTATCTACACTGGTGTAACAATTGCAGAATATTACAGAGATATGGGTAAAGACGTTGTACTTGTGGCAGACTCTACAAGTAGATGGGCAGAAGCACTCAGAGAGATGAGTGGTAGATTAGAAGAGATGCCCGCAGAAGAAGGTTATCCATCATATCTAGCATCAAGATTGGCAGAATTTTATGAAAGAGCAGGTCGTGTTAGAGCTGCAGGCAGTCCTGACCGTGATGGTTCTGTAACTTTAATTGGCGCTGTTTCACCATCTGGTGGTGACTTTACAGAACCAGTTACAACTCACACCATGAGATTTATCAAAACATTCTGGGCATTGGATGCAAAACTAGCATACTCTAGACACTACCCATCAATTAACTGGATGAACAGCTATTCTGGTTATCTTGCAGATATTGCAAAATGGTGGGGTGAGAACATTAACGAAGACTGGTTAAGCCTCAGAAGTGAAGTTTATGGTGTCTTACAAAGAGAAGATACACTCAAAGAAATTGTCAGACTCTTAGGACCTGAAGCACTTCCAGATGAAGAGAAATTAATTCTTGAAGTTGCAAGAATGGTAAAGATTGGCCTCTTACAACAAAACTCATTTGATGATGTTGATACTTACTGTAGTCCAGAGAAACAATACAAACTAATGAAATTACTAGTTGATTTTTACAAGAAAGGTCAACAAGCAATCAAGGAAGGAACTCCTCTTGCAGATATCCGTGCAATGAAAAGTATCACAACACTTCTCAAAGCAAGAATGGATGTCAAAGATGATGAGATGCCAAAACTTGATCAACTAGATGCAGATATGCAAGAAGAATTCAAATCAATTACAGGAGTGAAAGTATCAAATTGACAGCAGAAGGCGGAGTTCAATACAGTAAGATTGCAGAAATCAAAGGTCCTCTAGTTATTGTAGATGACGTTGAGAATGCAGCATTTGACGAATTAGTTGAAGTTGAAACTAAAGATGGTGAAAGAAGATTAGGTAAAGTTCTCGAAGTTGGAAATGGTAAAGCAATCGTGCAAGTCTTTGAGGGAACTACTGGATTATCTATTGCTGCAACAAATGCAAAATTTGTCGGTAAAGTTATGGAGATGCCAGTTTCAAGAGAAGTACTTGGTAGAGTCTTTGATGGTTTAGGTAGACCAAAAGATGGACTGCCAGATCCTATTGCTGATAAATTTATTGACATTAACGGTGAACCAATGAACCCAGAACAACGTGAATATCCAAAAGATTTCATTCAAACTGGTGTTTCAGTAATTGATGGAATGATTACTCTTGTAAGAGGACAAAAACTTCCAATCTTTTCAGGTTCTGGTATGTCACACAACCTCTTAGCAGCCCAAATCGCAAGACAGGCAAGCGTTATTGGTACACAAGATGATTTCGCTGTGGTCTTTGCAGCAATTGGTGTGCAATACAGTGAAGCAGAATATTTCAGAAGAAGTCTTGAAGAATCTGGTGCTCTAAAAAGAAGTGTTCTTTTCTTAAACACAGCAGACGATCCTGCAATTGAGAGAATTATTACTCCTCGTGTTGCATTAACTGTCGCTGAATATTTGGCATTTGAATTAGGAATGCACGTTCTGGTAATTCTTACAGATATGACAAACTATGCAGAAGCACTAAGAGAAATTAGTGCAGCAAGAGAAGAAGTACCTGGAAGAAAAGGTTATCCTGGTTATCTTTACACTGACCTTTCAACAATCTATGAAAGAGCAGGCAAACTAAACGGAAAGAAAGGAAGTGTTACACAAGTTCCAATCTTGTCAATGCCTTCTGACGATATTACTCACCCAATTCCTGACCTTACTGGTTACATTACAGAAGGACAAATTGTACTTGGTAGAGATTTGTTCAGACAAGGAGTCTATCCACCAGTAAACATCTTGATGAGTCTCTCAAGACTGATGAAAGACGGTATTGGTGAAGGAAGTACCAGAGCAGATCATGGTGAAATTTCAAATCAAGTTTATGATGCATATTCTAGAGCACAAGAAGTCAGAGCACTTGCAGGAATTGTAGGTAAAGCAGGACTTACTGAAATCGATTTGAAATACATGGATGTCGGTGATGTCTTTGAAAATGAATTCCTCTCACAAGCAACTGATGAGAATAGAACCATTGAAGAGACATTAGGTATCTTATGGAAGATTGTATCTAAACTACCAAAGAACGAAATTACAAAAATCAAAGATAAGTACGTAGAACAATATTACAAGGAAGAGTAGCAAAATGTCATTTGGACAAAATGTTGCTGCTACAAAAATTGAACTTTTCAAATACAAAAAATCTAGTCAAGTAGCCGTAATGGTGCAGAAAATTCTAGATGACAAGCGTAAAGTTCTCCTAAAAAACATTGAAGAGATGATTGAAGAAGCCTCAAAAGCTAGAGGCGGAATATGGGAGCCACTCCAAGACATCTATAGCTCTGTAAATGAAGCATACTTGGCATTGGGTTCTTCAACTGTAGACTCTGTTGCCGAATCAACTCCATCTGTAATGGAAGTGGATGTTAATGTCAGAAGAGTTGTAGATGTAAAAATTCCTGCACTATCTGTTACTGAAAAAGATACAAAATCAATGCCATATGGATTTGCTGACACAAACTCTTCAATTGACAGAGGTGCAAAACAGATCAAAGAACTCTTACCAAAAATCTGCAAAGCAGCAGAATATGAAAATTCTATTTTCAGTCTTGCAAAAGCATTAGAAAAAACTCAGAAATTACTTAACGCACTTGAAAATGTCATCATTCCTCAATATCAACAAAAGGTACGATTCATCATTGCTACCCTTGAAGAAAGAGAAAGAGAAGAATTCGCAAAGTTAAAAAAAGTCAAGGCTAAGATGGAGAGTAGATAATAATGGGCAAAGAAGAAATCAAAAAAATCATTGAAGATTCTAAACGTTCCCTAGAAAGCGAACATGAGAATTTTACCAAGTCTGTTAAAGACGATCTAAGTTCTTTCAAAAAGAAAGCACTAGAAAAAGTATGAAACAATCTTACCATGATTTAAATATGGACTTTGAGGAGGCACTTCATCCATGAAAACTATAGTCTTGTTACTTATGGCAGCAGCTGTAATTTCTATTTCAGGATCTACTAGTCTTGCTTACGCTGCAGAAGACGGAGCAGCAGGAAGTTCAGACTCATTGAAAATTCTCGGTGCTGGTCTAGCATTCGGTCTTGCAGCATTTGGTGCTGGTATTGGTCTTGGTCAAGTAGGTGCAGCAGGTCTTGCAGTCATTAGTGAGAACCCAGCTTTACAATCTAAGGTGTTCATCTTCGTAGGTATGGTCGAGTCAATCGCAATCTACGGTATAGTTATGATGTTTATCATCTTAGGACAGTAGTCCTAAACAACATATTTTTCAATTTTTAAAATTTTTTAATTATATTTTAGCTGGTTTACGTCTAGCACCCTAGAACAATATCTGCATTTGAGAACTCGACCTTCCTTGTCAATTACGTCCATGATTGATTCAATTCGTTCTGTACTGTTTGTGACACAATCAGGATTTGAGCATCGAAATATTCTGTCAATCTCATTTGGTAGTGATACTCTTCTCTTCTCTACCAATTTGTAATCTTTGATCATGTTGATAGTTGCTTTTGGAGCTATTACTGCCAACTTGTTAGTGTCATCATCTTTTAGAAACTTATTTTCGACCTTGATGATGTCTTTTTTCTTAAATTTGCCACTAGGTACGTTGAGGGCTATTGTGATGAGACTCCCGTCACTTCCATCGATTCTAAGTGCATTAAGTACCTGAATACCCTTACCTTCATCAATGTGGTCAATTACAGTGCCTTCTTTGATTCGTCGAACCATAAGTTCGGACTGTTCCATCAGAATACTTTGTATACCCACCTGTATATATCATTGAGAGAATGAACGAGTTCTACCAAAAAGACATAATCTCAATTAAGGATTTTAGCAAGGACCAACTTGAAAAAATCTTTGAATCTACTGATAAAATTATCTCCCTTAATCCAATTGATAGAAGGGAGATTTGTAAAGGGAAAACTTTAGGATATTTGTTTTATGAGCCAAGCACCAGAACTAGACTGAGTTTTGAAGCTGCAATGGCATCAATTGGAGGCAACTCTTTAGGAATATCTGATATTACTTCATCTTCAACTCAAAAGGGAGAGAGTCTTGCAGACACAGTTCGAATAATCTCAATCTATTCTGATGCAATGGTTTTGCGACATCCTCTTGATGGTTCTAGTAGATTTGCAGCTGAAGTCTCAGACAAACCCGTTATCAATGCAGGAAGTGGAACAGAAGAGCATCCGACTCAGGCAATTCAAGATCTGTACACAATTAAAAAAGAAAAGAAAAAGATTGATGGACTAAAAATTGGAATTATTGGTGACCTGAAATATGGGAGAACAGTTTACTCACTCTTGCATGGATTAGGAAACTATGATGTTGATGTTAGATTGATTTCTCCTGAATCACTAAGGATTAGATCTGATTCAACATATGAAATCAAAAAGAAATTAGACTATACTGAATCAACTAACATTGAAGATCACATTGATGATCTTGATGTCTTGTATGTTACAAGAATCCAAAAAGAGAGATTCCCTGATGAAGAAGAATATCTCAAAGTAAAGGGAAGTTATGTTGTTGGATTGGACTTGCTCCAACAAATGAAAGATGATAGTATAATTTTACATCCTCTACCAAGAATTGATGAAATCTCAACTGACGTTGATAAAACCAAGAATGCAAAATATTTCGAGCAAGCTGAATATGGTAAATACACTCGTGCTGCATTATTGGGTTTAACATTAAATGAGAACGGATTTTAGAAATCCGTATTCCATATATCTAGAGACGTTTAAACATCATTGTTGGCAGAAACTAGAGTGATTCCGATTTTTCCGTTGGATTTGGTATTGTTCCCTAGACAGGAATTACCTTTGAGAATTTTTGAGCCTCGCTACAAGCAGCTAGTTGATGATTGTATGCTAGGTGATGGTCAGTTTGGTGTTTGTCTTATCGATGAGACAAATTCTGTTAGCGGTTGGAACTCTCCAAAGAACGTGGGCACAATTGCAAAAATTACAAAATGTGAAGATGTTGAAATGGATGGACTACAACTCCACATTGAGACATTAGGGAGAAATTCATTTAAAATTAAAAAAATTATTCCGCCATCAATTCCTCAACCTGAAAACTATGATCCACTTTCAGTCGAAGGTCACCAACAAATCTCAGAAATACATGAAAAAGTTGGAACTGAAGCAAAAATGTACATTCAAGCTGAAGTTGAAATGATTCCTGAAATAGATGAGAGTATTTCTCTTGAGAAATGGGAAAAACTAGTAGATCTGTGGAAGAAGAAGATTGTCCATCAAGCATTACCCCAAGTAGTTGAACCTCATTCATTAGACCATGTTTTAGAGCAATACTATCTTACAACTGATACCCCTACAATTGATTACATCTATTCACTTTCTGCACTTGGAGCAAAAGATCCTAATGACTTACAACCAATACTAGAGGCAACTACAATGGAAGAATTGCTCCAAAAAGTTAACGAATTACTGACAATAAAATAACCCTTGGTAAGATTTTACATGATGTCAATTTCTAAAATTTCACTGATGGCCTTGGCAGCATGCTTACTATTTCCTGCTAGCAGCGTTTATGGTCATGGATTGGGAATTGATACTATCTCATCAGTAGATGTTGCTGGAAAAGAAATCTCAATTTCAGTTGAGATGCCGATGTACTTTGAAAATGAGCAAGAACAGATCACAATCACTGCAACTGACAGAGAGACAGATGAGCCTGCAAAAAATGTGACATTTCTCATTGGATTGTTTCATAGTAATGAGATGATTTTTAGAAATTACTTTTTCACAGAAAATGGCGTTTTACCAATAACGGTACTATCACAACAAGGATATGATAATTTTGTAATTAATGGAGAGCAAGACTCTCTTCTGGGAGCATATCATGGAACTAAATCATCTCCAATTGAGATTGCCGGCCCTGTTTTTGATTCAGGCGGATTATTCACTTTTGAAATTGAGGTCAGAACCATTGATGAACCAACAAACATCATAGAAGATTCAGACGTATATCGTGCAGATTTGACACTTGTTGAGACTACTTCTCATCCTCAAGAGGATGCAGAAGGAAATGATGTAGAATTTAGAATGAAATCTTATTTTGATAAAATCCAAAATTTCCAATATGACCCTGAGAACAAACAGGTAACTTTTGAGATGCCTTTTGATTGGAGTGAGGGCAGCATGTCCCATGTCCCAGTTGTTCACGAAGAGGTACATTTTCCAAAAGATTTCATTGAATTTTTGAGCCCCAGTTATACTGGATATGCAAATGGAATTGAATTATTCAAAGCTTCAGTATCAATTGATGATTACACAGAAGAAGATGAAAGAATAGTTCACTTTGTTTTGCTGCAGGATCATCTAAGATTCCTAAAAAATGAAATGAAAAAATCTGATGAGCCGCTACCTGACAATATTGTTTTTACTTTAAACACAAATGAAAAAATATCTTTTCCATTAGAGGCATTTACAAAGAGTGAGGAGTTCAAAGTGAATCTGTCATGGGATCCTATAGATCTTGAACCAGGAGTTGAAACAAACTTTGTCTTTACTATTAGGGATGCAAGAACAAACGAACCTTTGAGAAATTCTGATTACACATTTGTAATAATTCAAAATGGAGATGAGATACATCGTGTATCTGGAGTAGCAACAGTTGGTGGTGAATTTGAAAAATTTACGTTTGCTGAAGACCAAACAGGTCCTACAACAATAAAATTTGAAAATATTAGAAATACAGGACAGGAAACAGAATTTGGAATAATGGTTGCACCTGAATTTGGTACTATTGTATTACTAATATTGATAGTTTCTATTACATCTGTAATCTTTGTTACAAGAAAGAATTCATTTAGATTGCAACAAGTCTAACTGTGTCCATGTTCTTGTTTGTCTGAAAATCTTTTGTCATTGTAGAAACTTTTTCAGCGTCTCCATCAATTACAAACAGCTCCATGCACTTTTCTTTTTCAATTTTACTGTGAAGGTGTGTTGTAATTAGATCCTCAAAGTTGTGAGTTATCCCTGAAACAATATGATCAAATTCGTCATTGTGCACTACCAAAAGAATTGCGTGTATATTACCTGACAAATCTGATTTTTGCTTTTCTTCAGAAACAAATGCTCTGATTCCTGCACGGATTGCCTCAGACCTTCCTGAAAATCCCATACTTGATTGTAGTTTGTCTAATTCTGATAGAATCTCCTCATTGAGTGAGATTGAGACTATCGGCATATGCCTAATGTTATTAATTATCTTATAAGTTTAGCAATTAATATTATTAAGATTTTATAGATTTATTAATAATCCTAGAAGTTTTTTGTTCGTGAACAGTCAAACCAAAATGGCAATTATTGCAATTGCAGTCATAATCCCTCTTGCATCTCTTGCTGTTTATGGAACCGATTCAGCACGAATTTCAGAATCTGTAGATGATTCTAAATTGCAAGTAATTTCATCATTTTACCCATTACATGAATTTTCTCAAAACATTGGACAAGATAGAGTTGATGCAACTTTACTCATACCAGTTGGGGTAGAACCTCATGATTGGGAACCTACAATTAAAGATGTACAACAAATGCAATCAACTGATCTAATAATCATTAATGGTATAGGTTTTGAAAATTGGGTTGACAAATTAGAAGAAAACAATTTCTCTGGAACAATAGTTGATACTAGTAACGGAATTTTAATTGAAACCCATGAAGAAGAACATGAAGAACATGAAGAACATGAAGAACAAACTACTGATACACATGATCACAGATTAGGTGATCCACATATTTGGTTAAATCCTGTACTTGCAAAAATTCAAGTTCAAAACATTGCAAATGCATTTTCAAATTCTGATCCTGAAAATAGAGACTTTTATCAAACAAATGCTGCTGCATACATAAAGCAATTAGATTCACTTGATTCAAAAATCCGTACAGAATTATCTTTTTGTTCAAATGATTTCATAGCTTTTCATGATGCATTTTCTTATTTTGCAGATGAATATGGATTAACTCAACACACAATACTCTCTGCAAGTGATCCTCATGGAGATGTTTCAGCAAGAACTTTGGAGAAAGTTATTTCAGAAGCAAGAGAGTTTAACATAAAAATTATTTTTAGTGAAGAAGCTGTAAATCAAAAAACTTCAGAAATTATTGCAAATGAAATAGGAGGTAAAGTCTTGATATTATCTCCATTAGAAGTTGTTGATGAGGGAACTTACATTTCTAAGATGAACGACAATCTTGAAAATCTAAAGGAAGCATTGTGTTGAAAGCAGTAGAAATCAAAAATCTCTCAGTAAAATATCCTGATGTAAAGGCTCTTGATGACGTTAGTTTTGAGGTCAATGAAGGTGATTTTCTAGGCATAATCGGACCGAATGGAGCAGGAAAATCAACTCTTTTTGCATCCATGTTGAATCTCCATACTGATTACGAGGGAACAATCAAATTTTTTGGTCAAGATATTAGAAAATCAAAAAACTATCTAAAACAAATTGGATATGTTCCGCAAAAACCAATTTTCGAGAAAAATTTTCCTGTTACAGTAAAAGATGTTGTTAGAATGGGATTGCAAAACGAATCTGATGCAGATAGAATTGATGAGATTTTACAGCAATTATGGATTCACGAATTGGGAAATAGAAGAATTGGTGAATTATCAGGAGGTCAACAACAACGCGTCTTTATTGCAAAAGCATTGGTTCACAAACCAAAATTGTTGATTCTCGATGAACCTGTAACAGGAATTGATCAGCAAAGCATAGAACTATTCTATAGTATATTGCGTGAACTAAATTCTAAACAAAATATTACAATTATTTGGTCTTCTCATGATCTTGATGCTGTTAATCAGTTAGCAAATCATGTAGCTTGCCTAAATCGTACACTATTCTTCCATGGTGAATCTGAAGACTTCTTTTCGAATGATGAACTTGTTAAACAATATTCTGAAGCATCAATGCAGGAACATATGCATCATCATTAATCATGTCTTTTGAAATTCTAACCTACAGTTTCATGCATAGAGCACTTATTGCAGGAATTGCTATTGCTATTCTTTGTTCAGTTGTTGGATTATTTCTTGTACTAAGAAGATATTCATTATTTGGTGATGCTATTGCACACTCTTCATTTGGTGGTGTTGCTGTTGGTTTACTTGCAGGAATTTATCCACTTTGGACTGCATATGTTGTTTCAATTGTTAGTGCACTAGTAATAACTAGAGTCAAAGATCGATTCAACATTTCTGGTGATGCATCAATTGCTGTTCTGTTATCTTCTGGTATTGCAGTTGGGCTCGTAATTATTGGATTATCAGGCGGATTTACGCTTGATATCTTTAGTTTTCTGTTTGGAAGTATTCTGCTAGTTAGTGTTGATGATGTAATTTTGATTCTAGCTTTGACAGGTGGAATTCTAATTGTTGTCTTGTTATTATTTAGAGAACTTCTTTATTCTACGTTTAATGAAGAACAAGCTAAAGTTAGTGGAATTCCTGTAGAGAAGATAAATTATCTCATAGTGTTTATGGCTGGACTAACTGTTGTTACATCAATTCAACTAGTTGGTGTCTTGCTAATTTCTGCTCTTTTTGTAATTCCAAACGTTTCAGCAATAATGTATGGAAAAGGATTCAAACAGACTGCAATAATTTCTATTAGTTTTTCAATTTTTTCAGTTGTTGCAGGAATTTTAATTTCCTATATCTTTGATATTACTCCTGCAGGAACAATTGTTTTGCTTTCTATTGGATTGTTGGCTGGTACTATGGGAATAAAGTCAACTGGATTACTTTCTAAGAATTAATCAAGTCATTTAGTCTTCGTTTGTCTTTAATGCTCTTTACATAAAACAAAGATGTTGCAAGAATTCCTAATGCAATTAACGGTGATGCAAGTTCTGTATACTTTAATTCAAATCCTTCTGATGATTGAACTTGTGCTGCAGTAACTGGAATCTCTGTCATTTTTATTGTACCAATCTTACTTGCTTGTTGTTCTACAAACCAGACATTGTTGTCTCCATCTGATGTCATGAATTGCACAAATGATGTTTCTGATGGAACTGGAATCTCAATCAAATTGTTGTTGTCAGGATCATATGCTCCAATACTATCTATGACATGTTGAGCAAACCACACATTTCCATATCTGTCAAATGTCATTCCAAATGGTAATGCTTCATCATTAGGCACGGTGATTCTATCAAATGTCTCTAAAACTGGATTAAATCTAGTAATTGCTGTGCCTGTATGCTCTGCAATCCAAAGATTCCCATCATCGTCAAAGAGCAAGGCCTCTGGTCCTTGTAATGATGGGTCATTTGAGAATTGAGTGATATGGTTATCTTTTGGATCAATGTATCCTATATTTCCTGCACCAGTAGTTGTAAACCACACATTACCATCTACATCAAGTGCTAGAGCAAATGGTAAGTTTTCTTTTCCAGGCAAAACAATTTCTTCAAATTCATCATTTTCTGGTATGTATTTTACAATCGTGTCTTTGTTAACTATAGTTACCCAAATGTTTCCATCAAAGTCTGCTTTGATGAAAAGGGGTGTATTATTTGCAACAACATCCAATCCTTTTACAATTCCTTCAGGAATTATTTTGGGAATAGTTTTTGTTGTGATTTCTTTAGTTTGAGGATCCAAGAATCCTATTTGGTTTCTAGGAGTATCTACAAACCAAATTTTGCCATCTTTATCTTGAGTTAGAAATGTTGTAGTTTCCCCATCAAATGAGTATGGTGTAAACTCTAGAGTCTCAAGTGAAAACTCCCACAAACGTGGAGCTGATGCATCGCTTATCCAAAGTGTATCTCGTCCATCATATAATGGGAAAAGTGGTTTTGATTCTTCTGGTAAATCGTATTCAAAAACCTGTGTTTGAATATCTGTCAGTCTTGGTTTTACTAGCAAATTCAAAAGCTTTGATTCATTTGCATTCTCGGTTCTTTGTGCTTCAACTTCAACTAACCATTCACCTGAAAATCCAAATGTCATTTCACCTTGGAATTCTATTGGTCTATTCTCCTCCTGTTTGATTTTCACCATTGGAACTTCTATTGGTGAGATACTTTTTGACGGATTTGATATCTTGACTTTAAGCTGGTCTGAATCGTAGAGTGGATTTCCTTCAAAGTCACTTACTTTGACTAGAATGGTGTTTGAGCCGCTTGAAAATGGTGAAATATCGATGTCAAATTTTGTATTTTCAGTAAACTCTAGAGTTTTGAAACCATAAACAATCTCTTGTGCATCAACTTTTTGGATTTCTCCCGCAGGTAATGTTCCATTTGTAATTAGCGCAACAACTCCTAGTAGAATGATTCCTAACACTACGTCAACTTTAAGCGATTTCTTTAATTTTTTGTGAACAGAAATTTTTCCTGATTGTAGATTCTCTTCTCCATTCTTTTGTAATTTGAATTGAAAGAACCCGCCAAATGTAATTATCACTGCTGCAATTGCAATCTTTAGAATAATTAATTGACCGTAGACTGATTCTGTAATCAATCCAATATCGCTTTCTAGGAACCACATCAATGTTGGTCCTGTAATTATAACAACTCCTACTGCAATAATGAATGCAATTGAGAATCGTGGAATCATTAACAAACTCATCTTTTCTCGCTGTGTTTCTTTTAGTTGGGAAAATGTTGGAAGTAAAATAAAAACAAAATAGATAATTCCACCTATCCAAACTCCTGAGACTAAATTGTGAATATAATCAAGCACTAATGCTGGTGTTTGTCCACTAGCTGCACCATGACCAATCATACTTGATGTTGCAATTAATGCAAGCATTGCTCCTAACAATGGAATTTGATTCTTTTTTGATAGAGACTTACTTCTATCAAGTCCAAACCAAATACCTAGTAGAATTATGGTGATACTCATCCTCATCACCCATATTATTCCAAAATCAGTTTGAATTGCATCAAGCGGAGAAACTCCAAGCCTAACACTTTGTACTGCAATCATCAAAATATTTGAGATGAAAATTAAAACTAGTCCAATTCCTGTAATTGACATAAATCTTCCATGGTGGAATCTTCCAACCTTGTCTAATTCTTCTCTAATTAGCTGTTTGTTTTGCGTTCCCCAAATTATGAGAGATGCAATTATTGCACCCAAAACAATTGTTTGGCCTACTAGTCCTGGAAATCTTGCACCGGCTTCAGGTAAAAATATTAGTTCTGATGGTCGTTCTACATCTTCTAATATTGAAGGATCAATCACAACATCGCCAACTGCAAACAAGAATGCATCTGGAACAAGATGCCCATCTACTTTGGAGAGAACTTTAGTTGATACAGTATAAACTCCATCTTCTAGTGGAGGTGTTGTGATGATAAGTGATAACTCTCCTTCATGATAACTAGTATCCTTGTTATCTATTTGATTTCCATTTGTGTCAAATACTCTGAGTTCACTAAAGTTGATATCAACTGGTTCTGAAAAATATACAATTACTTCTGTTGTTCCAGCAGGAGAATTGGACGTTAAACTTGGAATAGTTTCTTCAGTAAATGGGTGAGCAACCGCAAATGGAATTGAAATAAATGATAACATTACTAAAACAATCAGAATCTTTTGCATTTACTCTTCAGGGCAACAATGATAATTTAAACAGTTTTCACAACTTCGATTTTTGTACCAATTCACGTAAAGATAATAACGTGTAATCATGAAATGATAATAGTGAAAATCGCAGTTTTTGGAATTATTGGTTTGTTGTTCTCTATTGGAATGATAGCCCCCTCATTTGCTCATACTACTGTTCATGTCGAACAATATGAAATTGAAGCAGGATGGGGAATTGAACCTCCAGTTGTAGGAATTAGAAATGAATTCATGCTAAAAGTTATTGAACGTGGAGAACAAGAAGGCACTTTTACAGGAGTTACAAGTGCTTTCAAAGATGTTGATGTAACTGCTATGTTTGGCGGTGCAACAAAAAAAATTGAAGTAAATTCTGACCCTAGACCTGGTTACTATTTTTCACCAGTTATTCCTACTAAAACTGGAACATACATGATTGAACTAAAAGGAGAAATCCGTGGAGTTCCAGTTGATATTAAAATCCCAATTGAAGATGTAGAGCCAACTGCGGTCTTAGATTTTCCACCTACAAGTAGTGAAGGTGCTGCTGATGTTGCTGCTCTAAAGAATGCAATCTCATCATTGCAACAAGATGTTTCTAAACTAAAGTCTGGAGAAACTGAAGTAACATCTGATGGTGGTGCAGCATATGACTTTGCAATATTTGGATTATCAATTGCTGGTGCAGCTATAATCTTAGCGATAATTGCTTTAGTAAAAAGAAAATAGAAAAAGAGGATTCCTAAAATCTTGGAATTACTCTAGATTTTGCAGTTACTGCTACGATGCTTATGATTGCAACAGTTAGTACCATCATTACGATTGTACCAAATTCTGGAACAACTTTTGCAGTTGCAACTGTACCTGTTGGTCCAGTCCAGTCTGCTTCAGCACCTGGTGCTCCAATTCCTAGAGAAACAACTTCTACATCAATTGGATTATCATCAGAACCAACTGCATCAATTTGATGAGTTGCTGTTGATTCCATTGCGTGTTGATTAGTTTCTTGTAGAACTACTTCGCCACCTTGTGTTGCAGTAATGTCATAGTTGACATGTAATTCGCTGAATGTAAGTTCAATTTGTGTTCCACCCATTACTTGTGAATCTGCAATTGAAACCATTAATTCACCGCCATCATCACCATGATCGTCAGCTCCTTCTGCTTCTGCTATTATCGTACCTACCATCCAAGGATGTACCATACAGAAGTAAGGATATTCACCTGCTTCAGTTGGACTCCACTCAAATGAACCTCCAGCCATTAACAAACTGGTATCAAAGATACCATCTGGTCCGTTATCTGGTGTTCCTGAAGTGTAAGTGTGTGCTGCAGTGTCAGTGTTTGACATGATTACAGTACCTCCAACAGCAACTGTTGCAGTACTTGGAATGTAACAGCCGTCTGCAGTTTCTTCACAACCTGGTGCACCAGAACCTGCTGCTGGCACGATTGTGACTTCTGGATGATCTGCATATGCAGCTGGTGTTGTTGCAACTAATCCAGCTACCATTGCAAATAGTACGAAGAGAGAGCAAATTGCTATAGTCTTCATTAAACAGTTTACTTGATCGGATACATAAAAACCTCACTGGAATCTCCAATAAGTAATCTCAGTTTTTTCTAAATTGGCACAACTTTAGAATTCCAAATATAGGAATTCCAACATACATTCCAAGATTTAGTAGTATTATGGAAATACCATATCCTAACATCTCCTGTTCTGAATCAATCTCTACATGATTTAGTAATGATAATGATGATAACATTGGAGTAAGTGTTACTTTCATAACTTCTTTGAATAATGGTTGCTCTCTCTCAAAGTCTGCAACAACTGGCGAGAATGAATAATAGAATTGATTAAAAGTTGTCATAAATGCAATCCCTGAATTTGTTTTCAAAACTGTATTGTCTCTAAGCTCCCTAAGTTGTTGTACTTGTGGTGCTAGTTCTGAACCAAATGTTGCTGTTGCAATGAGACAACCTCCGTTTTCACCATTTACTTTTTCATCATCCTCTGGAACATCAATTGGTTGTGCATTAGCTTCACCTACAAGAATATCAAAAGAAACTATTTCTTTAGGAATTGGTTGGAATAAAATACCTTCAATTGAAATTTTCATTGAATAAGTTCCATCCTCTGGAAACTCCACCTTTAACCCTTTAACTGAACCTTCAGATGTGTGAATCAAATTTGGAGTTTGGAAAATAGTATCCCCACCTTCTTTTGAAATTTCTATTTCATAATCAATGTGTACTTGTATATCTTTTGTTTGAGGATTTAGAAAATCTATTCTTAGATTGTTCAAGTCACCTACAACAATTTCACTATGAGTTAATTTTACATCCAAAGTATTCTTGTCTGTAGGTAGTGTTTGAGTTTCACCAAATGCTGGAACGATTAAAAGTGGAACAAGTAATAACGCAAAAAGAATTTTCATACTATATTTTAAAAAATGATGAATAAAAATTGTACTCTGATTCTTGAAAAAATTTCACGCATAGAAATGCTATGCCAGCTTTAAATATGGAATTAACATAATTTCAACATTGTATAACAAGTTTGCATTATTTATCACAATTATCGGAATTTTCACAATACCTGCATTAATCCCTGATGTCTTTGGACATGGTTTGGGCGGAGATCAAGCTCCTGCAATTTCCTTTGGTGATATGGAAGTAACTGTTAGCACTCAACTAAATCCATCTGACATTACTGTTGGTGAAGTCGATTATGCAAATATGCAGGTTCGTTTCTTTGATACAATAACTGATACTAATCTTGACAAAGTAACTTACAGAGTAGAACTTTGGCATAGTGGCGAACTTTTGGCTAGAAACTTGTTTTATGATTTAGATGGAAGATTAGATGTTAAGATAACACCAAAAGCTGGTTGTAATGAGGAAAATCTACATCAGTGTACTGTTTACCATGGTTCAGAGCATGTTACTGCTCCTGGTGCCTTGTTTGTTCAGGGAATAGAATGTAATGATGATAACTTGGATATGTGTGCAAGACCTGGAATTACAGGTCCAATCTTCCTGGAAGGTGGATTGTATCAAATCCGTGTTGATATTGAAGCAGCTACCAGTCCGAAATCAGTATTGGCAAATTTGTTAAGCTATGAAACTTTTGTAAGTATTGCACAAGATCAAGACTTTGTAATTCAAACTGCCAATGCCGACATTCCAGTTGTTGTCAAAACTTACTATGATCAAGTTGATAATTTCAAATTTGATCAATCAGACAACTCTATTTCATTTGACATGCCATTTGACTGGACTCCTGAATATGTTGATTTAGTTCAAGTAGTACATGAAGAAGTTAGAGTTCCAAAAACATTTGCACCATATGCAGAAGGTAAGCAATTCAAAGGATATGTAAATGGTATAGAAGTCGATCAAAGAGCATTACTAAATGATCCATACACATATGATGATACTAACATTGTTCATTTCCTAATTACTAATCAAGAATTAGAAAGAATAAACGAAGCATTAGGTGAATCAAATTACAACAATTCAAAAATGGATTTGAAACTTGTTCCGCTTAATGCAATTGAAAAACAATCTACTGAATTTTATCTAGTAGATACTACTAACTATGAACCTGTTCCAACAACTGTAAACATCTCCTGGGATGGAAATTATGGTGCAGGTGATGAAATTCCTTTTGAGATTACTTTCTTTGATGAAAATAGGGAACTCATTCGAGATATGAGATATGTTGTATCATTTATTGATGAAAACGATAAAGTCCTTGAGTCATTCATGGGAGATGATCCTCAAATGCCAGGAATAGTAGCTACTGAAGGAATTGATATTAAGAAAATCTATGTCCCCTCACAAGGAGTATACAGAATTGATGTTAGAGCTTTGGGTACTGGACTAGCATATGATGAAACCTATGCAGGTATTGGTTCAGGAATTATTGAACTTGGACCTAGCCTCGGCAAGCCTACACCCGTACCAGAAACACAACCACCTGCAGCAATTCCTGCTTGGATAAAGAACAATGCAGAGTGGTGGGCTGCTGGACAAATTGATGATGATTCATTTGTTCAAGGAATTCAGTATTTAGTTAAAGAGAATATTCTAAAGATCCCACCAACATCACAAGGTGAAGGTACAGGTTCTAATGAAATTCCTGCTTGGATAAAGAACAATGCAGAGTGGTGGGCTGCTGGACAAATTGATGATGATTCATTTGTTCAAGGAATTCAATTCCTGATTAAAGAAGGAATCATGAAAGTTCAATCATAGGTTTTTAAATAAATTCAGCCAAGTGATATTATAATGAAAGACATCAACGACATCATGCCAAAAGTTCCTAACATGAGATGGGGTGCTTTGATGAACAAAGCTCCAACTAGTGATAAAGTTGAGGAGATGAACAAAATTTTCCCAAGTAATGGAAAATGGCATACTGTCTTTGAAGAAAAAGATTCAGTTACAATTGATGGAAAAGAAATCCGTAAAAAAGATCCAAACAAGTGGACATAATTTGAAAAATCTATTCCTCTTACTTTTACTACCCTTGTTTGTATTTGCATTTGATAATGCATTTGGTCATGGTGTAGGAAGCGAGACATTTCCTCCTGTAAATCTTGATGGAAGGCAAGTAACTGTGGAACTCTCTTCGTCACAAAGTGATCCTGAAACAAGTGATGATCAGCAAATTTCGATTTCAATGATTGATTTTGATTCAAAAATTACATTACGTGATGTTACCTTTCACATAAAAGCTGAGAAAGGAAGCCAATTTCTTTTTGAACAAGAATTCAAAGCAGATAATGGTTTTCTAGTATTCAATTTTGTTTCAGAAGAAACTGATTCAATTGTAATAGAGGAAGAAAGTGAGAGTAATCTCTTTGGTTCCCTGCTAGGATTAGATAGTAGACTGATTCATGTAAAGGGACCTAAACTCAGTGAAGGAGGACTGTACAAATTTGATATCAGTATACTTACTGCAGATGGCTATTCAAAGACACTTGATGAACCGCTAGTATTCAACGCTGGAATCTCTATTGCCCAAACCTCTAGACATGATTTTGTTGATCCAAATTTTGGAAACCAGAAAATTGATGTGGTTACTTACTATGATGAAATTTCTGATTTTGAATATGATTCTGATTCAAAAGAAATCAGTTACTCTATGCCTTTTGAATGGAGTTATACTAACATCAATCAAACATCAGTTGTACATGAAGAACTAGTAATTCCAAAGACGTTTGGTGATTTACTTGTATCTGGATTCACTATGTACGTCAATGGAGTGCAACTATCTGATGATGTTGCAACAATTGATGATTTTTTTGCTGATGGTCGTACAGTTCATTTCATAGTTTACCAAAAAGAACTACTCAAAGTTCTTGAAAAAGGTTCAAATGAGAATGGTATGAATTTTGTAATTTCTCCTGATAGAGATTATCCTCATTTGAGTTCAGTTACTGAGAACGGACAATTCAGAATTCTTGTATTTTGGGAACCTGAAAATTTGAAATCTGGTTCTGATGCAAAAATTCTCTTTGATGTAACTGATGTTTTCTTGAAAAACAAACCTGTTTCAACAAATTATCAGTTCTCTGTTACACAAAATAACAAAGTAATTTACCAACAAAGTGGAATTAGTACTGATTCAAGAGAAGAACATAATGTTGCAGAGTTTGTTATTCCACAAGATGTCACAGGAATTGTTTACTTGAATTTTAGTAATTTAGACAATAATGATCTTGCAAGAACAACCATTCCAATTGTTATTGATAGAGTTACAAACGAAAAAGAAATTACAATTCCTGATTGGATTAGAAATAATGCATTGTGGTGGTCTGAAGAGCAAATTGATGACACTACATTTGTTCAAGGTATAGAGTATCTGATTAAAAACAAAATCGTTGTAATTCCCCCAACTCAACAGGAAGATTCAGAATCCAAAGAAATTCCATCATGGATTAGAAATAATGCCGCTTGGTGGGCTGCCGGTCAGATAGATGATCAGACATTTGTTCAAGGATTAGAATATCTGATTCAGAAAGGAATCATTCGTGTTTGATCGATACTAGTTCGAGAAATGAACCAGTCGCTTTAAATGAATAATTGGCCAAATTACATTACTTTGTTTAGGCCTGAAACCATACTTGAAAAAAAGTCTACATTATTCTCAATTGTAGTTGCAGGGGTAGTTGCAATTTTGGCTTTACCTGTTATTGCTCCTCATTTATTACATGGTCATCATATCGCTCACATCTTTTTGCATGTTGGAGGAATCACTCTAGCTGTTTTCATTTCAATACTTGCAGGATTTGCATATTATAGATTAAGAACAAAACGACTTTTGCTTAGCTCTATAGCATTTACCAACTTTATTGCAGCTGAAATTGTTTTGTTAGTTGATGCAACATGGCCAAACATCTACGATCTAGAATTTATGCCTCTTTCTGAGATAGGACATTTATTGACGTTTGCAACATTGGGATTACTAGCGTTAGGAGTGTTTAGAAATGACTGATAGAGATTCACAAATTCAAGAAATTATTGAAAAAAACCCAGGAATTCAGTTCCGTGAAATCATGCGTTCATCTGGATTAAAGAATGGAGTTCTCAGTCATTATCTAGATAAATTAGAAAGAAATGGGATCATCAAAGCTTATCGTGGTCCAAGACAAGTTAGATTCTATCCTCCACAAATTACAGAAGATGAATCAATTGTAATCAAAGCATTGCGAAAACAAACTCCACGAGATTTGTTACTAGCATTAATCAAAGAAGATGGTCTAGAGTTCTCTCAACTAGTAAAGGAGGTAAACAAATCACCATCAACTGTTTCACTATACCTATCACAATTAGTTGACGATGGACTAGTTGAAACAAAATTTATTCAACTCAAAAAAAGATATCATATTAAAGCAAGGGATATGATAGATAAATTAGTTGAAGACTATAGACCAAGCCTACTTGAAAAACCAACTTCAGGATTCGAAGATATCATCAACGCTTTCTAGTAAATCCTGTAAAACCCTTCTATTTGGAATTCTCTTAACTATACTCTTTGTTCCACAAATAGCATTTGCTGATGTCTTTATTCCTGAAAGTGAATACACTGGTTACTATGACTATCAAGGTATTTTCACTGTCGTTGGAAATGTAAAAAATCAAAATGATTTTGCATTGATCCCAACAATCACAATTTCTGTAATTGATACTGATGATACAAAAATTACAAAACAATTTGTTCACGTGCCAATTCCTCCAATGACTGATATCCCATTTAAAATAAAATTTCCTGAAATTCATGGTGTAAATCCTGAACTATTAGAAGCAGAACTAAGTTACACTAAAACTCAAAAAGATCCTATTCCAATTCAAATCATTTATGATAAAACTTTGATCACTCATGATGATGGACATGTTACTGGAAAAATTGAGAATATTGGAAATTATACAGTATACAATCCCAAAGTATATGCAATTGTACATGGTTATGAAAATTACGTCTTAGATGTTGCTCACAACATTGAACGAATTGAAAAAATTGAACCTGGAGAAATTCTAGACTTTGCCATTTATCCTGATCCATCTGTATCTGAACCAGTACGCTTCTACTCTTGTTTTGCACCAGTTGATACCACTGTAATTCCAATTTCTACACAAAAGAATGGAGGGAATTTTGATTTTAGGTATGATTCACCTGGTACATTCTATTATGGTGCGAAATTTGATGATAAAGGAAATGTTCTTACTATTAGCGGAACAAACAGCTATCCTATTCCAACATACGCAAATTTTGAGTTTCCTCCAATTTCTGGAAGTGAAAAATTTTCTGTTACACTAAATGATGAACCAATCGAATTTATTCAAAGTATGGATGAAATGGGATTTTGGCATGTTGCGTTTGATGTCAAGCCCCAATCTCAAGGAGTTTTGAAAATTTCAGGATTTGACAAAGGATTGCCACCAGAACTTCCAACAATTCCTGTATGGGTAAAACAAAATGCTGATTGGTGGGCAACACAACAAATTTCAGATTCAGAATTTTTAGAAGGAATTGATTTTCTTTTTGAAAAACAAATTCTATCTGTTCCTTCACGTGAGGTAGTTACTGAGTCACAATGGGAAATTCCACAATGGGTACAAAATCCTGCAACTTGGTGGTATGAAGAAAAAATTACTGACGAACAATTCTTGAACATAATTGAGAATCTAGTTCAACGAGAAATTATTGTAATCTAATCTAGAACCACTGGTACATTTCTCGAATGAACCAGTTCTCTATTTATTCCAAAAATGACATTCTAGGATATGGCACTTAGGGAGAATCATGTAAACTATTCGGTATCAAATGAAGAGATCAAAAAACTCAGTGAGCAAGCTCAGAAATATGCTGACAAACTAAATGCAGTTTTTGATGAATCGCACAAAGTTGTGATTGGTCAGCAAGACGCTTTACAGAAAATTCTCATTTCAATAATTTCAGATGGCCATGTGCTTTTAGAAAGTGTTCCAGGTTTGGCAAAGACTTTGATGGTAAAGACAATGGCACAAATTTTCAATGTTGATCACGTTAGAATTCAATTTACACCAGATTTGCTTCCAGCAGATATTCTGGGAACAAAAATTTACAAGAATGCTTCAGGTTCATTTGTAACCCAAAAAGGCCCAATCTTTCATAATTTTGTACTTGCTGATGAAATCAACCGTGCACCACCAAAGGTTCAATCAGCTTTACTTGAAGCAATGCAGGAGAGAAATGTCAGTATTCACGGAGATACATTTGAACTAAAAAAACCATTTCTAGTCCTTGCAACACAAAACCCTATTGAAAATGAGGGAACATACAAGCTTCCTGAAGCACAAGTTGATAGATTTGCTTTGAAAATTTTAATTGACTATCCTTCAAAACAAGAAGAGCTTGAAATAATTGAAAAGAATTCATCATCACAAGAAAATACTGTAAAAACAGTAATCAGTCCTGAAGAAATTTTAGAAATTCAAAAGTTCAATGAGAAAATTTATGCTGATAAAGTAATTACAGAATACATCGCAGACATTGTAAATGCAACAAGAAATCCAAAAGACTATGATTTGGATTTAGAAAACATGATAGAGTTTGGAGCATCTCCTAGAGCATCAATCTGGTTAATGAGAACAGCAAAAGCAAATGCCATGCTTAATGGAAGAGGTTTCATAATTCCTGAAGACATCAAAGCAGTTGCACACGAAGTTTTACGTCACAGAATAATCTTGACATTTGAGGCAGAAGCAAATGGAATTACTTCTGATAAGGTAATTGACTTTGTTTTAGAAAAAATCAGTCCGCCATAGGTAGGCACCATGACAGAGCTTACAGAACTCTTGAAGCAGGTCAAAAACCTCGATATCAAGACCAAAAATCTAGTTGAAGGCATGGAATCAGGTGCCTATAGGTCCAGATTTCGAGGTGGAGGTATAGAATTTTCTGAAGTCAGAGAATATGCTGCAGGTGATGATGCACGAAGAGTCGATTGGAATGTTTCAGCACGATACAATGATCTTTTTGTAAAAGAGTTTGTCGAAGAAAAAGAACTCAACGTATATGTCATTATGGACATGTCTGCAAGTAACGATTTTGGTTTTGTTAAAAGTAAAAAAGAACTTGGATTTGAAATAACAGCTTCTCTAATGTTTTCTGCATTAAAGAACAATGACAGAGTTGGATTGGGTCTATTTACTGACTCTTTAGAAAAATTTGTTCCTGCAAAGAAAGGAAAAAAACACATGATGGAAATTTTGAAAAAATTATTAGAATACACGCCAAATAGTACTCAAACTGATATCTTTAGATCACTATCAGAGTTACAAAAAAATCTAAAACGAAGAAGCGTTGTTTTCGTTGTTTCGGACTTTATGTCAGATTCATTTGTAAAACCATTACGATATCTAAAACTAAAACATCAGGTCATTCTAGTAAATATTTCAGATATTCGTGAAACAGAGATTCCGCAAATTGGTCATGTGTATCTAGAAGATGCAGAATCTGGAGAACAAATTCTAGTCAATACATCTGATAAAAAATTCCAAGAAGAATATTCTAATCTCATAAAAAAAACAAGAGAAGAAACTGAATATGAAATGAAAAAGTTAGGAGTTGATTTTTTGAATCTCTCAAATGAAGAACCATTTGACGTTACATTTAATCGCTATATTCATAGCAGGAGACGAAAGTAAATGGAAATTCATTTTGAATATCTTTATGCATTATTTTTGCTTTTGATAATCCCTGGATTGTATGTTCTTTATGCAAAATACAATTCTGAGAAAAAAGATTCAATCATGAAGTTCAGCTCGCTAAAAATTGTAAAAAAATCTGTGATGGGTAAAAATTTCCTAAGAAAGCATTTGCCATTTGTTTTGATGATGGGAATTCTTGGATTGGCAATTATTGGTCTTGCAAATCCTCAGATTCCAACATTATCAGTTGAAAATGGAATCAACTTGAGCATAGTTTTGGATGGTTCAGAGAGTATGGCAGCCACAGATTACGAGCCTACACGCCTAGATGCAGCAAAGAATGCCATTAGTAATCTGATTTTGAAAATGGGATCACAGCACAATGTGGGAGTTGTTCTCTTTGAGTCTGGTGCTACCACAGTTTCTTATCTTACACCAGACAAAGACAAGTCAATTAATGCACTTTCATCAATAGAGCAGGGACTAGGTGCTACTGCAATTGGAGATGGACTTGCACTTGGAATAGACATGGCCTCATCAATTCCTGATAAGAAAGGTGTTGTAATCTTACTTAGTGATGGAGTTCACAATTCAGGATTTGTAACACCTGAAGAGGCAATAGAGTATGCAAAAAATAACAATGTCCAAATCCATACAATCGGATTAGGTTCAGTTGAACCTGTTTTTCTAAGAGATGACATCTATGGTGAACCGCAATATGCAGAACTGGATGAAGATACACTTGTTACAATTGCACAACAAACTTCTGGAAATTATTACAAATCACTTGACGACCAAACACTAAATGAAATTTTTGTCAATCTCAGTTCTAATTTAGATTATGAAATGGAATACTCTACAATACGAGATTGGTTTATCGCTGCTGCAATTGGACTGTTACTAATTGATGCTTACATAATTTACGGCAGGTATAGAATTGTCGCATAAGTTTTCATTTTTTAAAAAAGATTTTACCACAATCTTTCTTCTATTACCGCTAATCCTTGTAAATCCTGCATTTGCACAATCTACAGAAATTCAAATGGATTGGTTAATTGAAGGACAACTTGAAAAAGAAATTGTTACAACACAAGAAGCTGAAATAGTTTCAAATTATGAAGAACTTGTAGAAAAAGAAGTAAAACCAGTCTATGACAAATTTATCACTGGTAACAAGTATTCAATGGGTGATTACAAAATTACAATTGATTCTGAAGAAGGTCAAGTTCTAGCTGGAATGCTAATTGAACAACGTGATCTTCGACAAGATAGTTTTAAACATAAAATAAAATATTATGACAGATTTTCAGATGGCTATGTCCAAATTGCAGAAGCTCTGTTAGATCCTATTGGGGATTCCAAATATCTCATCAAAGGTCAGGCTTTTGACTATAATCCAAACTCAAATCTGGAGCTTTTTGTGCTTGAGCGTGGCTATACTATGGATAATTTGGAGGCAATTCCAAATGATATCTTTACACCAAAGGAATTCACACTAGGACGACAATTAATGGGTGAAGCCACACGTAGTGGTGAAGGTGAATTTGATCTAAGAGAATATTCTCCAAACTATCTCTTACTCAATAAAGAACAAATTCAAGAAAGAATGAATGAAGCATTCTCAGAACAAACTTCACAACTCTTTGATGGAATATTGTCTGGAGAACAACTTCCACCTGGTAAACTACCTGAACTTGGCATAGGAGTTTCTTCACCTACAAGTGAGTCTGAAAGCATATTTGATAATTTCAAATTTGAAAAACCAAAATTCGAAAACACAAGACATGTACGTGATTCACTACAGAGCAATCCATTCCAGATAACCGATCCTGCACAAAGCCTTGAAAATATTTCATTGCTATTGATGATTCCAGTATTTGTTGCATTGGCAGTATTTGGATATCTATTACGCAAGAAATTATCTCAAAGAAAACCTCAAGAACCAGTATTACTTGTATCAAAACCTCAAACTGACTTTAGGGAATTAACTCAACAAATGATACACAAATCTCAGAGTCTGTTTGATAACAACCAAAGAAAAGAAGCTTTTGAAGCTCTCAGTCAGGCAATCAGATACTATTATTCACAAAACATGGAAATTTACAAAGAAATGACAAACCATGAATTACTTAGTGTACTCAATAAGTCAAAGTCTGATGCATATGGTAAGGTAAGAGGCTGGTTGTTGCTTTGTGGAAGTGTAGAGTATGCAAAGTATGATTCTAGTGATGCTGACTTTAAAGATGCACTATCAAAATTCACAAAGGAGGTTTCTAAATAATGAATCTCAAAACCACTTCGTTATTTGGAATTACTCTTCTTTTACTTGCAATTTCACTTCAAAGTCCAGCTTTTGGCAATAATTCTGAGCCTGAAGTATTCCCTGATTGGGTTAGGCAAGCCACTTCCATCTGGATAAATGGACAAATCTCTGATTCTGAATTTTTAGCACTAATTCAGAATGTTCTAGATAAAAACATCTTGCCTGATGAGATGGAATCCCGAGAAATTCTACAGAATACTGCAAAAACCGTAATTCAAGATATTCCAGAATTATACGAAGAAAAAACTGCAGAATTGATTCCATATTGGGTTAAGGATAGAGCAGAATGGTGGATTGATGGAAAAATAAATGATCAGCAATTTCTTAGAACAATACATTACCTAAGAGAAGTTGGATATTTGGAATACAATGCTGAACAAAGTATTTTTTCAAATGATCAAACATTCCAATTAAGTCTTGAAAAATATTTGTTAAATGACAAAGAAATTCTGAATATCACAAAAGAAACAAAGTGGAGAATGTTTTCAACTGCGTATGAATTTGAAGAAAAAGAAGGTGTTGTAGACTCTGTCAAAGTTATCTTTAATGATATTACTAGAGTGTACGAACCAATTTTTTACAAATTCAAAGTACCTACATTAACATTGGAAATATCTGAATTTAACAACAAAAATGATCTAAATAACTATTGGACTTCGTTTGAAAATAAAGATAAGGTATTTGATTTAGCATATCTTACTGGAAACCCAAATAGTAATTCTGAATGCATGTTTAATTACACTACAGAAGGTGCATTAACTTCTTGTATCTATGACAATTTCATAGTACACGTTGTAATATTTGATCAACATAATGAACACTACAATTATGATAATTCTAATTTAATTTTAGATGAAAACGAGCCTACAACTAGGTTCATGAGTGAAATTTTGAAAAAAATTGCTCATTACAAAAATGATTACATAAACTCTCAATTATACCATGTACTACAAGGAGACATTCACGAAAATGTTTCACAAGGAACTTCTAACTTAATCCAAACTGTGCCAAAATCTATTGAACCAGAAAGATCTGCAATTCAAGGTGTAGAAAATTTTTCATGTCTTCGTGATGACTTTGGTTTGGTAACAATTTCAGGCCAATATCATAATGATAATCTGAAACGATCTCAAGTAGAACTTGAAATATCATTTATTGATGCTAAAGGGAATATGGTGGGCAAAACTAGTACCACCTTTACTGATTTACAAGAATTTGAATCAAAAAGATTCGTAGGCCATTCAAAATGGAATGAAAATTTCAGTTCCTGCCAAATTGAGATAAAGTAAGGATCTAATGGTACATTTATCGAATGAACCATTCTCATTATATTCAAAACTAGGTTTTACACTTCATATGACAAATAGTATGGGCAGAATTGCAATTTTTGCATTTATGATGATTTTAACATCTACAATTACAATGTCGACTGTCTATGCTGATACTGGTTTTACTAATGTAAAAAAATCTGCAGGAATTATTATGAAATTCTGTGCAAATGAAACTTTCAAACTACAAGATTGTCATGAAAGATATGATGGAATTGGTTGGACTGATAGAGTTAATGTTTTGATTTATGCTCCAGGATGGAATGAAGATGAATACAAAATTGAACAAATAGGAACTTCTTCAAATCCTATTGTTGTTTATACTGATGCTGCACGTGTAGACAATGTAGAATTTACAGAAACTGGTCCCGATACGGGTGTGTTTATGGGAGTAGTAAAATTAACAGGAGCAATGATGTATACTGTTCATGATACTTATCTTACTACAGTAAAAACACCTGGAATGACTATGGATGGAGTAATGTCGATGCAGATGGTGATGGGACAAGGTATGACAATGGTGATGAATGATGTATTATCTGCACATGATAGAGCAGTAATGATTGCAACATCTACCCAAGATGGAAGATTAACAGTTGATTGGGAATACAATGAAGATGAACATGTTTACCGAAGCGCATCCTATACTTGGCAAATAGGTCAAGCTGAATTCCACAAAGACACCTACGATGTAAATGAAAAAGTTACATTCTTCATTAGAGATACTGACTTGTGGAAACACCATAGAGAATTTTTCACAAATTATGTTAAAGTATACTCTGATTCAGATAAAGCAGGAATCTTTGTTGGTGTACAATATGTAAAAGATATGGATCATGCAACTATTCAGAATGCAGTCTATGAACGTCACTTGACTGAACCAGCTGCAAGTTCATTAACAAAGTATACTCCTGATGGCGAATGGAAGACTTACCTTTGGACTGAACCAGGTGGTGTAATTGGTGTTGATCAAGATTACAACTTTAATCTAATGGCTCATGATGGATTAACAGATATCCATGAAATGGGATTATCATATGATATGGATATTTTCCTTAATGGTGAACTACTTGAATCAAGAAATGATCAATATTGGGTAGATGGACAAGGTGTAGAACCAGTTCGCTTTGATGAAAGAGGTTCTGCTAAAATTGTAATATCTAACATCTTTGATCAAGGTCAATCAGTAGATTTTTCATTCCAAGTAGCCCCTGAAGCAATTTTAGAAGAAGTTGTACCTAGACATGGCTCCTTTGAGGAAGGGAATGTTCCAAACTACTTTGTAGGATATGAGCATCCACATCACATCAATTACCTTCCAGGAGAGTTCTTTATGACTACTGGTGACTCTTCTCAAGAACAAAATAGATTGAGAGTTGCAAATGGTGATACCATCTACATTGAATATGAAGACATTACACTACCACGACCATACACAACAGCTGATACTATGGAAATAGTTGCAAAAGCATTAGTTCTTGATACAGGAGTTCATATGGTTTCAGATGATTCAGAATTATTTGTTGAAACACCAAGAACAACAATCACTCCAGTTTCAGCTGATATTGACATTCCAAACTGGGTAAAGAAGAATGCAATGTGGTGGTCTGATGGACAAATCAATGATCCAGACTTTGCAAAAGGTATTGAATATCTAGTTCAAGAAAACATCATTACTGTTCCAACAACTGAAGAAACAATTGATGAAGAAGCAAACATAACATCAATTCCTATTTGGGTAAGAAATAATGCCGCATGGTGGTCTGAAGGTCATCTAACTGATGTAGAATTTGCAAATGGAATTAAATTCTTGATGGCTTCTGGCTTAATCAAAGTCTAAGAATTTTTGTTAACTTAAAATAATTTACAAAATATTGATTTTCATGAATCAGAAATTCTTTCTTGGATTATTTTCGCTAGTCCTTGTTTTTGGTTCAATAGATGTGGCATATGGTGGTGGTTCTGGTAGTGAAGAAAGTGATGTTCTCTTTATCAATCAAAATTATTTCAAAGTACAATTAGAAACAAGTCCATCAATTTTAGAGGGAGATGAAGAACATGTTGTTTTTGATATTACTACAATCAATGACGATATTGGACAAATAGTCTTAGGTGCTGAACATAGAGTTGAGATTTTTGATGGGCAAGGAAACCTAGTTGTTGAATTTGATGCATATTCTCCTGATGAGAAAATACAGACACTAATTGTGCCAAGTCAGGCTGTGAATTTTGTGGGTGAAACTGCTGAAAATGGTGCCTGGCTAGCCTCAAATGATTCTCCTCTGATTATTGAGGCTCCTCTATTCTTGCAAGGAGGTTTGGTTGATGTTCAAATGACATTATTATCAATTGAGAATGAACCTGTATCTGGAACTGAAACAACATTTCAAATTTTGTTTACAATGGGAGAATTCATTCCATTTTCTATTGATGTTGATGATGTAACTCATGATTTGATGTTTGCAACATACTTTGATAAAATAGAAAACTTTCACTATGATCAAAGAAACAAAAAATTAACTGCACATATGCCATTTAATTGGGATGAAGACTTTATTGAATCAATACCGTTTGTTCACGCTGAATATTATATTCCAAAAACCGTAGATATCTTTGAAAATTATGAAATCATATTGAGTGTAAATGACATATCTTATTTTGGTACAATTGATCGTTCTGGTGATGAAGAAATTGTAGTTCACTTTTTACTTTCATCAAAGAAATTACTAAAGATGATTGATGAAAATACTCCAGAACTAAGTGATAAAATGATCTTTGGTATAGAGTCAGGCAAAAAAAGAGATGTTCAAAAAAGTGATGCGTCACTAGAAGATGGTGACAAAGTAATTCAATTGTCTTCTGAAGAAGACTGGAAATTTCATTTATCACTATCTCCTAAAGGAAAAATCAATCCTGGTAATGATGTTACATTACACATAGAATTTCATGATCCAATTTCTAATGTAATTATTCAACAAAATGTTTATGATCTAGATATTTTTCTTAATGGAAGGATTGTAGAATCAAAACAAGGATTAGAGGCATCTGATGGAACAGATTCTGTTAAAATAAATTTTGATCAAACAGGCTCTGCACTTGTAAGAATTTCAAATGTAAACAACTTTGATACTTCTGGAGAATTTTCATTCCAAGTATCTGAACCAAAAGAAGAATTGATTGGTGATCATCTTGTAGATATTGGCATTGGAACATCAATACCCGGATGTGAAACCGATGACTCTTGTTACCTGCCTCCAAGCCTGAATATTGAGCCTAATCAAGTCGTATTATGGGATAACAAGGATAGTTCTGCTCATACTGTTACTTCTGGAACCCCTGATGAGGGCACTTCGGGTATTTTTGATAGTGGAATAATTGCTGCCGGAGAAAAATTTTCCTTCAAATTTGAAGAAAATGGAAGTTATGATTACTATTGTACTCTTCATCCATGGATGATTGGATCAATTACTGTTGGAGAAACAAAACCTGCAGTTCCTGAATGGATCAAAAACAACGCTGGTTGGTGGGCAGAAGGTGCAATTGATGATGATGCCTTTGTTCAAGGAATTCAATATTTGATCAAAGAAGATGTTCTACGCATTCCTCCTACATCTTCAAGTGATGCTTCAGGCTCTAATGAAATTCCAGCATGGATTAAGAACAACGCAGGTTGGTGGGCAGAAGGTGCAATTGATGATGATGCCTTTGTTCAAGGAATCCAATATTTGATAAAAGAAGGGATTTTACAAATTCAAAATTGAAAAATCTTATTATACAAATTTCATTCAAACTAAATAACTAATGTTACCATTACGAGATGAAAATCCTCATCCACCAGGATTCAAACCAAAAATTACAATTGGATTAATCATACTCAATGTTGTAATATTTTTCTATGAAGTAATGGTCACTGGTCAATTTTGGGAGTTTTCAAATCAAAGAGCTGCGTTCATGTTCTTTGAATGGGGTGCAGTTCCTAGCTGTGTAACTGGTTTTTCATCAATGATTCAACCCGGAATTTCTTGCCCTGATACTCCATACTTTTCCTTACTTAGCTCAATGTTCATGCACGGTGGTTTAATGCACTTGGGTGGTAACATGTTGTTTTTGTGGATCTTTGGTGACAACATTGAACTAAAGTTTGGTAAAGCAAAATTTCTTTTAATTTATCTTGCATGGGGAATTGGTGCAGGTCTAGCTCACATTGTAATTGATCCTACAAGTTCTATTCCTGCAGTTGGTGCCTCAGGAGCAATATCTGGTGTTCTTGGTGCATACTTGGCAATGTTCCCACGAGTTAGAATTACTACATTCCTTATGTTGGGATTCTTTTGGAGAATGATGCATATCCAAGCAAGATGGTTCTTGCCATTTTGGTTAGTATTTCAAAACTTGTTGCCGTTTTTCATAGGTGGTTTTGGTGTTGCAGGTGGTGGTGTTGCATACATGGCACATATTGGAGGCTTTGCAATAGGATTTGCAACTGGTTATCTCTACAAAAAAACACACAGTTCTGAATACACATATGGAACACGATATGGTTACCGTCCAGATTATTGAAAGCATAAATTCCTGACTCTAGTTTGAGTTTTCATGCCATTGATTACAGTGTCAATGTATCCTGGAAGAACTCAGGAACAAAAAGACGAATACGCAAAAGCAATTACAAAATCAGCAGTAGAGATTCTAAAAACAAAAGAAAATCATGTTATTGTTGTTTTTGAAGACAATCCAAAAGAAAATTGGTTTTTGGCAGGAAACCAACTTTAATTATTTTTTAAAAAAAATTTGACTGGATGACTCCTGTCCAGTCGCAGGTGTGACATACACACTATGGTCGGTATGATTCTATTAGAATAACTTTGCATAAGAAGAAAATGGTACATTTTGCGATTGTACCAATGGTTTATCCTTTTATTGTCATTTGATTATTGATTTGCAATGAAAGCTGCAGTTGTACAATTCAAAGCATCAACAAACAAAGAAACTAATCTAAAAAAAATTGTTTCATACATTGAGAAAGCATCTTCCAAAAATGCAACACTTTGTGCATTTCCAGAGTTTATGATGTTTTATACAAACTCTACACAAACACCAAAACAGCTTGCAGCTTTATCTGAAACCATTACTGGAAACTTTGTAAAGACTATTGCAAAGGCTGCAAAAGAAAACCGCATTCAAGTTGTAGGCTCTTTTTACGAGAAGAGCAGAAAAAAAGATAGAGTTTATGATACTTCGTTTGTAATTGACAAAACTGGAAAAGTAATTTCCACGTATAGAAAAATTCATCTCTATGATGCATTAGGCTTTAGAGAATCAGACAAGATGGCATCAGGCTCTAAAATTGCAAAGCCTGTAAAAACTACCCTTGGCAAAGTTGGAATGATGATATGTTATGATTTGCGTTTTCCAGAAATGTCACGCTCACTTGCAGCTGCAGGCTCTGAAATATTGGTTGCACCATCAGCTTGGGTAAAAGGAAACATGAAAGAAGAACATTGGATCACAATAAACAAAACCCGTGCAATCGAAAATGGTTGCTATGTTATTGCACCTGATCAAGTTGGAAATATCTACTGTGGAAGAAGTCTAGTTGTGGATCCATATGGAAAAGTTTTGCTTGATATGAAAAAGAAACAAGGAATAGGATATGCTAACATTGATCTCAAAAAAGTAAAACAAACACGCAAAGTCTTACCATTACTTAAAAACAGAAGAACAGATGTTTATCCTACTTTGAAGGCTTGACTCTGCTTTTACAATTAAAATTTGAACATTGTTTACTCCATTTTTGTTTTCGTGAGTAACGAAAAATTACCATTGGCCATTTACAAACTTCACACGGACTCTTTGTTGCTCTGAGTTTTGCCTTTTGTAGTAAAGGTGATGATGCCTTGCAACCACCATAAAAGTTTGAACAACCCATGAATCGTTTTCTTGTTGTTCTTGAACGAATTACCATCAACTCTCCTACCTTACATTGGGGACATGGAACCAATCCATTTTTTGGAGAGTTTGTACCCAGAATCATGTATTTTTTGTCTTTTGATGACCAAGAAAGATAGCCATTTCCATCAAGATATTGAATGATCTCTTTTTTGAAGACGTCAGTCTTTGACTTTGTAGTTTTAACAGAATGTCTGACTATGGTCTTTTTGATCTGTACTGTTTGTAGTTTCTTTGATGGCATTTTCCTATGTTGAATTTACTAAAACGATTTTTATAGGGACTTGGGTCAATGCCATTTGTGGAAAAGGTTTGTGTTCTTGGCGCAGGAAGCACCAAGTATGGAAAATTAGCAGATAGTATTGCTGACATTACTACTCAAGCATCCGTTGCAGCTATAGAGAGTGCCGGAATCTCTCCTAAGGATATCAAAGCATCCTATATCTCAAACGTATTTGGAGTAGCAGACAAGCAGGTACACATTGGTCCTGTCTTGATGAGTAGACTAGGTATTCCAGACAAACCCTCACTAACGATTGAATCTGCTTGTGGAAGCGGCTCTGTATCTTTTAGAGAGGCATATGCCAACGTTGCAGCAGGATTTTATGATTGTCTTTTAGTAACTGGTGTTGAAAAAGTAACTCACACTGGAACTGAATGGACTACAACTTACTTTGCATATTGTTCAGACTTTTTCTATGAAGGTCAAGCCGGTGCATCATTTCCGGGATTGTTTGCATCAATGGCAAGAGCTTACATGACAGAGTTTAACACAACTGAAGAAGACTTTGCTAGAGTTGCAGTAAAGAATCACGATAACGGTGTACTAAATCCAAAAGCTCACATGCAGAAAAAAATTACTATTGATGACGTATTGAACTCTGCAGTAGTCGCTAGTCCACTAAAACTATTTGACTGCTGTCCATTTTCAGATGGAGCAAGTTCTGTTATCTTGTGTTCAGAAAAGTTTGCAAAAGAACACGGTGGTGATTATGTTGAATGTATTGGTTCAGGTCGTGGTGGTTCTCCTGCTGCATTGCAAGGACGTGATCATATGACAACAATTCCAAGTACAAAACTTGCAGCAGCTGATGCATACAAGATGGCCGGTATTACTGCAAAAGATGTTGACTTTGCAGAAGTACATGATTGCTTTACAATTGCAGAAGTTGTTGACACTGAAGACTTGGGTTTCTTTGAAAAAGGAAAAGGTGTTCAAGCAGTACGTGAAGGTAGAACTGCATTAAATTCTGATATCTCAATTAATCCATCAGGTGGTCTTAAATCAAAAGGACATCCAATTGGAGCTACTGGTGTTGGACAAGTTGTTGAAGTATATGATCAATTAACTGGAAACGCTGGTGCAAGAACCGTTAAAGATGCAAAGATTGGTTTAACTCATAACTTTGGCGCAACTGGCGCAAGTTGTGCTGTACATGTTTTCCAGAGTGTGTAAAATGAATATTGAAGAACAAGTAATTGAAAATGCCAAAAATGGCAAACTACTAACTCACAAGTGTACTGATTGTGGATATCTCCATCTCTCAACTGCATATTTCTGTAGAGAATGTGGAAGCAAGGGGTTTGAGGATGTGCTTTTAGATGGTGTTGGTAAAATTGCCACTTATACCATAATTACAGTGCCTCCAGCAGGATTTGAGAAATATACCCCATATGCCTTTGTCGTGCTCAAACTCGATAATTCAGACTTGAGAATTTCAGGATTTATGGGCGGAATTGCTACCCCTGCCGATCTCCCTGTTGGAACTCCAGCAAAAATCACTGGTTTTGATGAAAGAGGAATCATCATCGAAAAACAGTAAAATAATTTGTTTGAATTATTAAAAAAAATCAAAATCGATTTTTAATTATTCTGTAATACTGATAATTTTCATGTCGGTAGAAGTAACATGTGGAAAATGTGGTGAAAAGATCACAAATATGAAGATGCTAAAATCTCTAAAAGATGTAATGAATCCTTATAGTGGAAAATGTCCTTCATGTGGACAGAAACTCTCTACATCAGAGTTTTCATTAGATGTTCAAGAAAAATAATCTCTAATTTTTGATCTTTTTCTACAATTTTTAAAAATTTGATCAAAAAGCTTTCAATGCATTTGGAAAAATGATCAAAATTCAAACTGTCATAAGTCTTAATTAGTGCGTTTTTTATGAAAAAGATATGAAAATGTCCGATGAAGAATTAGAAATGGATCTGGATGGTGATCTAGATGCAGATATGGATGACGATGATGACCTGGACATAGATGATGATTCAGATTCTTCAAAACGCGGTGGAATTTTACAATCTACATCAAAACGTGTGAGAATGATCTTCTCTGTAATGGCAAGTCCGAACAGAATCGATATCCTGAGAATTCTAAATTCAAAAGGTCCTTTAACTTATTCCGAATTAAAATCCCTAGCTGGATTCAAATCAAAAAAAGAGAGTGGAAAATTTGCATATCACTTGAGAAAATTACTTAGACAATCACTTGTTGCATTAAACAAATCTGAAAGACGTTATACAATTACAAATCTTGGAAAATTGGTTTTGAGCTTAGCCAGACAAATTGAAGAAAGATCAATTATTGAAAGTGGAAAGATGTATGTTAGAACATCACACGAATCAATTGAAGAATTCAATTCTCACAAAATTATTCAATCTTTGGTGCGTGAGGGTAGTCTCCCACTTGAATTGGCACAAAAAATTACTGAAGAAGTTGAAAATAGAATCTACAAATATCAAACCACCTATCTCACAGGCTCACTTATCAGAGAAATGGTAAATTCTGTCCTACTCGAGCACGGTCATGAGGAATACCGCAACAAGCTTGCACGCCTAGGCTTGCCAGTTTTTGATGTTCAAGAGATGATTACTAACTTGGACAATGTAGATAATGGCGCTGAAGGTCTTTTGTTCAAAACAGGGCAAAAAGTCTTTGCAGAACATCTTCTTACAAACATTTTACCAAAAGATGTAGCTGACTCTCATCTTTCAGGTGATCTACACATTGCAAATCCTGGAATCTGGTCGATGATTCCTGACACAATATTTGTTAACGTTAAAGAATTAATCGAAGATGGAATTGATCTTGGCGGAAAATATCTTGATGTTTCAAGAATCCCTGCATCAAAACAACTAGATGAAATTACAAGTGCATTATCTATTGTAATTTCTCTTCTTTCAAAAGAAGCTTCAGAAGAAATTGTACTTGATGGATTAGTTTCATTATTTTCAAAACATTCCAAGTCACTTCCAGAACTAGAGCAAAAACTAGCTGCAGCATTTGCAACTGCATCTACAACTTCCAAATACAACAAATCAAGTACTAATGTTTCAATTAGATTGCAATTAGGATCTGACACAAAAATAATCAACTCTATTATCAATGCATACAAAAACTATGCACAGATCACACCAGTACCAAAAATTGGTTTAATCATTGACAATGAGAAAGGAAAGATCACAGATGTTTCAGCAGCTGCATCAGAAATAATTTCACTTGGTGGAAAAGTAATGTTTGCTAAAGGAAACACATCAAGTCTTGGTGTTACAAATGGATCTGCAAAGAACTCTGGACCACTTTCAATCATGCTTCAATCCGTATCAATTAATCTTCCAAGATTGGCATTTGAATCAAACAAGGATGAAACTTACTTTAGAGCAAGATTGGCATTGCTCATGAAACCAGCTTTATCTTCAATGGCATTAAGAAAGAAAGACATTTCAGATTTGACTAGACGTGGTCTGAACCCAATTTTGGCCAAAAATACCCAGTATATGCAAAAAAGCAATGTCTCACTTGTTGTTAATTTAGTAGGCCTCAAAGAGGCAGTCTTTAACATCCTTGGATTCAAGGATAACAAGGAAGGACGTGAAATCCTTCACAAAGTAATTGAGACTGCAGTCGACGTTGGAGCCAAAAAAGGCAAAGAATTAGGTGATCCAGTGGCTATTTGCATGACTGAGACTGAAAGTTCAACCAGATTTGCTACCCTTGATGGTGAGAAATATGGCAAAAACTCCTCTCTAAACTCTATGGAAGGAGATTCTTACTCTGAAGGAATAACCATTGATGCCTCTGAGGTTTCTGACCTCACTACCAAGAGTGAGCCAATCTCCGAATGCAACAAACTCTCAAAGTTGTTAAACGGCGGATTGTTTGTAACACTCAACATTAGTAAAGATGCAAAGGTCGCAGACATCAAAAAGGCAATTGAGAAAACAGCAGAACTCACAACCTCATTCAAACCAGTTCAAGAGATTGCTATCTGTGGTGAATGTGGTTTCAAAGATGAACCATTTGAAGACAAGTGTCCAAAGTGCAAGTCTCCCTATGTTGTCTGAGATTCATAATTGAAAAACTAGTTACGATCATTTTTGAAACTTTTTTGATCCATTTCAGACTTTCGCGATCATCGTCTATTCTGATAGTTATGCCATTATGAAGTTCATAGTAGCGTTGTCAAATTTTTTGCACCGAAGTTAAAGACAAAAACTGACAAACCATTTATACCCATATTGATCATAAACCTTTGCGGGGAGATTATAATGGATAATTCACAACTAGAAAATACTATCACTGAGATCCGTAAGCGCAGTGGCGCAGTAACGGCTTTCAATAAAGATAAAATTTCAAATGCCATTTTCAGGGCATTGGCAGCCACCTCTAAAGCCGACCGTGGCCTAGCCGATCAGTTAGCAGATAATGTTGTTAACAAATTAGTGGAACAAGGCTTCACTAGTACTAGAAGTCCTACAGTTGAAGACATTCAAGATATTGTAGAGTCCACCTTGATTGACAGTGGCAATAGCGATATCGCAAAAGCCTACATTGTTTACAGACATGAAAGAAGAAAACTAAGAGACGAAAAAATGAAGGTCTTGAATCTAAAGGCCCTTGATCCAGTCTCCAAAAAGTTTGACCTGAATTGTCTTAGAGTTTTAGCATCAAGATACCTTTTCAGAAATGGAAAAAATGAGATTATTGAGTCTCCAACTCAAATGTTTGAGAGAGTTGCAATTCTTGTTGGAATTGGTGATCTCATGTACGATTCCCAAGTCTTTGACAAATCTGGAAACACAAAACAAGATGTGGAAGAAGCAAAGTCTTATCTTGAAAAACTAGATGCCTTTGACTATAAATTCAAAGTTGGAGACTATTTCTTCAACAAATGGCATTTCAGATCACTCATCAATCACTATGTAACTCTTGCAAACAAGGGTCACATGAAAGTGAGCTTCAAAGAACTCTTGACATTACTTGCAGCAAAGAAACTAGATAACTATGCTGACAAAATCACAGAGTACTTTGATCTGATGATTTCCCAAGACTTTTTGCCAAACTCTCCAACAATGATGAATGCAGGTGGAAGACTAGGTCAACTTTCTGCATGCTTTGTACTTGGAATGAATGATGGCATGGAAGAAATTATGAAATCAACTTCTGACGCAGCATTGATCTTCAAGTCTGGTGGTGGAGTTGGAATCAACTATTCTGATCTTCGTGAAGAAGGTGACATTGTAGCATCAACATCCGGTGTTGCATCTGGTCCAGTGTCTTTCATGAACATCATCAACACTGTAACTGAAGTTGTTAAACAAGGAGGAAAGAGACGTGGAGCTAACATGGGTATCATTGAAGCATGGCATCCAGATGTTGAAAAATTCATTACAAACAAAACAGAACCTGGTGTTTTAGAGAACTTTAATGTCAGCGTTGGTGTTTGGGAAGACTTTTGGCATGCACTTGTAAACACAAGTGACGGTAACTATGTTTTACGTAGCCCTCGTGATAAAAAACCAGTTAAAGAAATTAATGCACATCAACTAATTGATTTGATTGCATTATCTGCATGGAAGAGTGCAGAACCTGGTTTGATCTTCTTTGATCAAATTAACAAATACAATGTATTTGCAAAAGCAAGACAAGCACCATTACGTGCAACAAACCCATGTGGTGAACAAAGTCTTTACCCATACGAATCATGCAACCTTGGTTCTATCAATTTAGTAAATCTCGTCAAGAGACAAGCAGATGGAAACTATGAATTTGATTGGCAAAGATACGAAGAGACAATCAGAAAGACTACCAGATTCCTTGATAACATCATTGATGTTAATCACTATCCAGTACCAGAGATTAACGTGGCATCAAAAGAATCTAGAAGAATTGGATTGGGTGTTATGGGAGTAGCAGATCTCTTGTACAAACTAAGAATCCCATACAACTCCAAGGAGGGATATGAACTACAATCCAAACTATCTGAAGCCCTCACATACTATTCCATGGAAGAAAGTGTAGCCCTTGCAAAGTCTCGCGGTGAATTCCCATTATGCTCCAAGACAGAATATCCTGAAGGAAAGATTCCTGTTGCAGGCTATTATGAAAAGCCAAAGGAATCTCACTCCTATGAATGGGATGCACTAATTGAGAAAATCAAACAATATGGAATTAGAAATGTCCTGACAACAACAGTAGCTCCAACAGGTACTTTGTCAATGATTGCAGACTGTTCAAATGGAATGGAACCTGCATTTGCATTAGTATTTGAAAAGAGAGTTACTGTAGGAAGATTCTTCTACACAAACAAAATTGTCGAACAAGTCCTAAAAGAAAATAACCTATACAACGATGAAATTCTTGCAAAGATTGCAGACAACTATGGTTCATTGAAAGGAATTGAAGAGATTCCTCAATGGATGCAAGATGTCTTTGTTACTGCAATGGATATTCACTGGTCTGATCACTTAATGGCTCAAGGTGTATGGCAAGACTGGATTGGAAATGCAATTGCAAAAACAATCAACATGCCATATGATGTAACTGCAGAAGATGTAAAATCTGCATATCTGCTAGCACATGAGATTGGTCTAAAAG
>REGH01000065.1 GCA_003702495.1 Candidatus Nitrosopumilus sp.
TGTGTAGAGTTCCCAGTTTACATCTATTTTCTGGATAGTAATGCTCAATCATTGTTTCATAACATTTTACAATTACTTCATCAACAAAGTCACCAGATTTTTTCTTTCCAATTACAGGATTTACAAAGACACCATCTCTTGTTGTAATTGATGTCTTTTGTAACATCTCATGAGCAACATGTGGTGGATTTCTAGTTTGAAATGCACAAATGGTTTTCCATCCAGCTTGTGCAAATGCTTCTCTAGTTTGTTTAGGAGTTAGTCTGTTTTTTCTAATTTCAGTATCATTTGGTCTTTTAATAAAATCAATTTTTCCACCAACTAGAAAATCTTTCATTGACATTGTATATGCTACACCTGGATGAGATGTGTCATTGGTGCCATAGACGCCTTTGGCTGCCTTTTCCTTGTCAAAAGTAAATACTTCATCAACATGTAAAACAGCAACACCAATTCCATCTGGATTTTGTAATAGTACGTCTCCTGCATCTTTCATTTTATTTGCAGTCTCTTCATCAACATCCAATACGATAGGAATAGTCCATGCAAGATCATTTGCCAGTCTTCCTCTTGAGATAACACTCTCAAAGTCTTGTTGGCCTAAAAATCCCTCCAGAGGACTAAATATTCCATCTGCAATATTTTCGACATCATTTGCCAAATCTTCTGAAATTGTAATTGAGAATAATCCGGTAGGATCAACATTTGTAATTCTGTTAACTAGTACTCCACCATGTGGTTTGATTGAATCGTTTTCTGACATGTTAATCCTCTTTTTTACGCTCTATATGAAGGCCACACTCTTTGTGTTCTCCTTGTTCCCACCACCATCTTCCTGCTCGAATGTCTTCTCCAGGCTTTATTGGTCTGGTGCATGGTTCACATCCAATACTAGGGTAACCTTTGTCAAGAAGGCTATTGTACGGTAAATCATATTTTTTGATTTGTTCTTGAATCTGATCCCATGTCCAATCAATTATTGGGTTAATTTTTAGAATGCCGCCATGTCCATGGTCAAGTTGGAACATGGTTACATCTTCTCTAATCTTCGTCTGCTCTCTTCTTAATCCAGTAATCCATCCATCAAGTGTACTCAACATTTTGTTCATAGGATGTACTTTACGAATTTCACAACATAGTTTTCTATTCTCCACACTTTCATAGAACAAGTTTAGTCCTTTTTCTCGCACCATATCTTCAACTTCTTTGGTATCAGGAAATAGAACTTCAATTGTAATATTGTATTTTTTCCTCAAAACATCCATGATATCATATGTCTCTTGAGGTAATCGTCCTGTATCCAAAGTAAAGAATCTAAATTCTGGATTAATTTTTAACATCAAATCCATTACAACTGCATCTTCAGCACCAAAGCTTGAAGCCTTTGCAACCTTAGGATGTAGATTATCAGATACCCATTGGAGAGCTTCCTCTGCTGTTTTTATCTTTGAGTTGAGATCATCTACTTGTTCTTGTGTAAATCTGGTCACACATTCACTTGAAGTATTTGTTTTATATTGATTGCCCAAAGCTTTATCCTAAATTATAAACAAGTAGATTTTCAAGTAGAAAATATGAATGAAACATCATATGTTGTAGTTTTTCCAACCATATTCTCAAAAAATAAAATTCCACAGTTGATTTCCAATATCAAAAAGATTCTCAAAATAAAAAATCAAGAATTCAAATCAGTAAAAAGAGATGGAGAAATTATCCTAGTAGATGCAAATGATCCAGTATTTGCATCATCTGCAATTAACATGCTTTTTGGAATTAAAGAGGTTGCAATTGCAAGACAGATAAAAAATGATTATCAAGAAATAGTTTCTGAAATCACTTCTGTAGGAGGTAATTTACTCCTAAAAGGAGAAAAATTTCTAGTCAAAGTTGAGGGAACATCAAAAGGATTTCTTGTAAAGGACATTGAGATTGCAGCTACTTCAAACATTATAGAAAAAAAATCAAAACTGGGTGCACATCCAGGAACAGATCAAGATTATGACAAGTTATTGTATACATATCTAACAAAGAATAATGCATACATCTGTATTTTTTCAGATAAAGGAAATGGAGGCATTCCATATCAATCACAAAATCAAAAAACAATTTGTGCAGTATATGATGAATTATCTGCAGTTTCTTGTTATGAGACCATAAAACAGGGGTACGATACAAAGGTAATAGTTTGTTATCGACAAAAATCAGAATTGATGAATCTAGCTAAAACACTAAACCAAATAATTCCAAGACTAGTTCAAGAAAAAATCGAACTAGAGTTCTTTCATCTGAAAATAAATCCAAAAGGAGTGAAAAATTATCTAACTTTTGTAAATTCAGTTGTAGAAATTATGCTACAGTCTTCAATCAAACGAATTTCATTGGCTATATCACCACAGATATTTTCTTCAGAATTCCTAGATAATGCACTAAAACTAGTATTTTCAAAAAAGAAGATTCCTCTAGTTCCTTTAGCTGGAGTAGACACAAACTTGTTTGATGAAGCAAGAGAGATTGGACTGGAAAGAAATATGAAAAAATTAGAAAATATTGCAATAATTACTTCAGATGAAATTCCTTCTTTTGCAAAAAAAGAGGTAGAAAATGCCCTTAAAACAAAAAAAGTAATTTCAATTCAACTAGGACCAAATAACGTGCACGATATTTTGGATTCACTAGAAGAGAATCACTGAGATTTTAAACAGTGTATTTGGTTGCAATATTATGCTCAAGATAGGAGAATTCATCTATCCATGGGGAAGTGGTCATTATTCTAGAATGATGAGGCTAAATGAAGTTCTTGGAGATCACATAAAAGATGACTTTGAAGTTCATTTTTCCAGCAAAGACCATGTATATGAAAAATTATTGAAAAAATTCCCAGATGAAAGAGAGAGAATCCATGAGATTTTAATGCCCACTCCAATTGATGGAAAATTTGGTCCAAGTGTTTCAATGTCATTAATGAATTTGCTATTACCTATTTCAAAAAATCCACCACTAGTTAGACAAATTGCAAATTATCTTAGGGAAGAAAGAAAACTCTACAACAAAGAAAAATTTGATTTGGTAATTAATGATGGAGATATGGGATCAAATATTTTAGCAAAAAACAGAAACATACCAAGCTTATTCATAACAAATCAATTCAGACCAAGATTATACAATTCTAGATCATATCTATATCCATCATTGATATTTGTTGCAAAACAAATTCAAAAAGCATCAAAGATTCTTGTTGCTGATTCCCCACCACCTTACACAATGTGTGAGTATAATCTAAATTTCATAAAAGAAGCTGAAGATAAAGTAACTTATGTTGGTCACTTTACAAGTGGCAAGAAAATTGAAAAGACTGAAAGTTCTAATTTGGAAAAATTAATTGAGAATGATGAATTTGGGTATTGGATGAGAACTGGAAATAAATCAACGAATGATGGAACTGGTCAGAGGTACGAAGAAGTATTTCATAAAGATGAAATGAAAACAGAGAAGAGAATAATTTCACATGCAAGAAATGATCCAAATATTGATTCTGTTATTGGAAAAGATGGAAAAAAATATTCCATATCAGATGCATTAGAGAAGAAAGTAGATTGGATTCAGATTGATGTGGGATTTCTTTCAGAACAGGAAAAAGATAGGGTGTTGGATTTATGCAAATATGCTGTCGTAAACGGCTCCCATACTGTCATGGGGGAGATAATGGGCGGAAAAACAAAGCCAATCATAGGAATTCCCATTTATGATGAGCATACAAACAACATCAAATGGGCTGAAGAGAAGAATTTGGGAATTCTAGCAACAAAAACAAGGCAGGTTATTGAAGGAATATCAAGAATTAGAGAGAATTATGAGAGATTTGAAGAGAGTTTGAATGAATTTTCAAAGAATTTTGTCCCAAATGGGGCAGAAAATTCAGCAAAGATTGCTGCTCAAACGTTAGAAGAAAAGAGATAATACATTATTTTTAGAATTTCGCTCATCTGGCACGCGGGATTTCGATGGGCGAACGGACCGAAAGGGATGATGAAAAAATCCGCGTGTCAGATGTATATCGATCAATGAACAATGTGGGAACGCTTTTATGGAAAAAATTAAGCCAAATCATCAGTGCCTAACTGTCCAGAATGTACACACAGAGAGAAAAAAAAGATTCAAGAAAAATATGAATCTGAAGTTCCTGAAGAAGAA
>REGH01000005.1:0-41549 GCA_003702495.1 Candidatus Nitrosopumilus sp.
CCATATTTTATTACAAGTCTCATTTCAAAATACCTGAATTAGTTAATCTTTAAATGCTTTAACTTTCCACGCGTGGAGCTAAGTAAAAGTGAATTCTACCAATATTGGCAACCTTGAATTCAATTCTTAGTGGTTTTGCGCTAGAAAACTCACATGTGATAAAGCCTGCAGTAGTTCCTACTGCTTTTACTACAGGATTTAGATACTCGAGGCTGTAGGTTCCAACACTATCTTCTTTAGAAGAAATCTCTTCAATGTCTTCATCATCTTTGTCTAAATCAATAACAACTTCTCCAGAATCACCTTTTCCGGAAAAATCACCTTTAGAATCAGATGTGTGTATTGTCAAATAATCAGATACTACTTGTACATCGCCTAAAATTTTGTCAAACTTTGATGAAGACAATATGATTTTAGAATCATATGGGATTTTTGGTAATGGAGTATCTGTTGCAGAACTTTCAATCAAGCGCATTTTGTATTTTTTATTTTTTCCAACTGTAACAAGTAGCATGTTTTGTTCAGAGATACTAATCTCTATGCTATCTTTTTTGTCTGCTCTTTTAATGAGTTTTGAGAATTCATCAATTCTTACTCCAAATTTTATGTCACTATCACATTCATATTTTTCAAATGCAGAATTAGGCCAGGAAATATCTATGAGAGCAACATGTGAGGGATCCATTCCTCTAAATGAAATTCCTTCTGCTGTTGCAACAAATGTTGCCTCTTCGACAAGTGTTGAAATTGCAGAAATGATTGCTTTTAGATCATCGGAACCACTAGTTTTTGCTCCAAAAGTCAAATCAACTTTGTTGACTTTATGTTCCAGTTAAACGTTATGCGTAATTACGCCAAGTATACTGACATTTTGTACAGCGATAGAACTGTGTTGTTGGTTCATCTGCACTTCTTGTTTGAAGCATCCACCAAATTGCTTCATCATGTCCACATTTCTCACATTCAATTTTGATAGTTGGATGAGATTCTTCTCCCTCATTACCCTCAAAAGCTAAAATGGATTCTTCTTGTTCTTCAGTTTCAACAATTTTTTTGGTTTGTTTTTCTTCTGCACCTTCTGCATATCCACATTTTGGACATTGAAGGCCTGAAGTACCTTTTTTTAATTTGACCTCACATTTGGGGCAAAACTTCAATTCTAATTTACCTTAAGTTTTGAATTGAATAATTGTTTGAACTCATCTGCCATCTTGATTGCTGAATCAGTGGCTTTCTTTATTTCACCTAGAGGTTTTGAACTAGAATTAATTCTCATCCAACATTCGTTAGTTAGTGGATGTTTAACAATAACACCTGCAAAATCGATATTTGATGCCTTTAGAAGCTCATGCTGAATTAGGTACAAAATACCAATATCAGTTTCAGTGATTGAAAGGTTGATTTCTTTGGCTTCTGAACTGATCACTTGTGCGTTCATGTATTCAGAAAAAGCACTTATTGCGGATATAAATCATTATGAGCAGGAAATGGTAGAAAGCAGGATTTCAGACATAGAATTGGTAAAATCCAAGGATGAATACGCATCAGATGAAAATATTGAGATAAATGTCCAATTTTCAGTGGAAGGTGGCCTAAGAGACGCATTCAATGAAGCAAACTGGACAGAGGCATACAACAAAAACGATGTCTCATTCAAAATGAAATGTGGTGTAAAACTAACTACAGGTGGATTTAGGAAAAAGGAGTTAGGAAGAACGATTGACACCTACAGAAAGGCTTCCATATTTTGGACTAGAAATCCTAAGCTTGTTAATCCTATGAAAGATAGAAGAATTTGGGTACAAGTAGCCAAAAATTTTGAACCATTTATCAGACTATCAGAAGATGAAGTTAGACAGGAATTGTTTGATTTTAATGAAAAATTTGTCTTCAAAGCAGAGGACTTGGGAAAAGGGACTCACAAAATTGGTGCTGAAGCATTTGCATCATGGCAAAAACATGAGTTTACAGAACCAGGAAATGTCAAGAACAACTCTAGAGAAATTGAGATTAAAATCAATTAGGGATATAAGGAACTTTTTTGGTGAATTAGTATGGCAAAATATGATGGTTTGTTAGGACAACCACTTCTTGAAATAGAAGATCCTGATAAAGAAGGAGGCATAACTTTCATTATGAAAGATAATAGATTTTTGTTCATTAAAGTGGTTGATGGTAAAATTGAGACGGTGTCAATTCCAGAATAGGTGAAAATGAATGATAGATGTTGAAGAATTCAAAATGAAAGAAATTCTAAAAATTGAAGAATCTGATTCAAATGATGAATTAACAGTAACTTTTTCAGATAATAAGATTATGAAGATCAAAATAGTTGATGGTAAACTAGTTTCAGAATCAAATTAATTTTTTACATGTTTTTCATAAAAACCAATAGCTAGTTCTTGTACTTCGGATTGAATAGAACCAGGTCTTTCTTCACGAATCATTTCAATGGCTTTTTTTGCAGTGAATTTTTTGTATTTTACAAAATAACATGCAAGGATTGTTCCAGCTCTTCCCATACCTGCTGCACAATGAACCATTACTGCTTGATCATTTGCAATTTGTTCATGTATAAAATCAACTGCAGAATCAATTTTTTCCATATCAGGTGCTGTCAAATCAGGAGTTGGTACATGAAGATACCCAATGTCTTGTACCCAATTATCAGGTAGAGCATTTTCAGTCATGGTTACAATTGATTTTACGCCTTGATTTACAATCCAATCAAATTCATCAAAACTTGTAGGCATACCAGAACCTGCTAATTTTTCTTCAATCAACCAGGAAAAATTTGTCGGTTTTTTTGTAATCTTTCCATGAACCTTTCTCCAAATATTACCAGGCTTGCTCATGTAAGATGGTAGCATTCACTATATTTTTAGCATTACGAAATGTTGCGTCCAACAGCTCTTACAGGTGAACCTGTTGCATCTTTTAGTTTTAGTGGAAGAATTACAAAATCAAATTCCTTCGAATTAATTTTAGTCAGGTTTGCCAAGTTTTCAACTATCAAAATGTTATTTTTTGATAAAACATGATGAACACTAAATGATTCATCTTTTCCAAGATCTATACTGGGTGAATCTATTCCAACAAGATTCGTATTTTTTTGTGCAAGATATGTAGCTGCTGATAATGTCAATCCAGGATTTTCTGTAAAATAATTATTTTTTTTGAGGTTTTTTTGCCAATCTGTAAAAAAGAACACAGAGGATTTGTCAGGAATTGTTCCATTCTTTTTCTCAAATTCAACAATGTCTGATTTGGTGATTGCTGAATTTTTTGATTTTCTTATTTTGATTAGAATTGCTTTTCCCATTAATCTATCAAGTGGGATCTGGTCAATTTTGATACCATTTTTGACAAAATGAAAAGGTGCATCAAGATGTGTTCCAGTATGAGAACTAAGGAACAAAAGTTCTAGATTATACCCATCTTCTTTAAGATTTGACCAGGAAATGAATTGTGGGGTTGGAGAACCAGGAAAACTTGGAATAGATTTTGATATTGTTAGTGTCAGATCGATTGGTTTCACATCAATACGACAAAATGCTAATTAATCAATTTTTGAATTATGAAAAGTTAAATACTATTTGAATAAAAATTTCGTGTGCCTACTGCATATGTTCTACTAAACTCTGATTTAGGTTCAGATGAATCAATCATCACCGAAGTAAAGCAAATCCTTGCAGATGCAGATGTTACCTATGAAGTCCAAGGAGTGTACGGAGTATACGATATCGTATTGAAGTTGTCCTCAGATGATGCTGAAAAACTACGTTCAATCATAACCAACAAAATTAGAAAAATCACCAAAGTACAATCCACTTTAACAATGATGGTAATAGAAGAGCAAGAAAATCTATAGTTTCTTTATTGCATCTACTACCGACATAATTTGTGATTCTGAATTAAAGAAATGAGGTGAAGCTCGTACAATCTTTCTTTCCATAATTTCCCTTAGAGCCAAAATGATGTTTTGTTTTTCTAGTCTGTCAACCACTTCCTGTGAATCTATTCCTTCTATGTTAAAAGATACAATGCTGGTTCTTGAATCAGGATTTTCAGGACCATACAAAATAATTTTTGGAATTTTTGATAGTTCTTCTCTTAAAAGACTAGACAAGTATTGATTTTTTTCACGTATATTTTTGAGACCAAAGTTGAGTAGGTAATTTGCTGAAGATTCCAATCCAACAATTCCAACATAATTTCTAAATCCTGTTTGAAATTTATCAGGAAGTTCTTTGAATGCCAGATTGGTCTCATCGTAAATCATTGCAGATTCGCCACCAATAGTTTTCGGTTCTAATAATTCACTTGATTTTCTATTACAATAAAACAAACCAGTCCCCATTGGTCCACATAGCCATTTTGAACCATTAAAGGACATGAAATTACAATTTATTTTTGAAACATCTACATCAATACAGCCTACAGTTTGTGCACCATCAACAAAAAGTGGTACATCGTGAAGAATTTTTGAAATTTCCTCTAAAGGTAAGATAGAACCAGTATTGTACAAGGCATGACTAAGAGCAATTAATTTTGTGTTATCATCAATTAATGATTCTAAATCTTCAAATTTAAAAAATCCATCTTTGTCAATCGGGAGATTTTTCAGAGAAATTTTTTCTTGTAGTTTCAGCCAAGGGTAGAAATTAGAATGGTGCTCATGAGTCATTCCACGAATGATCATGTTTGATTTTTTATCAAATGAAATCCCATTTGCAACAATATTGATTCCATCAGTAGTACTTTGAGTTAAAACTACTTCGTCAGGTTGACATGAGATAATTTTTGCTATTATTTTTCTTACATCCCTTAATTTTTCAGTTACAAATGGTTCTGACTCTTTTGAATCTGGACCAATTGAGTTGTAAGAAAGTAGAAATTCTTTCATTGCCTCTATGCTTTGGTTAGGCATTAGAGATACTGATGCATTGTTTAGATAGATTTTATCTGAATCTGGAAAATCTGCTGAAATATCCTTTGAAACTAAATTCATTATTATATCTGTAGAATGCTAAGTGGGTGTTGGATAAAAGTCCTGAGCAGATTTTAGATAGTAAACTAGTCCACATTCAAAATGAGTTTAAGGAGAAAATCCCCAACGTTGTACTTTGTTCAGAACCATTTCACAAAGCAGAGTTTCTCAATAAATTAATTGAGTCTGTTGAAAAACCAATAATTTTTGTAGATTTGGATTTACTTTATACAGGATATGTGGAATCAGGTATGATTCAAAAGAAGAATAATCTAACAATATTTCACCCTACAAAACAAAGTTGGGAAGAAAAATTTACAGAAATAATCACAAAAGTATCTAAAGAAAAATTCCTAGTGATTATTGATTCATTTAATGGAGTCTACAACATGTTTGACGATTTAGAGTCTGCCATATTCATTAACTCGTGTATTATGTTACTTGCATCCTTGGGAAAGGATACAGATTCTTCAATTATCATAACTGCAATGGCTAGAAAAAAAGAAAATAATGGCTGGATTCTGACGCCAGGAGGTAAACAAATCATAAAATCTGCAAAAACTGGTATTTATCTGCTAAAGAAAATTGAGAAGGATTTGATTATTCGTCAAATAGAAGGAGATTCAAAGATTTTCAAGATCTAATCAAAAAGACAGTCAACTGCGATCAGAAATTCAAACGCCGTTATAAAATTTCAAACGCCGTTATAAGACGAGATTTTTAGGCAAATTATATTAATGTCGAATCAAGATTTTATTTTGTTATGCCAGTAGGAATTATTCCAGACATAAGCGAACAAATGTGTATCGGATGTGCACTATGTGTAGAAATCTGTACAACACTTGGTCCAGATGTCCTTAGAGTAAAACCAGTTGAAGGCTGGAAGAGAGGTAAAGCATTTGTCTTTTACCCAGAGAGATGTATTTCTGATGGTGCATGCATTGGTGTATGCCCAACAAAAGCAATCTTTTGGATGAGACCAATGGACTTTACTGTTGGACAACCAGTTCCACTCCACAAAGATTCAGTCTTCGTAAAAGGTTGGACCGAATTAATCGATTAGATTAGTTCAACTTTTAATTTCTTTTTCTTATTTTAGATTTTAACAGCCCCTGGCTTTGGTTCTCGTATATCAGGTTTCTTCTTCAACCAAAGTAGCGCAACAATGAACATCACTGCTGGAACAAGAACTATGAAAATCATTAATTCGTAATAAGTTGTCAATCGTTGAGCGGGTTTGATATGATATGTTTCATGTGATGTTTTTTCAGGATTAGCATAAACTGCAGTGGTGAAGTCTACAGATCTCTGTTCATTACTTTCGACATTTCCAAATACAGTGACACTTTCTTCAGCTAAAAGTGACGGAGTTTGGATTCCTTCAATTCTAACAATAATTGAACCGGAATTTGAAAAGACAAAATTTCGATAATCACCACCAATCTGACTTAGTCCCTTATCACGAAAAATTTCTTGCCCGTTTTGGAATATTACAAAGTTGTATTTCATTTCAGCAAGATTAGAATTTGTTTGTGGATCATAGAATTGATATACAAATTGAATTTTTTCGTGGGTTTTGATTACAGGAGGATCCCATGATAAATCAACTTCAATTGCTCTATCAGGAGTATACTGCAATACAGGAAACTGAATTTCTTTTCCAGTTGCATCATGCGGATAATCTGGGATAGCTTCTTCAACAATTACCATTCCATCCATCCAGGGATGAATTGTACAAAAATAAGAAAATCTGCCTGATTCTTCAAATTGATATGACCAAGATTCGCCAGGGACAAATTTACCACTATCAAAAATTCCATCGGGCTTGCCAAAATCCCGGTTATCCATCCAACCAAAACGTCCGGGACCATCACCACTAGTTACAGTGTGAGATTCTCGGTCATCGTTGTACCAAGTAATTGTATCGCCAACAATGACATTAATCAAAGGAGGATCATACCAAACCTCTGCAGGTGTATTTAGCTCAGGATTGTATGCGCCAAATGGAATATCAACAATATATTCATCACCAAAAGCAAAAGGAGTTGAGCCTGAAATGATAATTAAGGAAAACAAGAGAAGATTGTTCATAAATTCGGAATGTCAGATCTAATAATAAACCTGTGAGGTTATTTTCAAAATCGAAAGTAATCATCGGTTGAAAGAATTACTGGTGACATAATGAGTGTAAATACTAGAAGCCTTGATATTTACATAAAAACAACAAATAACAAAATTGGCAGTTTCAATAAATCTTGGTAAAAAACTTGTTTTGCTTGTCATGCTTGTAACGATGACTGCATTAGGAATTACATCTTACATGAGTATAGATTATTCCACTGAGACTCTCAAAGAAAGAGGTGGAGAGTTATTACACGGGGAATCAGACATCAGAGGAGAATCTTTAAGATTACTTTTTGAAACAAGAATAGAACAAAACAAAATTCTTGCAAATGATCCTATGATTCGACTTTTAGTTTCAGATATGGATGGAGTTTCAGGACTAGAACTAAAATCCATAAAAGAAGAAAAACGTAGTGACTTTTTGATTCAAGTACAAGCATTTCAAGAACTTGTTGGATTCTCAATTGGATTTGAAGATACTAAAATAATTGGTAAGAACGGAAATGTGTTCTTTTCACTTGTAGGAATATCTGATGAGAATTATTCTCAAGATGAGTACTTTCAAAGAGGATTGAAGGAATCATTTGTTGATTTTGAACCATCTGGTGCAGGGAAAAAAATGATTGTTGTTACTCCTGTTTATTCTACAGATAGTAAAATCGGGGATGAAGCAATTGGAGTTATAATTTCCAGAATGAGAACTGCTGCAATTGATAATGTTTTGCTAAATAGAAGTGGATTAGGCGAAACAGGCGAAGTCTACATTGTTAATAGTGACTTTGTAATGTTATCTGAATCTAGATTTTTTGAAAATGCAGTGTTTAAGCAACTAGTAGACACAGTAGGTGTTCAAGAGTGTTTTACTAATAACATAGAACATGTGGGAATTTATCCCGACTATAGAGGAATTTCAATATATGGATCATCTTACTGCATGCCAGAATTTGGAATCGTTTTGCTTGCAGAGATGGATGAAAAGGAATTAGTTGAACCAATAAAAATTCTGCAGACTAGAATTATCCTTACCAGTTTACTCATAATACTTGCAATGGGTTTAGTTGCATTTTTTGCTGCTGAGTCATTATCACATCCATTACGTGCATTAAAAAAGGCTGCAAATAAAATTGCAGAAGGCAACTTTGATGTTCGAACTAATATCAATACAAGAGACGAGATTGCAGAGCTATCACATGCGTTTGATTCAATGGCACAAAAATTACAAGAATCATTAATTGAAATTAAACAAAAAGACGAAGTTATCAAACAGCTAGAGGGCGATATGTTACTGAAGTTCTCACAACGTGAGGAAAATGATTGTGTAGGAGTAATCGACATGGCAGATTCTACTAGAATATCATCAAAATTATCTGACCAAGATGTTTCAAAACTATATGAAATATTTTTGAATTTTATGGCAAAGATTGTTGTCAATTACAGGGGAGAAGTCATAAAAAATATTGGAGATGCGTTGATGTTTAGATTTGCAAATATTGATGCAAAAAATAATGCAGAATTAAAGAATACTATAGAATGTTGTTTGAATATGGTTGAGTCACATGGAAAATTACAAGAAGAACTCAAAAAAGAAAATATGCCTACATTAGATTATAAAATAAGTTTAACATATGGTCCAGTCAAAGTAGCTGAAAGTACTACTTCAAAAATCAGTGATGTTTTTGGTCCAACTGTTAATCGATGTTTCAAAATAAATTCACTTTGTCCAAAAAATAGCCTAGTTGTTGGTGAGAATGTCGAAAAAATCTTTAGAGATTTTCCAGAATATGAGTTTTCAGAATTATGTGTAATTGAGTTGAAACAAAAATATGGTTATAATATTTTTGAAGTTAGAAGAAAAGATCTAAAGAACTTTGGAAAAAAATCTGATTAATTTCTAGAAAAACCAAATTTTGATGCCCAACCGGATTTTTGTTTTTTTGTTGGTTTTTTTGAAAGATTGTTCAGCATGTCGTATGTGATTGTAAATCCATGACCAACCAGTGTTGCATCATTGGCATAGTTCTGTTTGTCAGGAACATATTCATCAGCTAAATCTTTTATTTTCTTTGTTTTAAGATCAAATAATCTAATTTTCTTTCCATTTTCTAATTCAATTTTAGCATCACCACTTAGTCCTTGAATAGAGAAATTTTCAAAAAATCGAATTGAACCACCTTCTTTTAGTTTGATTACAGAATCGTAGGTAAATTTGCCTCCATAAAACAAGATCTCACGTGCAGAAATTATTACATCATCTTCTACATTTAGCACAATAACTGTATCAGCGTTTAAGGATACGGTATTAACTATATTTTCAGCAATAATTTTTCCATTTGGGGCTGAAACTTTAGTTCTATGCTCCATAATTTTGTAGACACCAACTTTACCATCAGGATCCTCCACTCTGAATTTTCTACCAAAAATATTTCCCACTACAACATTTCCATTATCTACAGTAATTTGGGCTCCATTTTCAATCTTGTATTTGTTTTCAACGGGATCAAAAAATTTGAAGTCTCCTTTTGTTAGGTGAATGTTTGTTTGAAACTCTCTAGTCCATGACGGACTTGTGATGCTTCCTTGCATAGTAATTGGGCCATCATAAGTCAAACTTCCTGCCATAAAATTTCCTTTGATAGATAAAGCACCATTAGCTTTTCTTTCTAATTCAATTTCACCAAGAGTTTTTGAACCAAATAGTCTAGTTCCAGTAGAATTTGATCTGTTGTGTGCAGCTGCCCATTCTTCAGCAGTTTTCATTTCTTTAGATAATTGTTGACCCAAAATTTGATTTTTCTTTCTTACATCAGCTTCAGATTCATCGGAGTAAACTCTGGAGTTTTTTATTTTTTCAATATCTGTTTCAGGATATTTTTTTCCAATTTTTAGATCTTCATAGGCTTGTTTAATTTTTATGAACTGTTCATTTTCCCCACCACGATCAGAGTGATATTGAAGGGCTAATCTCCTAAATGCATCACGGATCTCTTTTTCAGTGGTACCTTCAACAATCCCTAGGATATCATAATTACTTTCAACCATATCTGATAGTCCCCAAATAATTTTTCATAATTCCTATACTTGTAGGTTATTACATTTAGAGAATATCAAGGATGTGAAAAGAAAAATTTCAAAGATGTATTATTTGACAACTAGTACAGGTATCTTGGTTTTGTGCACAACATAGTTCGATGTACTTCCAAGAAATGCTTGTTTTGCACCACCCATGCCTCTGGCACCAATTACAATCATGTCAAATTTTCCTTTTTTAGCAAATTTGACAATTTCAGAACCAGTATGACCACCACATGTGTGATACTTGAATTTTGCACCAGTATTTTGTGTTTTCTTCATAGCAGGGCCAATAGCTTTTACAGCCTTTTTTTGTGCCTCTTCTTTCATTTTTTGTGTGTATTTTATTCCTGCCACAACAGGTAAGTGGAATACGTAAAGACCAGTAATTTCCGCACCACTAAATTTAGCAATTTCAATTGCCGTATCCAAACCACGTGTGGAATTTGAAGAACCATCAAGTGGGACAAGAATTTTTGAGAAATTTCCCATGTATCAATTTTCAACCATATAATATAAGGAATAATTAGAATTTTCAAAATTGAAACTACAATCAGAATTGAAAATTATATCTCAGTTTTTATACAGAAAACATTCCAGAGTAAAAATTGACAATTGCTGAAATTTCAAACAAACCAATTTCCATCATCAAAAATTCTACAATTTCTGATGCCATCAAAATGCTTCTAAATACAAAGATTAGTAGATTGATTGTAAATGATGGTGGAAAACATATTGGCATAATTACTGAAAAAGATATAGGATTGTTTTTGTTCTCAGAAACCACGAAAAGAGGATTAGAAGAAATACCAGTTACAGAAATTATGAAACCTATTGAATTTGTAGAAGAAGATACAGATCCTAAAAATGCTGCAAAAATTATGATTGAAAAAGGAATTAGTTCATTATGTACAGGAGACAAACAAGAAGTGAAAGCAATTGTTACAAAAAGTGATTTTGTAAAATATTTTGCAAGAAGACTGCTAGAGAAAAATAAAGTAGTTGATTTTATGACTCATGATTATGAATTTACTCATACAGCTGCACCATTGTATAAAGTTGTACGAAAAATGTTAGAGAAAAAAATTTCGAGAATAATTGTAAAAAATCAACAAGAAGAGCCTGTAGGAATAATTTCATTTAGAGATTTGTTTAGGGTTTCAATTGAACTTGGTAGTGAAGACGATTTTTCAGGAACAAATTTTGATAATGTTAGGCGTGGATTTCTCTCAGAAGAGGGTTTTGGAGATATTTCATTGGCTAGGGATGTAATGACTAAAGGATTAATCACTATCAAATTTAATGAAGATTTGGCAGAAGCTTGCAACGTATTATTAGAAAATAATGTAAGTGGATTAGTTGTTCTAGATGGAAACGGTTCCATTGCAGGAATAATTAGTAAAAGTGATGTAGCCAAAGCACTAGCATCACAATAACATGAAATGGCATTTTGATGATTTTATTTATGGTTCAATAGATGGAGCTGTTACGACTTTTGCAATAGTTGCAGGTGTTGTAGGTGCTGGATTATCACCTGGAATAATTTTGATTTTAGGATTTGCAAATCTTTTTGCAGATGGTTTCTCTATGGCTGCAGCTAATTTCCAGGCATCAAAAGCAAGAAATGAGTTTATTCAAATGAAGAGAAAACAAGAAGAATGGGAAATAGATAATTTACAAGATGAAGAAAAAGAAGAAATTCGAGATATTTACAGAAAAAAAGGTTTCAAAGATGAATTATTAGAAGAAATTGTTCGTATAATTACTTCTAGAAGGAAGGTTTGGGTCGACACTATGATGAAAGAAGAGTTGGGATTAATTGAAGATGAAAAGAAACCAGTAGACAGTTCTGTAAGCACATTTTTAGGCTTTAATGTAATTGGAATAATTCCTCTTATTCCTTTTATCATATTTTTCGCATTTGATTCGAATTTGAATTTAGATGCATTTCTTTTTTCAACAATTTCAGTAGCAATTGCATTTTTCATAGTTGGAATGATTAAAGCAAAGATAGTAAAGAAATCAAAAATTCGTTCAGGAATATACACGCTTATCATAGGTGGAATTGCAGCAACTGTCGCCTACATGGTAGGATATGGATTAAATTTTCTAGTTTAAGAGAAAACAGAAATGTCTGAATTATATCGCCACATGGGTCTGTTTCACCTTACTATGTATGGTGTGGGTTTGATTCTAGGAGCAGGAATCTATGTCTTAATTGGTGAAGCTGCAGGATTTGCAGGAAATTCAATGTGGATTTCTTTTTTAATAGGTGCAATAGTTGCAATTTTTGCGGGACTTAGTTATGCAGAACTATCAGCTTTGTTTCCAAAAGCAGCTGCAGAATATACTTTTGTAAAAAATGCATTCAAGAATAATTTTTTTGGTTTTATCATAGGATGGTTAACAGCAATCACATCGATCATAGTTGCAGCTACAGTTTCATTAGGATTCGGAGGTTATCTAACTCAGTTTATTGACTTACCAATTACAATTGGTGCTGTTTTTCTCATTGTTGTCTTATCAGTTGTAAATTTTATTGGGATTAAAGAATCTGCTTGGGCAAATAGTATTTTTGCATTAATTACTGCAGCAGGGCTTGTTCTCATTATTTTCCTTGGTTTTTCCATGGAACCAGTTGAACAAATTGATTATTTTGAAGCACCAAATGGAATTACAGGTATAATTCTAGCATTTGTATTGATTTTCTTTGCATTTATTGGATTTGAAGATATGGCAAATGTTGCTGAAGAAGTTAGAAAGCCAAAGAAAACAATCCCACGAGCAATAATTTTGTCCATTGTCATTACTGCTATAATTTACATTCTAGTTTCTTTTGCATCAATACGAATTCTAAATTGGGAAGATTTAGCTGCATCATCAGCACCCTTAGCAGATGTTGCACATTCAGCAATAGGTGCAAATGGTAGCATTACACTTTCATTGATTGCACTTTTTGCAACAGCAAGCACCGTTCTAATTACATTAGTTGCAGGTGCTAGAATTCTTTATGGCATGGCAAGAAGTAATTCTCTTCCTGCATTTTTAGGTAGAATTCATCCAAAAACTAAGACCCCATGGGTAGCTGTAATTGGAATTCTGGTAGCATCTATAGGATTTGCTTTTGTTGGAGACATAGTAATTATTGCAAATATTGTAGTTTTTGCAGTAGTGATTACTTTTGCAGCGATTAATTTAGCAGTAATTGTTCTACGGTACACAGAACCTGTTTTAGAAAGACCATTTAGAGTTCCAGTAAACATTGGAAAATTTCCAGTTTTACCATTGTTTGGGTTTGCTACAACGGTTTACATGGCAATACAATTTGAGGTAGAGGTAGTTTTAGTAGGATTAGCAATAATTGCAATTGGAACTATTTTGTACATAATTTTGAGAAGAAGGACAGATTTTATGAATTCGGTTTAATTCTTTTTAGATTTTACAAGTGCAACAATTGCAATTGCTATGCCTATAAAACCAACACCAATTCCTGCATAACCCATATCCATTTGTTGTTTAGAATCTTCTAGGTTGTTGACAGAGTCTTTCAGATCACCAATATCTTCAATCAATGCAGTATGTCCATCAATCATTTGTTGTACAGTAATATCAGAAGGTTCAGGAAATTCAATGTAGGCACGTTCTGCTACTTTTGGTGGGTGCATAGATAGACTGATTGGGGTATCATTAATTGATCCTAGCATATTTGCTTGATAGAACCCAGACACGGTTGGATTTACAAATGCATAATATTTTCCAGGAATATCATGATCAGGAGATAGTGGAAGTGTAATACTTTCATCTTTGTAAATTAATTGCATCTTTACTGTTTTTTTCAAACCTTCAATTCCATTTTGAAATTCTTGAGATTCTGCACATTTGGTTGGTTCTGAAATTTCAGGACATGAATTCAGAGTACTAACATAGAATTCAATAGCATTAGTTTCACCAGAAACGACTGGTTCGTTCATCCATCCAATTTCTACTCTATAATCACCAACAGCATCTACAGTATGCCCATATGCAATACCAAATGAACCTGGAATTACTAGTAAGATAAACAAAATGTTTAGTTTCATATTAAAAAATCTGTGTTTGATTTTAAAAATGTTCTACGTTAGTTAGAAAGAATTTGATACTTGTACCAACTATGCATCAGCATACATTGAAACTTCCCAAGCTGTTGGGGTTTGTGCAAATGCAACATATTCTTTGTATTTTAATTCAGAATAAACATCAAGGAAATCTTTAGTGAATACATCTTCTAGGAATTTTGAATCAGATGATAAAGAATCAAGAGCGCCCTTTAGTGACACAGGTAATGAACCAATTTTGTATTCTCTTTTCTTTTCTGTAGAAAGTTTGTATACATTTTCTTCAATTGGATCACCAGGATCAATTTTATTTTTAATTCCATCCAAACCTGCAAGTAATAATGCAGCCTCTAGAAGATAGATATTTGCAGTAGGATCAGGAACTCTATATTCAAGTCTCTTACTTTTTTCTTGATTTCTGTTGTACATTGGTACTCTAATTGCAGCAGATCTATTTGCTAAACCCCAACAAACATTGACAGGTGCCTCAAAACCAGGAACAAGACGCTTGTAGGAGTTTGTTGTTGGGTTTGAAATTGCACATAACGCAGATGCATGACTCAAAATTCCTCCAATATAGTATCTTCCAGTTTGACTCATTTGTGCAAGTTGATCATTTTCATCATACATTGCATTTGAATTTCCATTCCACAAGCTTTGGTGTGTGTGCATTGCTGATGCGTTATCGCCAAAAATTGGTTTTGGCATAAATGTTGCAACTTTGTTTTTTCGTTTAGCTTTAACTTTTACTAAATTTTTTACTCCAATTACATGATCTGCCATTTGTATCATTTCATCATATACAAGATTAATTTCACATTGACCAGAAGTTGCTACTTCGTGATGTTCAGCTTCAATTCTAATTCCAAAATAATTATACAAATCATCACAAACATCTTTTCTGAATCCTTCAAGCGTGTCTTTAGGTTGAGATGGATAATATCCCTCTTTGATGTCAATAGCTGTACTTACATTACCTTTAGCCCAAGGTGACTCTTTAGATTCAATGGAATAACCGGAACCTCCATACGAATGTGTTGCAGCATATGGAGAGGGATAGACATTGATAGTATCAAATACAAAAAATTCTATTTCAGGTCCCCAATTTGTATGAGTAAATCCAAACTCTCCAAGTTTCTTTGATGCCTTATGTGCAATTCCTCTTGAATCTCTGTTATACCTTGAACTTTCATTTGTGCTACCATCATACAAATCACAAAAGATTCTTGCATTCTTTCTATTACCAGGATCATAATCATGTGGAAGAATTTTAAATGAATTTGGATCAGGCATTAAAATCATATCAGAATTATTTACGGATTTGAATCCTACAATGGAACTTGCATCTAATTTTTCAAGACCGTTTACAAAGCTATTATTGTCAATTGCATAACTTGGCATTCCGACGTTATGTAATTCACCAAAAATATCTACAAACCAAAAATCAATGAATGAAATTTTTTCATCTTGAATCGTTTGTAAGACTTGTTCTACGTTCATTAATAATATTCAAAAATTGTTTTACTAATGTGGTTTAGTAAGTTAGAATTGTCAATATGGTCAGGTAAAATCTAAGATTCAGGATAGTCGTCTTCTGGATGAGATTTTTTGAAATTATTCATCTCATCTTCAAAAAAGAAGTTCTCAGTAAGTGCTGGTTTTAGATCATCTAACCATATTGCATTTTCATCATATTTTGCAAAGAATGGTACTTGTACCCAATCAGGATTTCTTCCCTGTAAGAATCTAAGAACAATCACTTTTTGGTCAGATAGATTAGCAGTTCCAATAACATGTACTTTTCCAGGAGTTGCAGACATACTAGGTCCGCGTACAGTTCGTGCCAATCCACTAACTGAAGAATATGCTTTTCTAAAGATTTCATATGCTTTGATCAGAGGTACGCCAAAGTAATGTTGTGCACCTGTATCTCTTACAACAAACATGTAGTAAGGAATACAACCAAGTTGAACCTGTTTTGTCCACATTTGAGCCCACATTTGTGCATCATCATTGATATGAGCCAAAATTGGAGATTGGGTCCTTATCTGAGCACCAGTGTTTCTTATTACTTTGATTGCAGATTTTACAGCTTCAGTTGATAATTCATTTAGATGATTAAAGTGCGCCATAAATGCAAGGTGTAGTCCACTGTCAGTAATCTTTTTGAAAACTTCTATCATTTCTTGAGAATCTGAATCAGTCAGAAATTTGTATGGCCAATAAGAAAGAGCCTTTGTTCCAATTCTAATAGTTTTGAGATTTGGTAATTTTGCTTCAAGTAATGCATCAATGTATTTTGAAAACATTTTAGCTTTCATAATCATTGGATCTCCACCAGTGAAAAGAACATCAGTAATTTCAGGATGTTCTGAAACATATTGAACAAGTTGTTCTCCTTCTTGCATCGCAAATTTCATTTCATCCATTCCTACAAACTGTGGCCACCTAAAACAAAAACTACAATATGCATGACATGTTTGGCTTTGACTAGGAAAGAACAGACAGGTTTCTTTGTATTTATGTTGCATTCCATATAATTTTGTACCATCTTTTAGAGAAGGAACATTCAATTCCATTTGTCCAGCTGGATGAGGATTAAGTTGTAAACGAATTTCATTTGCAACATTTGCTATTTCCTTTTTATCAGAAGTATTTTTGAGGGTATTTTCCATTTTTGAATAGTGTTCTGGTTTTAACATTCCTTTCTGGGGGAATGTAAGAACGTACATTGGATCAGTTGGAATATTATTCCAATCAATTAATTGTTCAACAACATAGTTGTTTGCCTTGAACGGTAAAACATTTCCCACAACTTCCATTTCAAATTGTTTTTCTTCGGAAATATTCTGGATTTGTGGAAGATCACGAAAATTTGATAGCGTATATGATTTTAGTGAAGGCGAATCATCCCAAACTGATTCTTGATAGGTCATTTAGTAAATAGTAAGTTCACCCTTGTTAAAGGTTACAGGCTCAACACGCACAAGATTTTTCAAGAAATAATGATAAATGCCTTAACGTTTGTATTCTAGGAAGCGGGTTATAGTAAAATGGTGATTAGTAATGGCTGAAGAAGAATTATCTCAGATTTCAGCAGGAGAGTTTGAAACAGTTTCACAGCTTCTAGCATCATCTGAATCACTTCAATTTGCATTCATAGTGATGATAGTAGGAATTATTGGGATTGTGATTGGATACAGAAAATTTTCATTTTGGGTTGGTTCACAAAAATTCTACTATAAGAGACCTCATTTCTCAAGATTTCTAAGAAGAGCAGTACTTCCTTTTTTTGCAATAGCATTAATTACAACAATTAATGTTCATATCCAAACTGGGCTTTTGCTGGAAGAAGATATTGCAGTAGTAGGAAGTCAAAATGTATCACCTCAGGAAATTTTTACAAAAATTCTAAATACTTTCAATATTCTTGTGATTGGTTATACCATATCACATCTTATTCCAATAGCTCTTGCCAAACGCGATAAATCAATTTTAGAAAAAGAGGACTTTGATGCGTGGTTTGAAATGCGTGGATTTGTTGATGATGAAGAAGATCTATTTCATAAACTGTACAAATGGGTTCCACCAAAGATTACACCTGAAGATATAACTGAAGAAGAATTTCAAGAGATGTTAAAGTCTAAAGAAGGGATGTTAAAACTTGAGCAATTTAGGACCATAAAAGGAAATCCTATTGGAGGCTATGAAAAATTAGTCGATAATCCATTTGAAGAGTGGAAGAAATCAGAACGTGTAAAATATGAAAAATATTACCAAAATTGTATTTCAGGTAACAATCAATCTGGAAGAAAATTAAGACCAGGGGCAAAACCAGATGAAATATTTCCAATTGATGTATGGAGAGAAGAAAAGCGAATACATAGTTATGAACCAATTATTCCTAGCAATCGTCCTCCAGGATATGCAAAAAAGAAAAGAGAAGAAATTCCAAGATCAGCAAAACAGATTCTTCCAATTGGTATTTTTATTGCAACAATTTTAGCAGTTGTTGCCTGGTGGGGAGTTGATTTAATTGTATTAGCTACTGCTACAGGTGGATTAGCAATTGGTTTAGGTTTAGCATTGCAAGAAACAATGCAGAATTATTTTGCTTACATTTTCATTCGAAAAGATAAGATATTCGTGGAGGGTGAACGTGTAAAACTTGATACAGGATATAATGGATATGTACATAAAATTACTCCAAGAGTAACATATGTTAGAGATGCATTAAACGAGTCAATGGCAATAATTCCAACAAGACAGTTAGTTAATGCACAAATTGTAAATTATACACAAGGAGTAAAGATGGTACCTGCAATTGTTGAAGTAGGTGTTTCTTATCTAAATGATCCAAAACAAGTTTCAGCAATTCTTGTGAAAGTAGGAAAACGTGCAATGAAAGAGGTTGTTGATGCAAAAGGTAGACACCTAATCAGACAAAGAAGGTGTCCATACTTAGATAAGAACAAACAAAGCTGTGGGTGTGATAAGGACATACATGTAGACATTAATCAACCAGTCGTAAGATTTAATCAGTTTAATGACTCTTCATTAGATTTCTCATTATGGGTATATGTTAGAGATTATGGAGCTCAATTCAAAACAAAAACAGACATGAGAATTATCATGTATGAAGAATTCAAAAGATATGATATTAGGATTCCATGGCCAATTAGAACAGTTTACCAAGGAGATGAAAAACGTGAACAAGAAGAGATTGATAGGTTAAAGGACGAAAGGAAGAAAGTCATAGATGAATTTGGTGTAGGCGATATTGGTCGTGGAAGTGGCGAAGATGAGTAGTTTTCTCAAAACTTAAGAATCCCATTAATTCACATTTTCTTGTTGAGTAAACATTCAGTAATTTGTGGAAAAGCCTCTGAAGATTTGGGAAGAAAGTTAGCTAGAAAGATTAAAGCAAATTTAGTAAAATCAGAAGTAAGAGTTTTTCCTGATGGAGAAAGTAAGATAACACTCAAGGGAAACATATCTAAAAGAAAATCAATTGTTGTTCAATCAATCTATCCACCTGTTGATACAAATCTCATTCAAGCATTATCATTAATTTCAAAAGCTAAAGAAAATTCATCGGAAGTAATTGTTGTTGTTCCTTACATGGGTTATGCAAGACAGGATCGGGAATTTCTACCAGGAGAAATTGTTACCATGAAAGTTATGGCAAAATTATTCAAGGGTGCAGGCGCATCAAAACTAATTGTAGTTGATATCCACAGTTTGATTGGACTCAAATTTTTTACCATAAAATCCAAAAATGTATCAGCTGTACCAGATTTGGCTGGATATTTCAAAAAAATGAGCCTAAAAAATCCACTAGTTGTTTCACCTGATCAAGGTGGAAAAGAAAGAGCAATGGAATTTGCTAAGGAAATGGGAATAGAATTCATTGCATTAGAAAAGAAAAGAGATAGAAAAACAGGAAAAGTTCAGATAAAAACAAAAAAAGCTGATGTTACTGGACGAGATCTGATTTTGGTAGATGACATGATCAGTACTGGTGGAAGTATAGTTAATGCAACAAAATTTCTTAAAAAAGAAAAATGTAATAGAGTTTTTGTAGCATGTACACATGCACTATTGATGAATAATGCTGAAAGGAAAATAAAAAAATCAGGAGTTACAAAAATTATTAGTGCAAATACTATTCCAGGTAATACATCAATAGTTGACGTATCAAATACAATTGCAAAGGCAATAGTATAATGCCAGAAAGTTTTTTTGTGTTATCCAAAGAATATTTAGAAATTGCAATAGATGAAGTTACTGCAATAGCAAAAACTTTTGATAGATTTTCTAAAATTAAAATTATTTCAAATTTAGTAATTATTCAATCAAAAACTAATTGGTATGAAATTTCAGAGAAAGCAACATTTGTAAAAACTTCCGGACAAATATTACGAAAAATGTCAGGATTATTTTTAGATGAAGGGAATTTTGAAATATTAAAAAATGCAAAAACATTTGCTTGTAGAATAGTCAATTTATCTTCAAATCAGTTCGATTTACCAGAATTAGAAAATTCTATGGGAGATATGATTTCAAAATTCTCTAATGCAAGGGTAAATCTTGAAAATCCTGACATTACAGTTTATCTAATTTTTACAAATAAAGAAAATTTTTTCGGGTTTTCCAAAATCACAAAGGGGAAAAAGAGGCCAAAAAAAGCAATATCACAGCCACATGAGTTAGACTGGAAGTTAACAAGAGCAATGATTAACCTAATTGGACTAAAAAAAGGAGAAACAGTATGTGATCCATTCTGTGGAACAGGTACTACACTTCTAGAAGCTGAGTCAATGGGAATTCATGGAATCGGTATAGATTTTGATGAAAAAATGGTTGAAATCACAAAAAAGAACCTCAATGAAAATGGATACAAATCAAAAGTAATTCACTCAGATTTTCAAGAAATTAAGAACTTGGCTGATGAATTTGACGGTATTGTAACAGATTTTCCATATGGAAAAAATACAAAAACATCAGAAAAACCTGAAGAGATCATCAAGAAATTTGTGACTATTATGCCGAAAAGAAAGAAGATGGCTATAATGTACAAAAAAGAATTAGGAGATAAACTGAAACTAAAAGGACTGAAAAAATATCAGATCTATAGGCATAAAAGCTTGACAAGGACAATTTTGATAAAATGAAACTCGTATTTCTTGGAACTTCAGCTGCACAACCAACTGAGAACAGAGGATTATCATGCATATGCTTAGAGAGAGAAGGTGAAGTTCTCATGTTTGATGCAGGGGAAGCTGCACAGATTTCATATATGAAATCAGGATTGGGTTGGAATAAGAAGATGAAAATATTTGTAACACATCTTCACGGTGATCATTGTGTAGGAATTTTAGGGTTATTGCAAACAATGTCCATGCAAAACAGAACAGAACCATTAGAGATTTTTGGACCTAGTGGAATTGAGGAGTTTATTGCAGCAAACATCAAAGTTTTGAATTTTGGATTATCATTTTCCATTTTGATCAACATTATAAAAGATGAAAAAATTTTTGAAGATGAAAAATTTTCGATTAGTGCATGTAAAGCAAATCATTCAATTGTTGCATTTTCCTATTTATTTGAAGAAAAAGACAAACCAGGTAGATTCAATGTTGAAAAAGCTAATGAGTTAGGTATACCTGAAGGCGAATTATGGAGTAAGTTACAAAATGGAAGTGAAATTATAGTTAATGAAAAAATAATAAAACCTGAACAGGTTCTAGGTGAAAAACGTCCAGGTAAAAAAATAGGAATTTCTGGTGATACAATGCCTACAAAAGAATTAGAAGAATTTTTTGAAGATTGTGATTATCTTGTATTTGATTCAACATTTCTTGAAGCAGAAGCACAAAAAGCACAAGATACATGCCATTCAACTGCAAAACAAGCTGCAACAGTAGCAAAAAATGCAAGAGTGAAAAATCTAGTTTTAACACATTTTTCAGCAAGATACAGAGATGAACTAGAGCATTTGAAAGAAGCAAAGGAAATTCATGATTCGGTAATTACTGCAAAGGACCTTTTGGAAATAGATATCAAATGAGCATGTTTGATTCAATTAAAGAGCAAATCAGGAATGTAAAGAAGATTGTTTTGGTAACTGGAGCCGGGATCTCACAAGAAAGTGGAATACCTACGTTTAGAGGCAAAGATGGACTCTGGAGAAACTATGATGCTATGAAACTAGCCACAATTGATGCATTTTATGATAATCCAAAATTGGTTTGGGAGTGGTATAATGAAAGAAGACAAAATATTTTTTCAGCAGAGCCTAATCGAGGGCACAAAGCAATTGCAGAACTAGAAAAATTTGCAGAAGTTGTAATTCTAACACAGAATATAGACGGATTACATCAAAAAGCTGGCAGCACAAAAGTTTTAGAATTACACGGAAGTATTGTAAAAATAAAATGTACTGTTTGTGATTTTAACGACGAAATAATAACAGAATTCTCAGAAAATCCACCTTTATGTAAATGTGGGAATATCTTGAGACCCGATGTTGTTTGGTTTGGAGAACCTCTTCCACAGGATGTTTGGCAAAAAGCAATAATTCATGCAAATCAATGTGATCTAATGATTATTGCAGGAACATCGCTTGTAGTATCTCCAGCAAATACTTTACCAATATATGCAAAACAGAATAATGCAATGTTAATAGAAATTAATCCAGAAAATACTGAAATGTCATCAGAGATGAATCTTACAATAAAAGATACAAGTTCAAATGCATTACCAGAATTTGTTTCATTATTCAAATAAAATTTTAATTAAAAAAATTCCAATTACCAAATGTATCCTTAATCGTTTCTAAAGGATCAAAATTCATAATTGCTTTTTGTGATGATTCTTTTACATCAGATATTTCATCTTGAATTGCTTTTTGTGATGATTCTTTTACATCAGATATTTCATCTTGAATTTTTTCTCCAACTTCATTAATTTCATTTGCAATTGCATTGGTTGCTTTTTCAGTAATTTTATCAACAGAATCATCAATTCTTTGTTCCACTGAGTTTACAGTTTTAGAGCTGAGATTATTTACATCATCTTTAATTGAATCAACTACAGTTGCAGATGTTGATGGAAATAGAGTATCTATTTCATTTGAGAAAATCATTCCTCCTAAAACTACGATTCCTATAATTATGCCTAATTTTATGAACATTTGATAATAATCCTAAAAAAATGGATTTTAGATTCATACTAAAAAAAATAGTCAAAAATGATTGAATTTTCTTAGCTAATTTTCATCTCCATACACAAACCAATCAATAACTTCATCAATTCTTGATGAAGTCAGAATGACTTTGATTGGGCCAAGTGGGGATTCCTCAGATTCTTCACAAATGGCTATCTTTTCTACAAATGCAGCTTGCTTATTCAGATAAAACCAAGTTGAGTCACTTTTTAGATTGTTTTGAAGATTTCGCCTGTAGGTTTTTTGAGATTGTTTTGAGTGAATTGTTTCATATATTTTCTCTAAGGAAGTTAGATCTTTAGATTCTGCAGAAATTGAGTGATTTTCGGTTTTAATTGTAGAATATGGAAAAATATTTGAAATTGATTTTTTTGTTTTATCAGGATTTTCAGAAGAATTTATTGCACAAAACATTTCAATTTTACAATTTATGTTTGGAATTTTCATCATACCCAGCTTTGTATAATTTCATATGCTGATTCTATTAATTCATCTTTTGTTAATCCAATATTTGAAATTGCGTAATCAGACAGTGCAATTGAGTTACTAATTCCAACACCTAATTCACGACTATCTCTTTCATCAAAATGTTTTTTTGTTTGTGGATCATCTGACCTGCCTCTCTTTTGTAGAAAATCGAATCTCGTGTCAGTTGATGCATGAATAGCTAATAATTTTACATTTCCCATTTTTTTCAAGACTTCAATTTCATCATTTGAACGAACACCGTCGATTAAAATCACATTGGAAGTTGATGACTCAATTTGTGGTTTTATTAATTCAGCAACAGCACCAGGTCCATTTTTTTCCCTGAGTTCAAGCATTAATTTTCCAAGATTAGATCGTGAAGGTTCTAAGTTTCTTTTTTTAGCTTCTTCTCTCACGGCATTTCCCATATTGACATTTTCATAACCCTTCAGTTTAAGCCCATCAGCAATGGTAGATTTTCCAGCACCAGGCATACCTGTAAGGCAGACAATTAATTTTGTCATTGTAGTTCAAAAATCAAACTCGTCTATGAAGCTACCGGAAATTATTATAAAGATACATCAAAAAAAGTTGTAATGCGTACTTTTGTAGCAATTGAAATTTCAAATGATGATGTGATAAAATCAATCAAAGATTTTCAAAATAATTTAAAAATTAACGCAAAGCCAGTTAATTTAGAACAACTACACTTTACATTACAATTTTTAGGAGAAATATCAGAAGAGCAAGTGCAAAAAGTAATTGAATCATTAAGAAGGATTGAATTTTCCGAATTTTTCATAAACTTGAAAGGAGTAGGCGCATTTCCTAAACCAAAATTTCCACGAGTGATTTGGATTGGAACCGATGAAGAGGGAGGAAAAAACCTGATTGAATTAGCAAAAAAGGTGGAAACTAGACTAAAACCCTTAGGATTAGTTTCTGACAAACCATTCAAACCTCACATCACAATATTTAGGATTAAAAGGAAGATTGGAGACATAACTGAGGATTTGAATAAACAGCAGATTCTCGATTTTGGAATTCAAAAAATTTCCAGTATTAAATTAAAGAAAAGCGAACTTACATCTGGGGGGCCAATTTATTCTGATTTAGAGGAGGTAAACGCTGTAAAATGAAAAAAATAATCACCAATATTACGAAGAATGTTATTCCAACAAAGACGGTAGAAAAATCAAAAAAAAGTATTGCAGAAATTGCATTAGAATTAGTTAAAAAAGAAATTGTAAAATTTCCTGAGATTGTTGGAGTAGAGTTTGGTGGATCATTCGCTAAAGGCACATGGCTATCAAAAGATGCAGATGTAGATATTTTTGTAAGATTCAAAAAATCTACTTCAGAAGAAAAGTTTGAAAAAATCTCAAAAAAGATTGGTTTTGATTCATTAAAGAAATTTTCTCCATATGTAAGATATTCTGAGCACCCATATGTTGAGGCTAAAATTAAAGATACAAAGATCAATGTGGTTCCATTCTATGATGTTAAAGTTGGAGAATGGAAAAGTGCTGCAGACAGATCTCCATTTCACACAAAATACATGTCAAAATCACTGACACGAAAAATGAGGAATGAGGTTAGAATTCTAAAAACATTTCTAAAATCAAATGGAATTTACGGAGCAGAAATTGCAAAACAAGGATTTAGTGGATATATTTCAGAAGTTTTAGTTCTAAATTTTGGAAGTTTTGAAAATGTAATAAAATCAATTTCTAAAATTGAAGAAAATCAGATAATAGGAAAAACTTCAAAGAAATTTGATACATCTTTAGTAATAATTGATCCAATAGATAGTAACAGAAATTTAGCTGCTGCAATCTCTGATGAAAACATTGGGAAATTTATTCTTGTTTGTAGAGCATTCAAGGAAAATCCAAAACTAGAATTTTTTAAGAATAAAAAATCAAGAGTTTCAAAGAAACATTGGGAAAATGTATTATCGATTAAATTTAACTTCAAATTTAGAAGCTCGGATATAATTTGGGGACAGATAAAGAGAGCATCATCATCATTAAGTACACAATTAGAATTAGCTGGGTTTACAGTACTAAGGAGTAAGGCTTACACAGACGAACAAAAAGAGGCATATCTCCTATTCTTTTTAGAATCAATGAAAATTTCTGAAATTTATGCAAAAAATGGACCAGAATTTTTCAGAGAAGGAAGTTCCAAGAGTTTTATCACAAAAAATCTTTCAAATGCAGAATTAGTGTGGGTTGGAAATAATAAAAAAATCATCTCTTTAGAAAAAAGAAAACACGTAGATGCAAGTAAGTTCATGACTGAATTTTTGAAAAATAATCTTCAAACAGGCATGCCAAAAGGCCTTCAAGATGATTTCAAGCATGGTTTCAAAATTACTATTGGCGAAAAAGGATTAAGTAAATCAATTAAAGAGGTTGCAAGTGAGTTGATCTCGACAGATGGCACACTCCTTCATTTCAATTAGGAAATTTATTGATGAGCCATACTCAGAAATTCTGGGATATCCAAAAGCAACTTCACGTCAAATAAAATCCAGAATCGGTGAATTAGAAAAATTGCAAATTAAATCTATTGCATTAACTGGGCCAACGACACTTGGAAAATTAGAAATTCTTGGTAAAGGATACGTCGGTGTAGTTGTTCTTGCAAAAAAAGGTAGTAAAGAAGTTGCATTAAAAATTAGAAGAACAGATTCTCAAAGAAAAGAAATGAAAAATGAAGCAAAATTGTTGAAATTAGTAAATTCAGTAAATGTGGGGCCAAAAATGATTGATGTAAGTAAAAATTTTTTGGTAATGGAATACATAGAAGGAATAAAAATTGTTGATTGGATAGAGTCCCTAAAAGGTACTGGTAGTGTTAAAAAATTAAAATCAACAATAAGAAAAGTCCTTGAAGATTGTTACAATTTGGATCAAATAGATTTTGATCATGGTGAACTAAGTAACATTTCAAAACATGTTATCGTAGGAAATACAAAATCTACTCTAATAGATTTTGAAAGTTCCAGTGTAAAAAGAAGACCATCAAATGTTACATCAGTTACTCAAGCCATTTTTATCGGTTCAGGCATTGCAAAAAAAGTACAGAAAATTTACAAAAATTCATCTAAGGAGAAAATTATTGGTGCTCTAAGGCAATACAAACAAGAAAAATCTCTTGAAAATTTTGAAAATCTCTTGAAAATTTTGAAATTGTGATGGGACCGGCAGGATTTGAACCTGCGACCACTAGTCCCCCAGACTAGTATCATACCAAGCTAGACGACGATCCCTTGTCTCAGAGGCACAAAATGAAATTATTAAATCGTCGTATTAACAAACAGAAATTGTGAAAATTTGTAATATTTGCCACAAGCTTTCTGCAACAGGACAAGATCACATAGATTGCATTCAAAAAAGAAGCATAGAGTTAGAAGCTGAAGATTTCAAAAATAGCATTCCTGAGAAACTGAATCTTTCTAAAAACGACAAAGATATCGGTGTTGAAATGAGAGCTGTGTTAGAACACCTGGCAAGAGAGAAAAATAATTCTGATTGATTAAAGCCATTTAGACAATCTTTCTTTTTCAAATTCTCGTTTGCTTGAAAGATTTTCAGAAGTTTGTGCAGAAATGCTAGTTGAGGGTTTTGGTTGTGAAAACATGTCAACTTCAATAACTGAGGCTGTTTCACGTCCAGATTCAATATAGCAACCTCCTTTTCCATCAAATAGTTCAGATGCATCTTTTGATTGAAGTTTTGAGATAATATTTTTTGCAACGGTTATTCCTTCACCTTCTGCAAAAACTCCAGCTTTTGGTACTGCCATATTTTCCGTAACTATCATACTAGTTACATCACCTATTGCAAACACATTTTCAAAAGGAGTTTTGCAATCTCTATCTATTGGAATAAATCCGGATTCTTTAGCTAATCCAGAATCATAGATCACTTTTGGTGCAATATGAGGTGGAATAGCCAAAAGTAAATCAAATTCAGCTTCACCATTTTCAAAAATTAATTTGTTTGATTCAACTAATTTTATTTTAGACGAATTATGGAAAGTGATTTTTTCAGAATTTACTAACTCTAGAATTTCTTTACTAACTTCAGGACCAGCTGCAGGTAATGTAATTGGAGCCGGGCTGTAAAAGTCAATTTGAACAGAATCGCGCACTCCACGCTTTCTGAGCATAGAATCTATCAATAAACTAGCCTCAAATGGTGCCGGAGGACACTTGTATGGCATTCCCATTATAGAAATTGCAATTTTTCCAGAATCAATGTTTTGGAGTTTGTTGTGGATTTCTGAGAGTTGATTATGATCATATAGATTGAATCCATTTTCCAGTAATCCAGGAATTTTTTGTGGAGCTAAAACTGCACCTAACGATATTACAAGAAAATCATAATGTATACTTTCTTGTTTCGTTTTGACATTTTTGTTTTGAAGATCAATTGAAAGAATTTCATCTTGTATGAAGTTGATTTCCTTTTTTTCTAATTGATTTAGATTGCCAATAGAATTTTCAAAGGTTCGTGTCCCATTTATTATCCATAATTTTGCAAATCCTACCATAAACCAGTCTTTTTTATCAATTATGGTAATTTTTACTTGTGAAGAAGATAATGAGTTTCTAATTTCATTAGCGGTCGCTAGTCCACCAAAACCTCCTCCTAAAATAACAACATGCTGGATGTCTGTCAAGTTAACGTTCTTGTGTTGTAGGTCTTATCAAAATTTCATTGACATTAACGTAAGATGGTGAGTCCACTGCATACAAAATTGCATTTGCTATATCTTCAGCATGTAGGGCTTCCATCTTTGCTGCATTTTCTACAAATCCCTTTAGGGATTCATCTGTAATTGTATTATTAAGTTCTGTATCTACAACACCAGGTTCAATACTTGTAACTCTAATGTTTGAACGAATACTAAATTCTTGTCGTAGTCCCTCACTGAATGCGGCAACTGCGTGTTTTGTTGCACAATACACACTACCAGCAGGAAAGACAATTCTTCCTGCAACAGATGAGAGATTAACAATATGACCAGATTTCTTTTCTTTCATGTGGGTGATTACAGCTGCAGTAGAATACAATACACCTTTGATATTAACATCAATCATTCTATCCCATTCATCCACTTTGAGGTTTTTGAAGAAACTCAGAGGCATGAGGCCTGCATTATTTACTAAAATATCAATTGAATTCCATTTTTCTAAAACAGCTTTTGCAAAGTCATCACATTCTGATTTTTGTGTGACATCTAATTTTTGATAAAATACTTCTCCACCATTTTCAGTAATTTTGTTTGCAAGTTCTTCTAATCTATCAACTCTTCTGGCACCAATAGCAACTTTTGCACCTGCTTTTGATAGTGCTAAAGCAGTGGCAAATCCAATTCCACTACTAGCTCCAGTTATTATTGCAACTTTATCTTTAATCAATTAATCAGACTGAATTTTGACATCGTAAAAATGTTTAGACCATAGTTCTCAAAAAAATACTGGCAACTTTATTAAAAGAAAAATACTAAATGAAATTATGAAGTCTGAAAAGTGCGCATATTGTGGAGATTTGACAGATTTGCCATTCCAATGCAACTACTGCAAGGATCCATTTTGTTCTGAACACAGGCTTCCTGAAGAACATAGATGTGTAAAACTAAGCCAAATTAGAGCAAAACGATTTGGTGAAAAGAAAGTTATCAGAGATGGTGGAAGAGATAGACCAAATATTCTTAGAAGAATTTTTGGACGTTTTTAGTAAGGACTTTTTTCAGGAGAAATCTTTGCACGTCTTCCTTGATAGATTAAGGCAATTGCAAGTGCAAACATCACCATTGCAGTTAATGGGAAATTTTGAGGCGCTGGTAAAATAAACCAATAATAAATTCCAAAACCAATCGAGACTATAGCTTGTGTCCATAGTTTTGCCCATTTAGGAGCTTTAACTAGTCTGCTAATTCCCTCAACAATAAAAATTCCAATTACAGGATAAATCGTATAAAATAGAAAATCAATTACATCAACACCTGTATGAGACATCTAATTAGAAATGAATTAGGTATAATTTCTATCTAATCTTCCAAACGGACTTTAGTTGCAGCCTTTTTGGCAATTAATGCCTGTGCATTTTCATACGGAATGGTTGCAATATCCTCAATTTTGAAAGGACCATACTTTTCAAGATCGGCACCCACAATTTCTCCTACTTCTTGCAAAAATCTTACTGTTATTCTCTTTGTTTTGTGGTTTTGTGATAAAGATTCAAGGAATTTTGATTTTCCATTAATTGTTGCTGAAAGAATCATCTCTTTTCTTTCTTTTTCTTCTTCCTGTGAGTCAAGAATGAATTTTTCCTCATCTAGAAGAAAACCAATTTCAAGATCCTTTGATTCTGAGATTTTTTCTAATCTCACATTTATCAATAAAGATGTCAATTCTGTGGCCATTTCTATCATAGCATCTTTAATTTTGCTCTCAATCCCATCAAATTCCTGTTTTTTCAAATTTCCTATAAACTCAGATAGATTTCTGTAAAAGTTTGGATCAATTTCCAGTAAAGATTCATCTTCAGTTTCTCGTAATACTGTGTGATGCAGATAGTTGATATCAATTTGATTTGTTTCAGACATTTCTTACCTAATCCTTAAATGCTGGATGTATTTGTGTTTGATTGAAGTATAAAATTGCCCTATAAAGTCAGTCACGGAAAAGCAATTCAAGTATCGTATTCACCTGACGAAGTTTTCTCAAGAATTCAACATGAAGGAATTTCATTCATTGATCTTCAATTTACTGGTCTGACTGGCCATTTCCACCACACTACAATTTCAGCAGATACATTTACCCCTGAACAAATGAGAGATGGTCTACCAAAATTAGACGGTTCATCTATTATTGGCTTTACAAGTATTGATGATTCAGATTTACTCCTAAAACCAGATCCTAACACATTTGCCATAATTCCGTGGATGACTGAAAATAAGACTGCAAGATTACTTTGTGATGTTTACTGGGGAGAAAACAGGGGCAGATTATCAAGAGATCCTAGAGGCATTGCACAAAAAGCTGAAGAGTACATCAAGAGTCAAGGATTTGATTTTAGTACATGGGGACCAGAAGTAGAGTTTTTTGTTTTTGATAAAGTTCACTGGGATGTTCTAACACCATACAAAGGACAATCTTACTCAATAGAGTCTAAAGAGGCACCATGGAGTCAAGAGGGAAATGGCTATCCAATGGGATTGCAAGAAGGATATTACCCTAGTACACCATCAGATACACTTACTCCTTACAGAAATGAATGTGTAAATATTCTCAAGAATAATTTTGGAATTTTATGTGATAACCATCATCATGAAGTTGCAACAGCTGGTCAATGTGAGATTGATATCAAATATGACTATATGACAAACGCAGCTGATGCAGCACAATCATACAAGTATGTAATTAGAAACGTTGCTCAAAAGTATGGCAAAGTTGCAACAATGATGCCAAAACCAATTGCAATGGATTCAGGTTCGGGAATGCATGTTAATGTAAGTTTATGGAAAAATATGGAAAATACATTCTTTGATCCGGATGATGAAGATGAATTAAGTCAGACTGCAAGATACTTTTGTGGCGGTATAATTAATCACGCCAAAGCATTATCAGCAATTTGTAATCCAACCACAAACTCCTATCATAGATTAGTTCCAGGATATGAGGCTCCAGCATATATTGCATGGAGTTCTGGAAACCGTTCAGCAATTGTTAGAGTTCCTAAACACCTTAAAGGAAAAGAGTATTCAAATCTCAAGAGATTAGAGTTTAGAGCACCTGATCCTTCATCAAACCCATATCTAGTGTTTGCCGCAGTAACTGCAGCAGGTATGGATGGAATCAAAAAGAAGATGGATCCTGGAGAGCAGGTTCGTGATGATATTTTCAAAATGACAAAATCAGATAGAGCAAAAAGAGGAATTGGTGTTCTTCCAAAGAGTCTTGGTGAGGCACTAGATGAGTTAGAAAGTGACAGAAAATTCCTTAATCCGATTTACACAAATGATGTAATTGATAAAATCATTGAACTAGAAAGAAGAGATCAGCGTGAGATTTCCATTAGACCACATCCACACGAATTTTATCTATACTTTGACGTTTAGACTCTTCCACTAAGTTGGAAAATATAGTATAATGAAATTGCCATAAGAGCAAATCCACCTCCAAGAAAGATTCCTCTTCTTTTCTCTGAGGTCGCGGACTTGTACAACAACACACCACCTGCTAGACCTACAAACAACACCAAAACTCCCACAACAACACTATCAAAACTGGTGTTAGTGATTAGTGGATGGAAAAATCCTGCAAGTAATGCAAAAAATGCTACCAAGTAAACATACTTGAAACCAGCAAGCGCTTTTGATGAAGTTTTATTCAATGTTGTTCGTAAAGTTGGTTATCAAATAAACTTTTGAAAATAATTGCAAAATAATTTACATCATTCCGCCCATGTCAGGCATTCCACCCATTCCAGGCATTCCACCCATTCCAGGCATTCCACCCATTCCAGGTGGCATTCCGCCTTCTCCACCACCAGGTGGACCACCAGCAGATTTCTGAGTAGCAATCACATCATCAATTCTAAGAATCATACATGCAGCTTCAGCAGATGCTGAAACAATTTGGAGTTTTACTGCAAGAGGTTCAATGATATCACTAGATTTCATATTAGCAATTTTTCCTTTCATGACATCAATACCTGTCCATTTCTCACCTTTCTGTTGTTTTGAGCGCAATAAGGTAAGAGTATCAATTGGATCCATTCCAGCATTTTCTGCTAGGGTTAATGGTATTGCTTCTAAAGCATCAGCAAATTTTTCTGCAGCTAGTTGCTCTCGTCCTTCAAGAGATTTAGACCAGTTTCTGAGTTTTGTAGCAGCATAAGTTTCAGGGGCACCACCACCTGCAACAATTTCTGGTTTTTCAATTACATCTTTTACAACCATTAAAGCATCATGAACAGAACGTTCCACTTCATCAACAACTCTTTGTGAACCTCCACGAAGAAGTAATGTTACAGATTTTGGATGTTTACATCCTTCAACAAATACCCATTTGTCTTCCTCAATCTTTCTTTCCTCAACAAGGTCAGCACTGCCAAGATCTTTTTCAAATAGATCATCAAGGTTTGTAACTATTCTAGCACCAGTTGCCTTTGCTAGTTTGGTCAAGTCACTTTCTTTAATTCTTCTAACAGCAATAATTCCGGCTTTTGCAAGATAATGTTGTGCCATGTCATCAATTCCTTTTTGACACAAAACTACGTTTGCGCCAGAACCGATAACTTTGTCAACCATCGTTTTTAGCATTCTATTTTCTTCATCTAGAAATGATTTCAATTGTTGAGGGTTTGAAATGTTAATTTTAGCATCAGTTTCAGTTTTACTAATTTCTAATGCAGTGTTAATCAAAGCGATTTTTGCTTCATTGATCTTTCTTGGCATGCCACCATGAACAATTTCTTTATCTAAAACAATACCTTGAACAATCATTGAATCTTTAATTGAGCCACCGGCTTTCTTTTCTACTTTAATATCATCAATATCAACATCATATTTTTCTGAATCCTTTTCTGCAACAGCAAGAACTGATTTTACAATAATGTCAGCAAGTTGATCAGAGTCTTTTCTAACAAGTTTAGTTTGCATAGAAGTTTTTGCGATTTTATTTAGAATATTCTTATCATTTGCAGAAATTTTATCTGAGATGCTCTCAAGGAATTGTTTTGCTTTTCTTGCAGCCTTTCTATATCCATCAACAATAATTGTTGGGTGAACATCTTGATCAATTAATGATTCGGCACTCTCAAGTAGAGCTCCCGCTAAAACTACAGCAGAAGTTGTTCCGTCACCTACTTCATTGTCAGTAGTTTTTGAAATCTCAACAAGCATTTTTGCTGCTGGATGTTGAACATCAATTTCTTTGAGAATTGTTGCTCCATCATTTGTAATAGTAACATCTCCTAGTGAATCAACTAGCATCTTATCCATGCCTCTAGGACCTAAACTGGTATGAACAATCTCAGCAACTATTTTTGATGCAGCAATGTTGTTCTTTTGTGCATCTCTACCTTTTGTTTCTGAACCGCCTTCTTTGAGCAATACGACTGGCATATTTCCTTTAGAAGTAGCTTGCATACCCATTGATGCAAAAACTCTAGATTCCCCTTTTATACCTTCCAGATCAGGAATAGAGGCTTTGTTACTCTATCGGTGTTTTTAAATTGGGAAAATCAAGTTACAAAATATGGCAAAATCACAAAATAAAGAATCTTACAATAAAATTTTCACTAAATTAAAAGAGCATCACAAATGGTTTGAAAACTCAATTCCATTGATTGCTAGTGAGAATATTCCTAGCCCTGCAGTCAGAGAAGCCATAATCTCAGACTTTGGTAACAGATATGCTGAAGGTTGGCCTGGGGAGAGAGTCTATGCTGGTTGTATCTACATTGATGATGTAGAGTTTGAATGTATGAAGTTAGCCAAAAAACTCTACAAAGCAAAATTTGCTGATGTAAGACCAATTTCAGGGGTTGTAGCAAATCTTGCCATATATTCTGCTTATTCAAATCCAGGCGATGTTATGTTAGCGCCATCTATTCCAGCAGGCGGTCATATCTCACACGGTAAAAAGGAACATTCGGGAACTGCGGGATTGGTTCATGGTTTAGAAATTGAATTCTATCCATTTGATGCTGAAGAGATGACAATTGATGTTGATAAGACAAAGCAGAAGGTAAAGGAGTTAAAGAAAAACAAACGACTTCCAAAAATTGCAATGTTTGGAGGTTCGTTATTCTTGTTCCCACATCCTGTCAAAGAGCTTTCAGATTTTCTAAAGAGTTATGATATGCACATCAATTATGATGCAGCTCATGTTGCAGGATTAATTGCTGGTGGAAAATTCCAAGACCCACTACGAGAAGGAGCAGATACAATGACTATGAGCACTCACAAAACTTTGTTTGGCCCTCAAGGTGGATTGGTTTTGGGTTCTGAAAAACATGAAGAACCAATCAAAAAAGCAACATTCCCAGGACTAACCAGTAGTCATCACATCAATAACATGGCGGGCAAAGCAGTTGCATTTGCTGAAGCATTAGAGTTTGGAAAAGATTATGCTTCTCAAGTCATAAAGAATGCAAAATCATTTGCTGATGCATTAAGTGATGCAGGATTCAAAGTGTTAGGTGAAAGCAGAGGATTTACACAATCACACCAAATTGCTGTCAATGTCTTAGATTATTCAGATGGTGGAAAAGTTGAGGCAGATTTAGAGAAAGCCAACATAATTGTTAACAGGCAATTGATTCCAGGAGATATCAAGGCTGGAAGAAATTACTTCCATCCAGGTGGAATTAGATTAGGAGTTTCAGAAATCACTAGACTTGGAATGAAGAAAAATGAAATGCAAGAAATTGCTTCATTTATCAAACAAGTAGTAATTGAAAAGAAGGATCCTAAGAAATTGCTTTCCAAAGTAAAGTCATTTAGAAAAGACTACCAGAAGGTAAAGTTCTGTTTTGACAACAAATTAGGCGCTTACGAATACGTCAAATTGCGATAATCAGGCATAGTCAGTTAGAAGTGACTGGTCACCAGGGCTTTTTCCAAACACTAATTCGATTTCATCAGCAAGTGCATGAATACGTCCTCTTTGATATTCACTGACATCATATTTGTCAACAAGCCTTTTTGCAAGTTTTAGATATTTTTCTACAGAGCCACGAGTAATTGTTGGGATTAGTTTGTGTCCACAAACACAAGTTTGAATTAATGGCATTCGACGATACGATTTGCCGCATCCAGTACACCTAAAGTTTTGTCGGGCATATGCTCTCAAATTTCCCATAATGTCTGGCACAAGATGAGTGGAGATAACATCTGAAACAATTTCTGAGGTATTTACTGCATCAATTAGATCAGCATTTCTAACTTGCATATCGAATTTGTCAAGCATTGAGCCAAGAGTAGAATACGCACTACGAGATTTTGAAGTTGTAAGAGATGATGTAGTATGTGTGAAATAGTAATCATAAAACTGTCTTTCTGTTTCAAGCCTAGTTTTGATGATTTCTACAGATGTGATGTCAGGAGCTTTTGCTTGTTGAAGTGTTGATTCAAAAAATTCCAATGGTAATGATTTTGTTACCTCAAGATTATGGGCTTGGGGTTGAGATTCATGAGGCAAGACAAGGGGTTGAACAAGAAGTGGCGCATCCATCAACCCGCCAATTGCATCTGAAAGGAATTGTCTTGAGAAGTTCAAAAGGCTGTCCATCAGTAACATTATAGAATCTGCATCACCATCAGCATCTCTTCTTTTTGCAGAATGCCAATTCGGTGTTGCAAAACATACATGGGTTTCAGTATATCCAATAATTCTACCTACAATTCCAACAGATGTATGAGGAGCAAGACCAATAATTAGATGTCCAACTAACTCCTCAGAGTTGGTTACATTGTAAAATGATGTTTTTCCATAGAATTTTTCTAAAAGAGTATCAATGTATTTGCAAATAGAAACAAGATACTTGCCGCTTTCATATGGAATAATCACGTCCTGCATTCGAAGTTCAACTAACTGTTCAGGATCTTCAAGTGGATTTCCATCAACATCATGAGAATATCCTAGTTCTTTGAGTTTTTCAACAGATGTACCAATCCAAGAAGGTTTGAATTGAGTTAGGGGAGAATTTGTTGCATCAAATCTTACGGTTCCATCCTTGAATACAGTCAATCCAAAGTTTTGGCGAACTAGTCCCTTTTCTAGAGGTTCAGCAATCTTATCTTGGCTGATTAATTCTTTGACTCCTTTAAATGGTTCTTGGGCACGTAGGCGAATTTTTTCTTGAGCTTCTAGAAGTTTTGATTTTAGTGGAAATTCCTTATGAGAGTGGGCTAAAGCAGTTCTTTTACATTTTTCACAAAAAGGTTCTTCAAGTGAATCTCTACAATGTGGACATCTATAGGTAACAGTAGTCTTTGTGCCACATTTTGAGCACTTGATGCCAATTGAGGGGATATTACACTGGGTACAATGCCTATTGTAGATACTGGTGAAAAAGTGCTCATTTCTAGATGCCTTTAGGAGATCTCGTGTAGGTCCCCCTTTGTCACTAATTGGAAACAATACATGTGTTGGTGGTTTCATCTGTCTTGGAGCAGATTTCTCAGGTCTTCCAATTCGTACGCCTATTGATGTAGAGAACTTGTTTCTAATTTTGATTCCAGAAGATTTTGAAATTATTTGAGGAACAGAAGATTCATCTATTTTTGGTTCTTCTCTAAACAGCAAATTAAAGAAAATTTTTGCTTCAATATTTTCAAGAACAATACTTTCATCTTTGAGCAGGTGGGGAACTCCTAATTTTTCAAGGATTTTCTTTGTTTGTATAGAGTATTCAATTGAGGTTTCATTGATTGTTTTAGGATTCAAAAGTAATCCAAACTCTTCAGTAGATATCTTATCCCAATAGTATAGGTAATGAGGATGAAGAGCCATATCAAAATCAATGGAGATTTTCAATGCCTCATCTATAGTTGGAATTCTATTGAGAAATTGAGTCAGATATTGGTCTTTAGGCTCGTATTTCTCAATTTTTTGTTTTAATTCCTCAATCCAATATTCTTCTACATATCCAGATGGAACAAGTTGTGCATTATTTTCTAGGAAATCACCAAAAGATATCAGAACATCTCCAAGGTGAAGAATTTTTTCAATTTCATTTTTAATTTCTATTCCATGTTTTACATCTCTGATTTTTACAACATTACCATTTTTCAAACGGACTATAGGGGTTTCAATTGAATCAACAAATGCTACAGTTGAGCCTTTTCCTGGGATGTCAATCTTGATTTGAGTTCCAACTGCAATTGTGTGATCAAGTATTTCTGCAACTACAGGATGAATTCCAACTGCTGCAAAGCCAGTATTACAAGCTCGCCCATATCTTAGTCGGAATCCTCCTAACTTGTTAGGCATAGAAAGGACTGATCTGCCTGTAATTACCTCATGCATTCTTTTTGTAGCTGCATCCTCTTGTTTTTCACCAGTCTGAACAGCACCTTTTAGGTCATTGAGCCACTCCCAACCATCAAGATTGTACATTTCAATTCTTTTGAGTAGTTTCTTAGATCTTCCAATAAGACCGTCATTTAGGACACGTAAGGCGCCTCCTCTTACTCTATCAGTTTTGATTCGTGCCATAGATTTGTGGTTGACAACCTCATAAGGATCCGTATCAACACCATCTAACTCCACTGGCAGATTTGAAATCACATGCTCAATGTCTTCATCTAAGATATGGAATTGAAAACTACTGGCCTCTCTTTCATAGATTCTTAATTCCTCAACAAATCGACCTGTTTCATCATCAAAGGAATTTGCCTGGAATTTTGATAGTCCTGCAGTCTTTCTGACATGATCTGCAATCAACATAGTAACGGCAGATTCTGTTCCTCCTGCAGAACGCATAGGGCCTGCAATGGAAACTGAGAGATAATCAGAACCATCCTTATTTTTCTTAATTTTTACCTCACTAATTCCTTGTAATGGAGCAATTGTAACTCCCTCTGTAACTATTGCCAATCCAACACGTACTGCCAGATCAAGTTTTTCTTCCAAAGTAGAATCAGGAAGTGAGTATTTTCCCTGTGCAATTTCTTTTGAAAGAATTAATGCAGAGAGTTCTTTTCCGTTGGTTTTTAGGAGTTCTCTAAGGGGTTCAGCAATATCAATTTCGTGCATTTTTGCCACACGATCTGCCAGATCGAATGCGATTTTCGGTTCTATTATGCCTGAAGAGTCCACCAGGCTTGATTTTGCAGATGCGGCTTTCTCAAAAATCGTGTATGTTTCTGAAGATAGACTAGAGTAGTAATCACCATAGTAATTAGGCATCTCAATGCCGCTAATACGAGAAATTGCGTCGTTTTCAGACATAATAGAGTACTATTACTTGCTTCTTTGAATTGCTTTTGTTATTTCTTCTAGTTTCTTGAGACTTCCACCTTTTTCAAGGAAAGTGCCAATAACTAGGGCATCAGCTCCTGCCTTTACCAAGTTTTGGGCGGTTTTTACGTCCTTAATTCCACCACCGACAATCAAAAATCCGTTAAACAACTGTCTTACAGTCTTGACCATCTCAGGAGTGACACTAGATTTTGCACCAGAACCTGCCTCAAGATATACAAATCTCATTCCAAGAAATTGAGCTGCAAGTGCATAAGCCGCAGCGATTTTGGGTTTTTCAAATGGAATTCCTCTTGCAGAGCCAACAAACCAAGCAGTTGTACCATCGCCTATAACCAAATATGCTGTAGGAAGAGGTTCTAGACCAAATTTTAGAACACTTGGTGCACCAAGAGCTTGTGCTTGTGTGATAAAGTATGGGTTTTCTGAGTTCATTAAGGAACTAAATAGAATAGCATCAGCGTCAGGTACAACACCTGTAACATTACCAGGGAATAGGATTATTGGTATTTTGATGCCTTTTTTGATGCCTTTGACCACCTGAGCCATCTCTATCTGATCTGTAGCAGATGAGCCACCAACCAAAATTGCAGATGCCCCAATCTTCTCGACATCTTTTGCTAGTTTAGCAGATGCTTCTAAATTAGAAACCTCTGAATCAATTAGGACAAACAATAATGCATTTTTCTTTTTTAATTCTGATTTTAGGAATGTTTCAACTTTGTTTCCAGCCATAAAATTGGTTCGTATCAGGCTCTTTAAAGTTTAATTGGAATGCTATTATACAGAATTGTATAGCTATGTCAGAGTTTAAAGGATCTAATTTTAACAACATTATTAGGAAAATTATCAAAAAATCTTTGTTTACAGAAAGACAAGTTGAAATTATTTTAAATCAGAAGAATCTTCTTGAATCAGAGTTTGCAATTTCAAAAGGTGCGTATTATAGGCAAGTTGGGCAGTCTAGAGAGAAATTAGTCTCATTATTCTATTCAATCATACTTTTACGCGGTTTAGGCATCATTTTGCCTGATGATATTGATGTGATATCCAAGTTATCTGAGCAGATTAGTGTGATAAATGAGAGTGATATTTTCCCAGAAAGAGAGGAAGAGGTCATTAGTGTGATAGATAGGCTCGTAAGACAGGCATGTAGTATGTGATGTTGTGATAGTTGTTCAGTTCAGTCGGTTTAGTCAGTTGTGATAATGTGTGTGAGTTTGTTAATCTAAAGTGTGAAATAATATTGGTCAATCACAATAAATCACAATACAGGCATAAAATTTGTGATGTTAGTAGAGATTCCTGATCCAGCAGTGATTTTGAGTGTGATATTAGCATTCATTGTAGGTCTAGGAGGTTTGTATGGCTACTATAAGATTCGTCCATTCATAAAATCTAAGAGTGAGATGGTTGATGCATCACAGTCTGAGCGTTTAGAGTACTATGAAAGACAGTTAATTGATATGAAAATACGCCTAGATGCATTAGAAATCCAGGGAATTGAACAAAAAACAGAGGATCCAAATTTAGATTTGAAACAATTCTTGGAAAAATTAGCAAAAAAGGAAGTACAAGAAGAGGAAGTTGTAATATCACAAGAGCCTGAAAAAATTCCTGAAAAACCAGTTTCCACGCCTAAAATACCCAATATTGAGCACACAAATCCTACCAATTACGTGTTACATCTAATCACAAACAAAGCTATGACATCACGTGACATACAAATCACATTAAAGAAGAGTAGAGAGCACACTTCAAGACTAATGAAGAAGTTGTTTGAGGAGGGTCTTGTCCAAAGAAATACTGAATCAAAACCATATACATATTCTATTACTGAAAAAGGAATTGCAAAGGTTGAAGAAGTTGCAACAAACCCAACTGTTGCTTAAAGATTTTTTTCGAGTTTTTCCAAAGTCATTTTACATAGTTTTACGCAAAAAATGCCATTTTTTATTATTAATTATAATGAAAATAATTTATTAAATTATATATATTATTAATTTATAGTCATAATATGTCCATTCAAGAAAATGAAGTACTGGTAAAAATCACATCTGCAGGGACAATTTCAATCCCAAAACAATTTCGAAAGTATATGGATATTCAAAAAGGTGAATATGTAAAACTAATCCTTGGAAAAGACCGTTTGATTGTTAGAAAAATTACTATATCTTGATTGATTTAGTGTTGTTTTTGACCAATTTTTATGGTTTGATAGGTCCATTCTCTACCATTTCTAGTCCTATCCACCCTTCCTTTTGAGGAGAATCTTGAGAGATATGTGGAAATTACACTAAGTTTGATAGGTTCGTTGAATTCATCTTCATATTTTTCAAGAATGTTTGTTGATGTAAATTTGCCCATAGGGAAGAACTTATCCACAACATGCCAAATTTTAGAGCCTACAGAATCGATGTTGGTGGTTTCTTGTTCTTCTTCAATATTCATTAAGTCCATCATCTCAAATATTTTCAATACTTTATCTCGAGTCACATTACCTTCAAGTTTGATATCATACCTTGCACCATCAGAGTCCTCCACATCTATTCGAATACGTTTTTTGGCCATGTTAGGATCTATTCGATCTGACGTTAACAGTTCAAATGATCCGCGAAAATTTGTTAACAAAATGGTGTGTTAACATTGACTGCGTAACTCGTGCCTAGTCATTTTTTTGTTATTAACAGTTCTTTTCATTCTAAACCCCAAAATAAAGAAGTATCCGTGCCTGGAATGGAAATAAAGGGGTAGGATTTTAGATATTCACAGTGTTAACGTCAATCTTAACGCCTGGAATGGAAATAAAGGGGTCAAAATAGGGTTTTTGGGATTTTTCTTAACATTAGATTAACATTATTGTTAACTTCCAAGGAAACCCACACACCTTTGTTTCCACTCTTCTTTTTTCTAATTTTTTTATTTTAGAAAAAACAAAAACTAACTAAAAATAATTAATTACAAACTAAACTAGAATTACTATTCTATACTATACTCTCATAATTGAGATATGATTAAGATGAAATTGATAGGAAACAAAGGTGTGTGAGTATGTCTGACCCA
>REGH01000005.1:41649-45567 GCA_003702495.1 Candidatus Nitrosopumilus sp.
AAAACTAACTAAAAATAATTAATTACAAACTAAACTAGAATTACTATTCTATACTATACTCTCATAATTGAGATATGATTAAGATGAAATTGATAGGAAACAAAGGTGTGTGAGTATGTCTGACCCAATTGACAGACTATTGGATGCAGCTGAATCTGGCAAATCAATTATCAAAAACAGGGACATCCTACATTTTACCTATATTCCAAAAACAATTCAACATAGAAATACTGAGCAAGAACAGGTTACCCAATCACTCTTACCCATTCTTAAACAATCAAGACCATCGAATCTTCTAGTTTATGGCAAACCTGGTACTGGCAAGACCCTTGTCGTCAAAAAAGTCATCTCAAAAATCCAAGAAAGGGTTGAAAAATCAAATTTTCCAATTAAATTAATCTATTCAAACGCAAAAAAAGAGACTACACTTTATGGTTTATTGGTCAGTTTTGGGCGTCAATTAGGGCTTTCTGATAAGGAATTACCCTCAACAGGCCTTGCAATCAGTGAAGTTTTCAAAAGAATCCTAAACAACATTGATCAGGAAAAAACGAATGTCGTCTTTGTAATTGATGAGATTGATTATCTTGCTGAACTAGTCTCGAAAACAGGAAAAGACATTCTTTACCAACTAACCAGAGCCAATGAAAACCTCAATTCTGGCTCGCTGACTTTGATTGGAATTTCAAATGATTTGACATTTAAAGAAAAACTGGATCCACGGGTAATCAGCAGTCTAGGGGAAGAGGAGATTGTCTTTACAAACTATGATGTTGAACAGATAAAGAAAATTCTTGAAGAAAGAATATCTGAAGCCTTTGAAGCCGAATCTGTGGATGATTCTGCCCTAAACTTGTGTGCTGCTCTAGCAGGAGGAGAGCATGGTGATGCAAGACGAGCAATAGATCTGATTAGGGTTGCAGGCGAACTTGCTGAAAGACAGCAATCAGACAAGGTCACTGAAACACATGTCAGAGATGCATCCCAAAAAATTGAGGAAAACAAAGAAGAGACATCCCTCAAATCATATCCACTTCACGAAAAACTAGTCATACTTGCTATAATGAAGGCCAATGGCTCATCCACTGGGGAAATCTACTCCTCATACAAAAGTCTCTGTAAAGTAGTAGGACGTGATGAGCTTACCCAAAGAAGAATTACACAAATGCTAAGTGAGATTGAACTATCTGGAATTATCTCTGGAAGACTGGTTCACCAAGGAATTCATGGTAGAACAAAAAAATACAAACTAACAATATCATCTGAAATGATAAAAAAGACATTCAAAGATGATCTAACTTTGCAGGATATTGTCTAAATTGGAATTATAATTTTGGTGGAATACCTGGAAAGTCTTCAAATTAACCAATAAAGCAATACCTGGATTTGGAGTCATTCCAACACTTGCCTGAAATGGTGTCTGTTTCTGCCAAGAGCCTGAGTTTACCAACAAAATACCCTTGTACATATCCAATTGGGCCTTGTGCACATGGCCTACATGGAAGATGTCTGGAATATTCTCAATTACCATCAAGTCCTGCATCTCAGGAGCAATAGGTGTCTGACTACCATAAATCGGACTAAGATGTCTGGCTCTGAGAAGATGCTTCATCACATTTGTTGGCTTGTCATAACTTAGTCCTGGTGTAGTCTTCACAATATCATCAATACTTTGCCCATGAAACATCATTACTTTTACACCATTTAATGAGACAACCGCAGGATTTCCTACCATAATGACATTTTCTCTCTCCCATAACCCAGAATTGTATTTCTTTGGAATTGCTGGTTGAGGAAGTGCCCTTCTACCAGGATCATGGTTTCCAGGCATTATGATTACTTTGATATTTTTTGGAATCTGATCAATCAAATCTTCAACTTTTTTGAGTTGCTCTTCTATGGTTTGGCAGACTAATTCCTTATTCTGATTTGGGTAAATTCCAACCCCATCAACCAAATCACCCCCAATCAAAATAAATCGGATTTTTTTTGCTATGGGATCGGGACTAGATATCCAAGAAAAGAATTCTGTCAACTCTTCTTCCATGAAATATTTACTTCCAATATGCAAATCAGACAAAAAAACGGCATAAGCTTCTGATTCAGACTTGTTTGTAGCCTGATCAGGAATATCTGGAAAAATCAAATCCTTTATGATAAATCCTGAATTCTTTCCAACACTAACTCTTGCCATAACAAACTGGTCTACTAGAAGAGTATCTGCGGTCTTTTGAAGCTCAGTATCAAAAATAATCCCCTCAAGTGAGCCTGAAGGGTCCTCTAAAACCAACTTTGTCACACTTCTTTCACTGTTTCTCGCAGTAACTAGACCACAAACATACATGTCATCCTTAGACCTTTCATTTTTTACAAAAGTCAGGGATTTTAACATCCTAGCTTCTGGTCTGTCTGAGACTATGCGCTTTAGTTTGTTGAATCTACTAGAAAATAATGCATTATACCCCTTTACTCCCTCACCAGTGGTTATCTTGTCTGTAGGATCCAACAAAACCTTGACCTCATTTTTTAATGATGGGTCATCCTTGATTCCAAGATATGTCTCTAAATCATCTTGATTAATCTGGAATAATTTCTGTTTTGTTTTTTCTCTAACAATCTCTTTGATGATTTTTTCAAGTTTTTTCACATCAACATTTTCTAAAATTTTAAAAGCATCAGGATGAATCTGAAACCCTTTGTTTAATGCATAGTTTAATGCAAAGGAGAGTTCCTTTTTCATATCAAAAAATATGATGTGGTTTAATTAAATCTGCGCCTACGAACCCTCAAATATTGTTCTGGTCGAATTGTATTGTGAATAAACTTCGAATTTCCTTATTCTTCATATTCGTAGGAATTTTTGCAGCCACATATCAAATTGGTTCAATGACTACAGTCAGTCAAGAAGAAGCTGATGTTTTCATGTCAGAGTTTGAAGAATTGGTGATGGATATTGATGGCTTTGGGATATTTACTCATAATACAACTATAGCCCTTCCAATGTTTATTCCAGGATTTGGTATTGCATGGGGCCTATTTTCAGCTTGGTCTACAGGATTTGCATTTGCAGCAATTACCACAACTGCTCCAATTTTAGAAAAAGTTCCACCATTAGCAATTCTATTTTTATCTCCATTTGGATTGATGGAATTGACTGCGTATTCATTAGGAATCTCTAGGAGTTTTATTCTGATTAGGGGTATCACGAAAAAAGTTGACCTTAAAACTTTCATCAAACCTACCTCGATTGAAATTGCCATTGTTGTTGGATTACTTTTAGCAGGAGGATATTTGGAAATCTATATGATAGAAATGATGCAAGAAGAGGGTCTGAAAATGCCTGGACTTGATATCTAATCCCTTAGGATTTGCCTATTGAGTCTAAAATAATTTAGTAGCAAATTATAAACCAAATTAGAGGACAAAATTATTGTGAACTTAGCAATACCATTACTAGCATTACTCGTCGTTTTCTCAGGATATCTTTTCAATGAGTCATTTGCCGAAATCTCTGAAAATCAGGCATTTCTTTTAGAAGGTTCTGGTTTTGCAGTAACCGAAGAAGAAATCAAATTTACTGAAATTGATCTAGGGTTATCTTCTGAAGACAAGCGTGGAAGTTCAATTAATTTTATGATAGAGGATGGATTTGTCACACTTGATGATGAAGAACTTACTATCTCAGAATTAGAAGGAAAATTTTTGCGTGAGGGTCGTTATATTCGAATTAACGGTAATGTTGAAAGTTCTGGTGGAATTGACACTACAATAAGCTTCTTTGGAAGACTAGTTGCAGAAAGTAGTGATGCATCAGTCTATGGTTTTACTGGTAGAATCACAACACCTGATGATACTCACAAAATTATCTACACTGCAAAATTATCTACACTATCAAAAGTTGATGTAGAACAAACAACG
>REGH01000001.1:0-44005 GCA_003702495.1 Candidatus Nitrosopumilus sp.
TCTACAGGCCCTACTATAATGGGCTCTCCTGCAGTGGTTTCAATAAAGTTCACCTGATATTCACTATACATGTACATGGCAACTGCCATTGAAGCAATTATGGCTCCAAATAATATCACAACAGCTACTCCTGCCACAAAAATCTGTGGTTTTTTTGATATATAGTTGCATAGTTTAGAAAAAAAGTGCTTAAGGCTGCTGTGCAAAATTGCACGAGTGAGAGGAGTAGGGTCTAACTCTGATATTATTACAACATTTTATCATCTAAAATCCCCTTAATTTTTATTCAATCTAGTCTTCTATCTTGGTATTTTTTGGTCATTCTTTGGTCCATTTTTAGCAATTTTTGATGATTTTTTCAACAAAATATGGGGGTTGAGCTTCTAGGCACGACCTAAAAAGATCATACATGTTTAGCTGGGACATCTTGGTGGTTTGAGGGTTGCATTTCATATCTAGGCACAAGTGTTCAACCCCCCCTCAAAACGCCTAATTTTGAAAAATTGGTATTGTGCCTAATTGTGCTAAAATTAGAGGGGGGTTTAACGCCTAGGCATAACTATGCAAAATCCGTTATTTTAGAAAATTCTGTGTCAACTCTGTCATTATCTCTGAAACTTGAGTAAAAATCTCTGATGAAAGAATTCTAAAATTGTCAAATAGATCATTGGTACTCACAAATGAGTCGTTAATTGTATCCTCATCAATCTCTAAATCATTAATTTCCATGAATTTTTTGCAAAATATTCTGATTTTACCTTCTACTTGTCCACCTGAACATACATTTTCTACCAAAATAGGGGGGTTTTTTGGGTAAAAATATGGCTTAAACTATCCATCATTTTGCCTGCAAGTTCTGTTACTGGAAAAATGATCAACACCGTGCTCAAAATTGAATATGTCTCCATCAAAACTATGTTCATTGTTTTGCATTAACTTTGCTAATTCTTCAAAAATCATGTCCTAAAATTGGAAAAAGGGGCAAAAAGCCCCTTTCATTGAAATGACAAAATTTGAGTTTATTGTTGCTCTACTCTAATTGTAATTTTGCCTTTTTTTGCAGTATTTACTACTTTGAGGGCTCTGTTCATAACCCCCATGCCAAATCTTGACAATTCTTTTGTAGAAATTGTAAGTTCTCTTGGTTTTGATTTTGTTGTTTTTCTTTTCATGAATAGAATATGGTAATTTTTGATATAAGGCCCGCGTATAACTGATAAATCGTCTATTTTAGAATGTCTTCAGTAGGAATCTTGCTGTTTTTTCGTGCATTTCTGAAACTCTGTCCATTGCATCAAACAATCCTTGTTGATTGATACTTTCCTCTTTGTCTAATACTACATAGACTCCAATCTTTCGTTTTCCATCTTCTGTAGTATTTTTGTTGATTGCCTGGAGTGTGTAGCAATAATCTGCCACTTTTTTCTCAAATTTGGTCTTTTCTTCTTCACTAAATCCCAAATATCTTGAAATTTGATTATTTTTCATGTTAATTTTTGAACCAATTACCAAAATTCCTTGTTGTGCTTTTGGTTCAAAGATTTCTACTGGAACGCCTGCAGGACCCGCATGTTTTACCAGAATTTGAAACACGTTATCTGGATTTTTGGTTTCTTCAAACTTTAATCCTTCATGAATCAACCATCTTTCAACATTGTCTCTCATTCTTGATGCACTCATTACAAATTGTTGCAAGTGCTTCTATATGATTCAAATCAAATGATTACAGCACTAAATTTCTAATATTTCTAAATTCGAGTTTAGAAATATTGAAATTCTTTACTTGTAAAACATCAAATTTTTCTTAGACATTTACTCTGAAACCTGAACCAAATTCAGGAATAAGTGAAGCAATAATTGCATTGAAAACTAAACCTGCAACCATCAATGCAATTCCTACATACAAACAATTCTTTGCTTTCTTTGGATCGTCATTACGCAAAATAAAATATGCTATAATTCCGCCTATTATCCCAAAAAATATTGGTAACAAAAACCATAGATTGCTTCTTGTTCTTTCTGGATAGGACATTTTCTTAAAATTATTTTGTAGAAGCTGCTTTTTTCTGTACTTGTGTAATTTCAATTTCCACAGTTTCTAATGGATCTTCTACTTGGTTCCTTTTAATTGAGAACATTTTTGGTTTTTCAAAGTCATCAGTACAATCTGGACATGCATAAACTAGTACTCTGTGTTCGTTTGGTGCTTTTGGGTTTGATAATCTAGGGTAATACACTAGTCTAGCGCCACAATCAACACAATATCTGTTGGCCCTTCTAGTTCTGACCAATGTAAACCTCCTGCATTATTCTAAATATGCGATCATCTATTAGATCTATGTTGTCTAATAGTGTAAACCAATTACTGTCAACCGATCAATATTTCTAAATTCGAATTTAGAAATATTATTTTTCTAGAGTAGTAATTATGTTACTAGTATCAAAATAAAATGTTTCAAAACTCGAGTTTAGAAATAAGTGGCGCCGCCCATCAGACTTGAACTGACGACCGTCCGATTAACAGTCGGATGCTCTACCACGCTGAGCTAGGGCGGCAACATGTTTGTACCTTGGCAAAAGTGATTTAATCCTTGCGACTATACAATTTAGACCAAAGTTGTTAGTAGTTTAGTTAAATTTGGCAAAAAAGTCTTTGATTTCTTTTGAATGGCTCTCTACTAATTCGATTATCTCTAAGTGCTCATCTGCTGTAGGTTCCCTTTGATGGACTACTTGAAATGCACTTAGTGCAGAACCTACCATTTCCCCCACAAAAAATCCACATAAGAAATCTCCTATTTTTTCACAATTCCATATCTCTCCCACTCTTGGCGAAGCTCCTGATTTTTTGTATAATTCTAAAGTCTGTGTGATTAGGTCTGTTGTTTGTTTAGCAAATTCAGGATCTAGGGTCATTAGAAAAACTGGAATTTATTTTTCTATACCTTTTTTCTTTTCATAGACGTAGATACCGTCTAAGAAAACTCTATGATCTTTGTTTTTTACTTTAGTTTTTAATTCAATATTTGCAGCAGTTTGTGTAATGTCTGTCCAAACTTCTCCTGTAAGAATTACATCTTCACCTTTTGGAATTACTTTAGTATTTCCCATGATGTGTGTACTTCTTGGGGCTCTCTCACCTTGGAAGTTTTCAATTAGAATTTTTTTACCTTCTACTTTTACTGTAATTGGAAAGTGAGCAAACACTACTTTCATTTTAATTGTGTATCCTTCAACAAGACCTTCGCAAATATTTCTGATAATTGATCTTGCGGTATGTAGGATTGCGTAATCTCTCTTTCTTTCACCAATTGTTTTGAGATTAACTTTACCATCTGCAATTTCGATTTTTACTGGAATATTTCTAAAGTTTTTGTGTGTTTTACCTAATGGACCTTGAAACAATAACATGTTTTTGTTTTGTGTAACTGTTACTCCTTCAGGAATTTCTACCTGATCTTGCATTTTTTCAAGTTGACTAGTAGACATATCCTATCAAAAATCCTCCAATTCCTTTTTGTGTTGCTTCATGATGTGACATTACACCTTGATTAGTAGTGACTAGAAGCATTCCTCTATCATATGCTGGTAAGTACTGTTGTTCCCAGTTATTGAATTCGTCTGTCTTTACTTTGAATCTTGGTGAAATTGCTCCACACTTTGTTATTTTTGCTAATAATTTGATTTTGAATTTTCCTCCTCTTTTGTCATCAATGTGTTCAAACTCTCCAATGTATCCGTCTTTTTGAAGTGTTTTGAGAACTTCAATTCCTAATTTTGAAGTTGGAAGAATAGTACATTCACCCTTTCTTCTTGTCTCATTATTGTATAATGTGACGAATAGATTTGCTAAAATGTTAGTTGCTGGCATCTTTTATCACCGATTTTTCCTAAATCCTAGAGATGTTGCTACTTCTCTGAAGCATCGTCTGCATATCATTAAATCATATTTTTGAATAACTGCTGTATAATCCCCACATCTTTTACACCATCTGGAACCTCTACCAAAATCGTGTTTTTTTCTTCCAGTGAATTCGTATGATCTATCTTTTGCCATTATGCTACCGTCACTCCAAACTCTTTTGCTAGATAATCCTTTGCTTCTTGACTAGTAATAATGTGAGATTTACCAACACTTGCTTTGTGCTTACTTCTTCTTCTAATTCCGTATCCTGGTCTAGTCAATGTGACTGAAATTCCAAGACCTAAAATTCCAATTGATGGTTCATATTTTACACCTGGAATGTCGATATGTTCTCTAATTCCAAATGAATAATTTCCAAAGTTATCAAAGGATCTTCCATTTACTGTATTTCCTTTTGCCTCAAGTAATCTTTTCAACAATGCCTTTGCATCATCACCACGAATTGTTACTGCAACTCCGATTGGCTCTCCTTTTCTAACTCCCCAATCTCTTTGTGTTTCTTTTGCATTACGTGGTGCTGGTTTTTTACCTGAAATTTGTTCTAATGCTCTACTTGCAATTTCAATTACATCTCCTGATTTACCAACTCCCATATTGAGAACTACTTTCTCTAAGGAGATTCTTTTCATTGGAGATTCTGTTGTTTGAGACATATTATCACTTTAATTGAATTACTGGATCCTCTTTTCCGATTGGCATGATGATATCTGCTGGAATTTCGATTTTTCTATCTCCTAAAGATAGGATGACTCTTTTTGGAAGAATGAATGTACCTTCTTCAATACTTTCAATTTTTCCAATTTGTCCTGCGTTAATTCCACGTGTAACTAATCCATTGTTACCTGCTTCTAATTTGATTACTTCAAGAATTTTTTGATCTGGTACTTGTATCAAACATACATCACCAACATTTACTTTGGTATCTGAAATTGTTGAACGACCATCATGGAATCCAATTTGCATTTTTCCTTTGTTGATTGTGGTTTTACTTGTAACTCTTACAAGTTTTTTTGTTTTCTCTGATTCGTTAATTTTGATTGGTTTTAGTAATTTACCATCCGTTGGAACAAGACGATAAACATCTGAAACATTTTCTAATTCGACCACATCCATTAGACCAATTGCATGATGAAGTGATTTTCTAACAACACCATCAATCTTTACTTTTCCAGAATAGATTGAAGTCTTTGCTTCTCTAAGACTTGTAACTATCTTTAGCATATCTCTGAGGAACACAGCTGTTGGAACTGATTGTTGTTTTTTGTGTGGTCCTGGTCTTGTTGTAATTACAAATCTCTTGTCTTTTCTGGCTATTCCCCAGAATTGAGGTGCCATTTGACGTTTGAGCTTTTTACTACCTGAAATACTTACCATTAACCTTCATTCTCCTTATTTTCGGATTTTTTCTCCACTTTTGTTTCTTTAGGCTGTTTGGTTGGATCTTTACCCTCCAGTTTTGCCATTCTCCATTTGTCATCTGTGTTTAATGATGTGACTAGTAAGTTTGAGGTGTGAATGTATACATCAAATTTATCACCCTTTGTTTTTTCTTTTTTTACTCCTTCAATTGCAACACTGCTTTTCTCTGTAGATACTTCTGAAACTTTGCCATCTACACCCTTGAATTCTCCTCTGAGAATTGTAACACTGTCACCTTCAATTACTCTAACACTTCTCTTTCCATATTTTTTATGCAGATCTTTTGATAGTGCACTTCCAAGTTGTTTACTTTTTGTTTGGTAGGATGCTCGATAAATCATCTTGTTACGCATTTTAGTTGGTTTCATTTTCTTATACCACCATTGATGCCAAGTTAGCTACTCTAGGCCATTTTTCTGAAGCTTCTGCTGCTACTGGTCCTTTGATGTCTGTTCCTTTTGTTTCTCCTTCTGGAGTAATCAACACTGCTGCATTGTCTTCAAAACAAACTCTTACACCGTTTAATCTTCGAACTGGATATTTTTGTCTAATTATAACTGCACCATACACTTGCTTTCTTAATTCAGCTGGTCCTTTCTTTACAACAACATTACAAAAGTCTCCAACTGATGCTGAAGGTAGTCTTGATGCTCTTGTTTTGTGTCTTGGAACATTGATTACTTCTAAAATTTTTGCGCCAGAATTATCTGCACATACAATATTTGCTCCAACTGGAATTACTTTAGTTACATATGGACGGAATTCCTCTACTCCCTTACCTGCTTGCTTTGCCATTATGATCTAACCTCCACTACAACATATGAGACTGATTTTGATATTGGTCTGCATTCTGCAGTCAATACACTATCTCCGGATTCCACGTCAATGCAACCTGGTACGTGAGCATGAATGCTACTCTTACCCCTTGCATATCTCTTGAATTTGTTAAAGTAAATTGGTGCATCTTTTTGCAAAGTGATTGTTTGTTTTGCTTTACTACCTGTGACTTTACCGTCAAAGAGTTTACCTCTGATTGCTAATTCTCCGTGGAATGGACAGTGTTTATCTGTGCACTCTCTCTTTGGTTCTTTTACTTTTAATCCAATGTTTCTAGTCATGCCTTACCTCCAATTCTATCAAATGGTCTTTTTGCAATTTTGGAACCTTCAACAATAATATCATTATTGTCAATTGAGAATTTCCAATTACTTGTTGATTTTGCAATTGATCTCATTCCATTTTCTGTGTTAATTGTAAACATTGATTTTGTTTCATTTTCAATTCTTCCATTTAATCCTATTACTTGTTGATTGGTTGATTCTACAATCTCAGTGTTCAATCCGATAAATTCATGTGAGGTTATGTTATCTGCTGTGATCATTTCTCTTTCTTCATCTCGTTTAGTCTAGTTAGCATTCTTGCAATGTCGTGGCGTAGTGGTCTTAGTTTTCCACTTTCTTTTCTTAGAGTGCCTTTTGCTGCATCTACTCTAAGTTTTGCAAGTTCACTTCTTGATTCTTGGATCTTGCTTTTTAGATCTTTTTCGTTTAGTTGTTTAATTGTCTTCATACTGATTCTGGTCATTTGAGTTTGGCCTCCTCTTCTTCTAATGTTTCAAGCTCTTTCATCTTCTCTTCTTCCATTGCAATTTGTTCAGATTCAGTTCTTGCTTTCTTCTCGGCTGCTGTTTCATCTCTCATCTTTCCAGTTTGGGCATCCTTGACTTGTTTTGCTTTCTTTGGTTTTTCAGCCTTCATTTCAAATTCTGGAACAAATTTTTCTTTTCTTGCAATTCTAATTCTAATTCCGATTAATCCCATTGCAGTTCCTACATGTGCAATATCTTCAGCAACAATTACTTCTGCATGATGGCCTGCTCTTGGCAAAATTCCTGCTGTGTGTTTCTCAAATGCAGAACGGTCACCTCTTAGTTTACCTGAAATTGTAATTTGAACTCCCATTGCACCATTTTCCATGATTTGTTTTAGAGTCCACATTGTTGCTCTTCTAAATGCTGTACCTCTTTCAAGATGAGAAGCCATTCTATTACACATTACACTTGGTGATAATTCTGGTTTCTCAATCTCTACTACTGAAATTTGCGGGTTCTTTAATCCAAAGTCTGTTGCTAGTTTGTCAGTGAGTTCTCTAATTCCTGAACCTTTTCTTCCGATAACTATTCCTGGTCTTGTTACATGTAATGCAACTCTTGTACCTGTTGGTGTTTTTGAAATCTCTGCGTGTGAAAATCCTGCTTCTTTGATTGCTTCTCTGAGATAGTCTTTGAGGAGCATCATGTTGTAATTATCTTTGATTACATTTTTCACAGATGACATTTCTAAATCTCCTGAGCCACCAACTCAACATGTGTCAATACGTTGTTCTTTGGAGTTGCTCTTCCCATTGCTCTTGGGATGAATCTTTTTACGATTACTCCTTTGTGAACAGTTGCGTTTACAATCTTTAATCTATCTAAATCCATACCTTTGTACTCTGCATTTGATTCCAAATTATCTAAAACCTTGATGAATTCTTTTGCTGTTTTTTGTGGATAACGTCCAGCCATCATACCTGGGTCTGCTTTGTGTCCTACTTGGTTCTTGAATCTTCTAAATGCAACTGCTCTGTCTTTATGTACTACTGCTTGCAAGTAATCTCTTGCTTTTTCAATTGATAATCCTTTAATTGCTACTGCAACTTCTCTTGCATGTTTATGTGAAATGTCTTTTTCTCTCAATGAAGAACGTACATGTCTTGTTGCATCATAATTTTGGAAAGCGTAACCGAATCTACCCATACTAATCACTTCAATGGTACGTAGAGGCTGGATCTTGATGCGCCAACACCTGGTGCACCGTGTGAAACCTTTCTGTTTGTTATGACATATTCTCCCAAGTAATGACCAATCATCTCTGTTCTGATTGCAACTGGTCTGAATTCTTTTCCTGAGAAAACATTTACTGTAACATCTACCATGTATGGTAGGATAATCAAATCTCTAACATGAGTCTTGATTGGATTTTTTAATTTGCCTGCTTTTGCTGCTTTGATCTCTTCAATTAATTTTCTTTTACCATCATTAATTCCTCTGGTAAGAGATCTTCTTTGTCTTGCATTGAATAATTGGAATAATTTTTCTAATGACATGTTGTCTAGTTCTTCTTTTGGAATTCCTCTATATGAAAACTCTTTGACCATTTTTGTTCTTCCCCTTCTAGCTCCCTATTATAGCATTCCTATCTTTGTTGCGAGGTCTCTTGCTTTTTCTGTATTTTCAAACTGGACAAATGCTTTCTTACCGTAAATTGTTCTGGCAGTGTTGACGTTAGTGACTTTTTCATTGTATAATGTGTTAACTGCATCAGCAATCTCTGGTTTGCTTGCTGATCTCTCCACTATGAAACAAATCTTACTTTCGTTTTCTACCATTGCAAATGTCTTTTCAGTGATGTATGGTTTGATTATGATTTTACTTGCTTGATCTACATTCATTGTACTTTCGCCATTACCTCTAGATGTGTTGATTTTATTTTTCCAATCTCTTCAATTGCAGATTTTGAATATACGGTTAATCTAATTGGGTCTGAACCCGGAGCTAAATCTAGTACGCTCAAATCTTTGACACTTGTTGCCTCTACTCCTGGTAGTGCCCCAATTGCTTTTGAAATATTTGATGCGTCTTTAGTCACAAACAATACACTCTTTCCAACCTTCTTGCTTCTTCCTCTAAGTCTTGATTGTCCAGAACGTGGTTTTCTGGCTAGTAATCTTTCTACATCTTGTGTTAGTTTTAATGAATCTAGTATTTTTGACACTTCACTTGTTTTAGAAACTGATTCAATATCATCTGAAACCACAATTGGGAATGATTCTATTCCTTCTACTTTATGACCTCTTGATTCAACTCTATCTTTTGATGCAGTTGCTGCAATTGCAGAACATAATGCTAATTTCTTTTCTTTTTTGTTTAATTTTTTGTAAATCACTTTCTCAACAATAGGTGGGTGTGCTTGTCTTCCTCCTCTTGTGGATGCAACTTCTGCACCTTGACCTTGTCTTCCACCGCCTCCACCTTGTGCTCTTGCAACTCTAGAGACACCTTGACCTGTTGGTGGATCATTAGAATCTGCAACTACATCTTGTCCTGCAGTTGGATGTCTTCCTTGTGGTTGGAATTTGTGTGATGTAAGATTAGTGAAAGCTTTGTGGATCAATTCTCTTCTAAATGGTGTGGAAAATACTGGTGGTAGTTCTACTTCTCCATCTTTTGTTCCAGTTGTTGTGTATACTGATGCTTTGGTCATACTACTACCTCCAAGATGTTTGGCTTGTTGACTTTGTCTGGAACATTTCTGATTTGACTTCTCAGTTTGATTAGTCTTCTATATGCTCCTGGAACTGACCCTTTCAAGACGATAAAATCTCCTTTAACCAATCCAAAGTGTTTGAAACCACCGTCTGGATTGATTTTTAATTTATCGTCATCAGTGTTACCCATAATCATAATTCTTTTGTCATATTCAACTCTTTGATGGAATCCAAACTGTCCTGCTCTTGGAACTGTGTACATGACACTTTGTGGTGAAATTGGACCGAGGGAACCAACTTCTCTAACTGTCTTTCTTGATTTGTGTTGTTTCTTTTTCACGTTCCATCTTTTCAAAACACCTTGCCATCCTTTACCTTTTGTAATGGCAGCAACGTCAACACTTGCACCTGTTTCGAAAATTTGATCAATCTTAATTTCTTTTCCAAGTAATTCTTTAACATGTGTAAATTGTTTTGGAATATCTCCGCCGCTTACTGAAGCTTCAAAGACATATGGTTTCTTTTGCTCAAGTCCTGCTGCACTTGGGGATATTGCAACAATTGCAAAAATCTCTTTAATCTTTTTCAAACTTTTTTCTGCATTGTCTATTGCGTTTTCTTGTTTATTTTTTAATGAAATTTCTTTAGCGATATTTTTTGGAATGTCTTCTGCATAAACATCAAACTCTGCATGACGTCCGTCATGATCTTTTGAATAACCTCTAATTCCTAGAATCAAAACTGGTGGTGTAACTAGAACTGTTCCAAGACTTACTAGTTGCTTTCCTGCATTAGGTACTTTTTCACGATCATCAATACTGACAATCTGAACACATCCTGCTTTGAAACCACAGTGAGCTAAAATTTTTGGCTCTTCTGAATCTAATTTTGGCCATGCTCTGATTCTTGCCTCCATGCTTTTAGCACGTACTCTAGGTGAATACGCAAGGCTTCCTCTACGTGGTGAATGTCTTTTTCTAGCACCCATGTGTAAAATTCAGCATCGATTGCCCTCTATTAAACCATGTGAGACTTGGTTAACCATTAAAAAATTACTGGTTAACCAACTGTGCCTAAAATTAAGGATTTAGAATTTCATTTACCATATTCCAAATTGTAACTGTTCCAATTACAACTCCTGCAACTCCGACACCAATAGCCAATAACAAAAAATTTTTTCTTTCTGCCATGATTATGATGCACTTTGTGCATTAATTATGGATAATGTTCCTAGTAATGCTTCTTCTAGACGTACTGTTTGTGTGGCTTGATTTGGGAAAAAGTTTAGAGACTTTGCATTTTGTACATTTTTCATTTTACCTCCTAGGATCTCGTGAATTCCTTTTTCAGGAGAACCAAACACAACAAGTATTGGCTGATCTGACTTTGTATATTTTGCAATCTGTTCTTTTGTTGCAGTTTTACCTTTTCTTGAGGTAAGGATTATGTTTCCTTTCCATTCTGATAATAGTGAAAATAGGTTTGCACGCTCTTTGACAGCATATCCCCAATAATCTGGTGTCTCATTTCTGTTAATTTCTTTAATTGAGAAATTTGGATATCCTTCCTTGAATTGTACTGTGACTCTTTTTCCCATTGATGTTTTACCAAAAAATGGAATTAATTGATTGATACCAACATCCACAAATCTTTTTCCTTTAACACCTACAACTATTCCTTCTCTAACATCCCCTCTGCTAATCTTTTTTGGATTTGCAAGTGTAACATGACTTGGTATTCTTAATGGTTGCAAAACCCCTGCAAATTTCAAATCATTTACTTTGGAAAACAGTCTTCTTCTCAAAAATTGTGGTGTTTCTAAATATTTTAGAATCATTACCATCAAACTTCCATCTTGTTTGTTGTTTCCTTCTTGGTATACGTAGATTGTTTCAATTTTAAAAATTGCACATGCTCTTGCTAAAACTGAGATTTTTCTTGTTTTGTCTATCTTTAATGATTCATCTGATAGGGAAGATTCTGGAATTGCAACAGATAATTTCAATATAATCGAGTCTCACAAACAGATAAAATAATTAATTTTTGTCGTGTGGATAATTTTGTTTAGCAGTATTTGCATAATTTGTAACCTGCTCCTCTGAAACAATTTCATACAAACCAGTTTCTGTTTTGATGTGTGCCATTCTGATGTGACCTGTACCATCTTTATCTTCACTTGATAGATAAATTCCTGCACAAGCTAATGCTGCTGCATCATCTAATGAAAGATCATTTTTGTATGTTTTTTCTAAGAAATCAGTTACTTGATCAGAACCTGAACCAATTGCAATTGCATCATATGAGATGTATGTACCACTTGGGTCTGTCAAATACAATTGTGGTTTACCTCCAACAACTCCTCCAAGAATTAATGCAACACCAAATGGTCTTACACCTGCATATTGGGTATATTGTTGAGATTGATCAGCTAAGTGTTTAGCAATTGTTTCAACTTCTACAGGTTCATCATAAATCATTTTGTTACTTTGAGAAAAGAATCTTGCATTGTCAACTTGACTTCTTGCATCTGGAATGTATCCTGCTGCAGCAACTCCTACATGATCATCGATTTGGAAGATTTTTTGTGCTGTTTTAGAAATCTGCAATTTTCTTGGTTTTTCTTCAACTGCTATTACGATACCATCTTTACATTTTACCCCCACTGCAATTGTTCCTCTTCTTACCGTCTCAATTGCATATTCGACTTGGTATAATCTGCCGTCTGGTGAGAATACTGTGATTGCTCTATCGTAACCTTGTTGTGCAGGAAGCATTTGATTCCAATGCTCTGAAAGTTTAATTTAAGTCTAGCCTATTTATTTTGCCGTGAGATTCGAAATTGAATTTTCAGGACATGAAAATATCAGATCCAATCATCAAAAAACTATAGAGATTACGAAAGAGTCTCATTTGACACCTCAAGGTGATTGTATAGTTGGTGTTAATGCAAATCATGCATGTGCTGATTTGCCACAAGATCTAAAAAATAAACTCAAAAATCCTGATTCAAAAGTTACATTTTCAATTAATGTTGGTGATTATAGTTTCTCTGTAGAGGGAAAAGGACACCCTGATCTTATTCTGACCCATGATGAAGATATTGTAATTAGAAAAAGTGATTTTGTATGTCCTAGAACTTTAGCTGTAAAATGTGACAAAGCATCTGATTTGTTACCTAGAGAAATGGTTTCTTTATTACAAGATCCTAAAACTAAAGGGATCTTTACTATCACTGTTGATTAAAACTGTGACAATTTTATAGTGATTAGCTGTATTTTTTGATCATGGGAATGAAAACTAATTTGTTTATTTTAGTGCCCTTGGCTGCATTTGCAGCAATAATTCTTGGGTCCGGAATGTATTTGACATTGTGCAAAAATTCTTTAGTTCCACTCCCTTGCTGACTCAATAATTTCTATCTTTAGTTAATTCTGATTTATCAAGATTTTCTTAAGACATGACAAACTAGATACTTCATGGCAAAAACTACTATTGAGTTACCTATTTCTAAAAAACCAACCGACGCTGAACTAAAAAAACTCAAAGATTATTTCAAAGATATGCCTGTTGAAGAAATTCTTACTGGATTAAAATTTGCTAAAAACAGATGGTCTGCCAAAGATGCAGGAACTCTAAAGGTTGGAAGAAAAAGTATTATCCAAAAGGAAGTTCATTCTGTAACTACTGAACAAGCTCAATGGAGATTGAAAAATTGGAAGATGATGATTGCAAATTATCGTCGACGTGGATATAGTTACCCTACAATTTCTAGAATAAAAAAAATTCTTGTTCAAAAAAGTAAAAAGAAATCAAAATAGATTATTGGCTCCAACCCATACTGATTAATTTTTGAACGCTTGAATGTTTGACACAAGCAGGTTGTCCTGATGATTTGAACACAAGTGAATGTGTTATTTTGCATTGAACTTCATTTGGTTCAACACCTTCTTTGAGTTGTTTCAAAGGAGCTAAACTTGCAAGATATTCTAATTCATGATCAGATACAATTGATTGAATTCCGGACAATTCTTCAAATTCTTGAATTATCAAATCAATAGAATTTATTACATCTGTAGGTTCTGCCCTTGAGTCAAAGTCTGACCAAACTTGAGAATAATACTCGTTGATTCTTTCAGCATCTATGGGGTCTAGTTCATTTTCAAATGTGCTGAATATTTGCTGTGATTGCCAAATGAATGCTGTTCCATCTTGAAATTCTGCCATCTCTTCAATAACTCCATTAACAACTGCCTCATTGTATTCAACTTTTGATGTTTCCAAAAGACCATTGATTAATTGCATTTTGAATTCAGACTCATCACTTAATTCTTGACCTACTACAATTCCTCTTGCTTCTCGAATGATTTCTTTTGCTTCGTCAATTGCTGTTTGAGCTTCTTCTCTGCTTACATTCGTACTAGCTTTATCTTTTAACTCTAACAATGTTTGTTCTAGTTTTTCATCAAAATTTGAATTATTTTCTAGATGAGTACTCATCGTATCATACAATTCTGAAATTGGATGTGTGGCGTGCACTAATGCAAGTTTTGAATTATTTTCATCAAGGTTCAATTCCAATGCCCAAAAATGTCCTAATGTCTCTTCCAATGTTCCTGCAAACTCTAATTTTGAATCTCTATCTGAGTCTGCATAAGCTATTGGGATACCCAAAACAATCATGACCATAAAAATTCCTATGATTTCATTCATTAATTTTTTTTATAACATTATCATTGTTTAAAGGAACGAATGATTTTCATGTGTGATTCTAAAAAATTAGAATACTGTTCTAGATGAAAATGTCAGATTTTCTCTCAACAATTTGTTGCTTGAGAGAGTCTGGAACATCTGGAATTGATGCTTTAGTTTGACCTGCAATAACACCTTGTGCTTCTTCTAAGATTGCTAATGTGTCTGCATTGGCTTCTCCGCCAATGTTCATGGAATCACCTAATTCTACTGATGAACCTGACATCACATCTCCAAGAATTGATGACAAGTCTTGCATTGATGCATTTGCCTCTGGCATGATTCCGTTAAGTGATGGGGCTAATCCTTTGATGACTGACATACATGGGCTAAGTGTGACCACTACATCTCCTAGTTCTGATACTGTGTCTAGTCTGAGTTTAACTTGCTCCATTGAAAGTTTGGCACCGCTAACCATGTTTTTCATTTTTCTAACTTGTGCTAGTTCATTTGCATATGCTTGTGCGTATGCATTCTTGTTACTTTTATGAGCATGAACGATTTTTTCAAAAATTTTATCATGTTTTACTTGTAATTTTTCATTGATTCCTTCTAATTTTGAGATTTGAAATTGTAATTTTTTCTGTGCAAAGTCGATTTTGTTCTTTAGTGGCTCATCTGGCTTTACTTTTCCCATAACTTTTTGAGAAATGCTTTCTTCCTGTGTTTTGTTCCAAGAGTTACTTATCATGTCTAATTCTCGATATTGGTCAAAAATTTTGTTTTAAAGAGATTTGTCACCGTAGATGGTGTCACTGGAGTGACAGATAGTTGTAGTTACACTATCCAAAGGTAAATGTGAATATCTGGAATCCTTCACCTTTGATCTTTATCTCCATTACGTGGGATGCGCTATCCTCACTGGTGACAATATTGTATAGTCCTGGTTCTGAAACACTTATTGTATTTTCAAAAGTAATATCTTGTCCTGCATATTTGATTGAAAGTGGCTCTCCGTCAAGATAAATTTCAAGATCAGCATTATTTGCAGTAACAATGTTTACTTCTTTTGCATTGTACAGTAATTTTATCTCTCCAGTTTCTGAAACCAACTCCATACTGTCTTCATGATTTTTCCATGCTCCTGTTGGGTAAAACTTGTGTAATTCTATTTTATCAGGATTCTCATATGTTACTATCTTTTCTGGTTGGAATCCTTCTTCACTTCCTAATTGATTTCTATTTTGTGCAAAATAGTATCCAAAATATAATTCTGGAGTTCTAAACAAAGTATGTTCAAATTCTTCAATATCAACTAGTGCTGAATCTGATGTCATTTGAATTCCTAATGCATCGGATCTTTCTTTGATTAGTTGCTGAATAATTTTTTCAGTTTCTTGATACCCGCCTTCTCCAATATGATCATATCTGATATATCCCTCATGATCTGCAATGTATTTTCTTGGCCAATATCTGTTTTCAAATGCTTCCCATGTTTCCATGTCATTGTCCATCACAACAGGATAATTGATTCCATGTTTTTCAATTGACATTTGTACATTTTCAGGAACTTTTTCAAATTCAAATTCAGGAGAATGAATTCCAATAACTAACAATCCTTGATCAGCATATTTGTCATCCCATGCTGTAATGTATGGTAAAGTTCTGATACAGTTGATGCAACTGTATGTCCAAATATCATATAGTACAACTTTTCCTTCTATCTCTTGGGCTAGTTTTTCGGGAGTTGTATTCAGATAATGGGCAATTCCTACTAAATCAGGTGCTTTCTTGAATCCTGACTTGTCTATCTGAGTGGAATCTCCGACTATGTTTGTAACATTAGTCTGGTCAAGTGTAGAAAATACCATACTTATTGCTGCAATGCCTACACCTATTGCAACTGCTAGAAAAATTGCTGTTTTAAATTCTGACTTCATTTGATCACCCTAAGAGTATTAGTTCATTGAGTAGCGGAAAGTTTGCAATATATGCTAGCTGATTTGTAAATACCAAAACTCCCAATACTATGATGAATCCTCCTAAAATTATGTTATAATACTTTAGATGTTTACTCATTGAGCGAATGATTTTGTTTGCTCTAGAGTAAAACACTCCAATTAAGATGAATGGAATTCCTAGTCCTAAGGAGTATACCAATAGTAAATTAAATGCAAGAGATGGTGTTGTTGCTGCAAGTGTAAGTATACTTCCTAGTATTGGGCCAACACATGGAGTCCAACCGGCTGCAAATGCTAAACCAAACACAAATGACATTGGATAACTAGCCCTAGATCTTTTTGGAAAGAATTTTCTCTCCAAGTTAAGCTTGTTTATTTTCATTGAAAGGAGTAAGAAAATTCCGAATCCTATTATGATCACACCTCCAATTTGATTAAGCTCATCTACTATTTCCCATGATGCAGACGATAACGTACTGTTGATAATTACTCCTATGGTTGAAAAGACAACTGAGAATCCTAGTACAAAAAATACTGAATTTAAAATGATGTTTGTTCTATTTACTGAAACTGTATTTGTTCCATCTTTCTGATTTAATTCTGAAAGTGTTGTACCTGAAATGTATGCAAGAAATGCTGGAATCATAGGTAAAATACATGGTGCAACAAATGATCCAAGTCCAGCCAATGCTGCAACTGCTAGAGTTATTTCTGCCACATACTAAAGTTGTAATTTTTACTTTAAAGCATTCTTCCAGATTTTTACCAAATGGTAATACAATCCGTTTTTAACTGGGTTGCGCCTAATTTTCGTATGAATAAACGATTCATAATAGTTGGTGTCACTTTGGGCATCATTATTGTGGCTGCTGTTTTAATTGGATCGCCAATGTTTGGTGGCTTTGACTCTATGAGATAATTAGCAGAATTTTGTGTATGCTTTATCAAATATCTCTAGTGCTCTTTCAATATGCTTATCTTGAAACCATGCCGTGACTGAAATTCTTAATCTGGCTTGATTTTTAGGAACCGTTGGATATCTTATTGGCTGTGCGAATATCCCTTTATTGAATAGGAATTTCCCAAAGTCCATTGCAGATTTTTCATCTCCAATAACAATTGGGATAATTTGAGATTCTGAATTTATCTCAAAACCAATTTGTTTGAGACCTTTAGATAGTGATTTTGTATTTTCCTCTAGTTTCTTTTTTTGTTTTTCTCTGTTTGACTCAAATCTTTTTAGAGAATGTTTCACCAAAAATGATGGTAAAGCAGATGTATAGATAAATGATTTTGATTTGTTGATGCATAAATCGACAATATTGTTTTGTGCAGCAATATACCCTCCGAATGATCCTAAACCTTTACTTAAACTACTAACATACAAATCAATTTTCTTAGCAACATTAAATCTGCTTGGTGTTCCTTTTCCGTCTTCACCAATTACAAAATCTCCGTGCGCATCATCTACAATTGTTATGGCATTAGATTTTTCTGCAATCTCAGTTATTTGTTTTAGAGATGATACATCTCCATCCATACTGAAAATTCCCTCAGTGATTATGAATTTGTTTTTTCCTTTTTGTTTTGACTTTATTTGTAAATCTTGCATGTCGTTGTGTTTGTAAATTGAAACTTTTGCATCAGTTAGCTTACATGATTCAATAATACTTGCATGGTTTAACTCGTCACTAAGAATCAAATCCCCTTTCTTTGCAATTGCAGAAATTGAACCCAAATTTGCCATATATCCAGTAGGATAAATCAAACTGTTTTGCTGTGACTTGTGTTTTGCAAGTACTTTTTCTAATTTTTTGTAAGATTCATCATTTCCGGATACTAGTCTTGAACTTGATTGTAGTTGATTTGCTTGAATTTTTGTTATTGGGATTCCTAGATAGTCATTTGAGCATAAATTGAGTAGTTTTTGACCATTAATTGTAATGTGTGCACCATTTGCCTTTCCATATCTTAATTTCCTATAGAGATTGTTTTGTTTTATTGCTTGTAACTCTGCATCAACAAAGTCAAGTTTATGCCTGGAGGCCAATTTTTTCAATCATTTGACGGTCTTTTTGAGCCTCATTACCGCCCATAGTTAGATAACCTGAAGTGATAATCCCATTTGCACCGCTTTGAAGCAGTTCTTCTCCAGAGTCATCTAGTTGGGTCTCTCTTCCACCCGATATCTTGATGACTGATTCAGGCAGCAAGAATCTGATCACAGAAAACATTCTAACAATTTCTGAATTTGGTAAATCTGTTTGCAATTCTAATGGTGTTCCTGGAACTGGAACTAGTATGTTTATTGTAACTTCTTCAGGGAATAATCTTGCAAGTTCTAGTGTTAGTTCTAATCTTTGTTCTCTTGTTTCCCCCAAACCGATAATTCCACCAGTACACAACTCTAAACCGGCTTCTCTTGCAATTCCTAATGTCTTCAACCTGTCTTCATATGTGTGAGTAGTACAAATCTCTGGGAATTTTGATTTTGCAGTCTCTAAGTTATGATTGTACCTTTTTACTTTGAGTTCTTTGAGTTTCTTTGCTTGATCTTCCGTAAGAAATCCCAAACTACATTCTACACTGATTCCAACTTTATCATTAATTTCAGTAATAATTTTGCAAACTTTCTCAAAATCATTCTTTGATGGTTCACGCCATGCTGCAACAAGACAATATGATTCTGCACCTTCATCTTTTGCTTTTTTTGCTTTGGACACAACTTCTTCAGGTGATGGTAATTGGTATGTTTCAATACCTGTATCAAAGAACGCTGATTGTCCGCAAAATGTACAGTCTTCACTGCATGCATTTTTTTTAATATTGTTTAGTTGTTCAACATCTACTTTCTCTCCATTAAAATCTCGAGTAATCTCATTTGCACATTTTGCTAAATCTTTGAGATTCTCATCTGGAATGTTTAGTAGTTTTTCAGCATCTTCTGCAGTGATGTGATTTCCTGAGAAGACTTTTTCCTGGCATTCTTTAATAAATTCCAAAGTACTCATAACCAGATATCGCTATTTTGCATTTATGACGACAATAGTGGTCAAAAACAACCAATCATTGTCATCAAATTGAAAATATGTTAACCTCCATAAATTATGGGGTTAACACGGGATTTATAAAATTTTCAAAGTTGAGAATCTAGGATTTCTTTTTACTTAGATTTTTGACTTGTTTTTCTAAGATTTCGATTCTTCTTTTGTATGTGGCGTTAATTTTATCACCCTTTTTTGCACGTTTTTCTAATTTTGCAATTTGGGTTTTTGTTTTGGTCAATTCTTTCATGCCAGCTTTATGCATTTTGTTTAATCTAGTTCTCAATTCTTGGATTTCATTTTTTGCCATGATTCCAATCTTACATAGATCATTTTTAACAATTTTGCTTATCTCCACGACTTTAAAATCTAAGAAAGCAAATGACTCAATTGTGGATCTTTTGCAATATCTATTCTTAATTCCACACAACCCTGAGGATTTTCATCAGGATATTTTTCACAAAATTCTATGGCATCTCTAAAATATTCAAGATGACAAGAATCCCATTCCTTTGAATTTTCTGTTAACGTTTGACAATGTTTATGTCCTGCAGAGAGCATTTCCATCCATTCTTGTTTTTCTTTTGCTTCTTTTTGAAATTCTTGTTCTGAATAGGATGTATTTTGTTGTGGATTTCCAATTACTTGTATGTCTGCTTGTTTTTGCATTTGGTCGATATGCCCCATTCCAAAGATTACTGCTATAACTACTGCAGAAGCAATACCTAAGTTACGAAGTAGTTTAAGATTCAACGATTACAATCTAACATAGATCATTTTTAACAATATTGTATATTCTCAAATTTTACAATGTCTTACTTTTGGTTTTCAATGCAAAATGTCCACACTTTGGACAGCGATGTTTTTTCAAAAGTTCTGAATGTGTTTGCATTGGTTTTTTAGAATAAGTAACCTGTGCTCCACAATCCATACATTCCCCTGGAAGGTCTCCTTTTGGAAGCATGACTCCAATCTAACCTAGACCATTTTTAAAAATTTGTCAATTTTAAAAGAGAGTGCGTCCAAAAAGAGTACGTCTTGATTGCAATTCAGGCGTGAGACTTTATGGACACAAAAAACAAAAAATATTTTGCATTTAATGATGCTTCTAAAAATCAAAGATGATAATACCTAGTCTTGAACGAACCTATTATTTCTGGGGTTTATTCCGGTTATCATTTCTATTATAAACTAGATTGGTGTTTGTTTCATTTTGAACACACAACTGATTATGTATCATATTTTTCTAGTAATCTTGATTCAAGATCTCAAGACAATCGATTCCCAGACAATATTGTTTTAGATGCCTGATTCATTTTTTATTTCTGAGTTATTATTGTCCTTAACATCCAAAATAATGGTGAGATATCAGTCCCAAAAAATGGTAATGTGTTTTGTTTTTCACAAATTATGATACAGTACTTTAAATGAAAAATCATCATAGTGACTTTATGATCAGCGAGAGAAAATTAAGAAAGGATCATAGAGAAAGGGCAGTATTCTTTATTGGTTTGGTCACAATAATTGGAATTGCGGTATTGCTAATTCCATAACTCCTTTTTCATATGTCCCTACCATGTAAACTATTTTCTAAATAAAGACTCATCTGTATAGGCCATTTTTAATAATTGGAATTTCTTCAAATAATTTAGAATCTAATCCGCTTCTTCATCAGCAAATGTTACAGGTTCTTCATTTTCATCATGTTTAACATGCTCTTCATGTTCCATAGATTTTGCATCATCTAAATCAACATAAGTTACAGGTTCTTCATTTTCATCATGTTGTAGATTTTTTTCATGTTTTAGCGCATCATCAATATCTTTTTTCATTTTTTCTTTTGTTTTATCAAACAAACCCATGATTACAACCTCTCAACTAATACCATGATCACTTTGGAGATTACAGTTATTGCAATATGAATAATAATCTCTGTCATGATTATAATCTAACCTAGATCATTTTTAACAATAATAGTAGTCAAAATTAGTTATTATTTCCATTGAACCAAATCTTGCCTCCTACTTGTTCAACTATTCCTTTAACAATTGCTAATCCATCACATGTTTTTTTGCAGAATTAATAGTCTTGATTGTCCTTTTTAGTAACAATCCTAACTCCTTTTCTGATATTGCTAGAGGTGGAACAAGCATGACAATGTTGCCCAATGTTCTGAGGTAGATTCCATTCTTTTTTCCTATCTCGTAAAAAATTTTGTTGATAGATTTCTTAGGGTGAATTGGTGTTTTTTTCTTCTTATCTGTTACTAGTTCTATGCCCATGAGCATTCCTTTATGTCTAATATCACCTACCAAATCAATTTCAGAAATCTCATCATAATACTCTTCAAAGATTTTGGATGTTTTTTGGACTTTTTTAATTAGATTGTTTTTCTTATACATTTTGATATTTTCATTTGCAACTGCTGCTGCAAGTGGATTTCCGGTATATGTGTGTCCGTGGAATAAATGCCTCCAGTCATTAAACTCTCCTGAAAATGAATCATAGACTTTTTTGTTTGCAAGGGTAGCTGCCATAGTGAGATATCCTCCAGTTAACATTTTACCATATGCAACAATATCTGGTGTTGATTTTTGATCCTGGAATTGTGTCATGGAACCTAGTCTGCCAAAACCCGTTGCAATCTCATCTAGTACAAACAACACATCATACTTTTTACATAATTGACTAATTTTTCTTTGAAATCCTTTAGGATAAATGATGACTCCTCCTGCAACTTGTGCACCACTCTCCATTACAAATGCTGCAATATTGTTATTTTTTGAAAACTTTTTTTCTATCTTTTCTAAACATTCGTTTTGGTAATCCGATAATGTATATCCTCTTGGCAATCTATACTTGTTTGGAACCGGGAATTGTATTGTTGAGAATAATTGCTTTTTGAATTTTCCAAAGAACTGTGGAACATATCCGACTGCCATGGCGCCAAATGTATCGCCATGATAGCCATTCTCTACTGTTGCAATTTCTGTCTTTTTCTCACCAATGTTTTTCCAGTATTGTAATGCAATCTTAATTGCAATCTCCATTGCAGATGATCCATTATCTGAATAGAACACCTTGTCCATTCCAGGTGATATCTTGATTAGATTATCTGCAAGTTGCTCTGCAGGCTCATTTGTAATGTTAAACATTGAAGAATGTTGTAGTTTTTGACTCTGATTTGTAATTGCTCTTACCAATTGAGGGTTAGAATGTCCCCATACATTACACCACATGGAAGCCACAGCATCAATCATTTTGTTATCTTTGGAATCAATTAGCCACACACCTTTGGCTTTGATAATTTTATCAAATGAACTCCATTCCTTCATTTGTGTATTTGGATGCCAAACAGAACTTTTCAACTGATTCACTCATACATCAGATCTTAATAATTATCCGATTTTTTAGAAAATTAATCAACACCTATGCCTCTCATTGCCGCGCAGGCCTTTCCTCCTTTACTCCAACACTTACAAGAGCATGATACTGCCTTTCCACTTTTTATCTCTTTTACTACTTTATGGAAAACCCCTTCTCTAACTTTGGATTCTATTGTTATGGTTTCATATTTCTCAGAATCTTGAAAGTTTTCTGACATGATTACACATCATAATAGGTATTTTTAACAATATAGGAATAACCGATGAGTTAATCAATGGAATTATTCTAAAAATTTCAAGTTGAAATCCCTCTTTATTGGTGGAACCGACACTGATGTTGGTAAAACCTACATCACAGCAGGTCTGGCAGTCGCACTCAGAAAGATGGATGTAGATGTAGGTGTGATGAAGCCCTTTGCAGCAGGAACTGCTCAGAAGAAGGGATACAAATCTGAAGACGTTGAAATTTTAGCAAGAGCTGCACAATCATCTGATCCTGAAAATTTGGTAAATCCACAGTTCTTTCCAATTCCTGCATCGCCATACACTGCTTGGAAGAATCTAAAGATAAAACCCAAAGTTTCTACCATATTATCTAGTTTTAAAAAATTATCAACACTTCATGAGATGCTTCTTGTAGAGGGAATGGGTGGAATGATGACTCCGATCCTCAAGGACTATTACATTACAAATTTGATTAAAGAAATGAAGATTCCAACAGTAATTGTAACTAGAAGCAAGGTAGGAACTGTTAATCATACCATAATGACAATTTTGATGTGTCAAAAATACAAGATTCCAATCAAAGGAATTATCATCAATAATTTTGATGATGATGGCTATCCTGTAAAAAATCTAAAACGAGATTTGGAAAGCCTTACTGGTGTTAATGTTCTAGGCTCTATTCCTTTTATCAAAGATATGAGTGATGCATCACTCAATAGAATCTTCAAAAAGAATCTTGATTTGAAATCTCTGTTGAAATAATCTCATGCTTTAGGTATTGTAAAAAGAAATACTGTTCCTTTTCCCTTTTCACTTTCCAACCAAATCTTTCCGCTCATTCCCTCTACTAGTTCTTTACTTACAACCAACCCTAACCCTGTGCCGCCATATGTTCTTGTCATACCTGTTTTTATCTCACCATATTTTTTAAATATCTGATCTTGTTTTTCTTTAGGAATTCCGATTCCGTTATCTTTTACAAAAAATGTAACTTTGTCTTTTTCATCGTTTCAATCATTACTAGATTATCATCAATAACTAATACCTTCATTGATTCATCACTTAATGCCTAGTATTTTATTTTCACTTTAATTCTTTAGTGTCGTGTATTTTTGCTATTAAATCATCTGGGTCTATGGGTTTTTTCAAAAGTAAATTAATACCCAATTGTTCTAGCTCCATTTCTTGTTCTGATGTGATTACAGATGCTGTTAAAACAATAATTTTTGATTTGAGTACCAATCCATCTGAATTTATTTTTTTTAGAAAATCCCACCCTGAAAATTTTGGCATATTTAGGTCCAATATGACAACATCAAAATTATTTTTTTGAATTAATTCTAAACCGTTTCTGGCATTATTGGTATCCATAGCATCAAAATTTTTTTTATTTAGATATTTTACTAACATGGATGAAATACTAGAATTATCTTCAATAATCAGAATTTTCATTTTGTCTTACTCTCCTTAATCTTCTATTTTGATTGGTGATATTAAATGGAATTTGAAAATACACTGTTGTACCTATTCCTACAGAACTCTCTACCCATATTTTCCCACCTAATATGTCGATTATTCCCTGACATATTGCTAATCCTAATCCCGAACCCCCAAATTCTCTATTTTGAGAAAAATTTGCTTTATAGAACTTTTCAAATATTTTATCAATGTCTTCTTTTTTAATTCCGATCCCGTTATCTTTCACTAAAAATGTAATCTCATTTTCATTATGAGATGCTGAAATCTGAATTTTTCCACTATCATTTGAAACAAAATCTAAAGAATTTAGAATGAGATTTTTAAAAACTTGTTTTAATCTATTTGTATCAGATTTGAAATTTAATGAATCTGATGTGCCATTACTAAATTCTATTCCTTTATCATCAAAAAATATTTTATTTTCATTATAAACATCTGTCATGAATTTTTTTAATTCTATTTCCTGAAAATCTAATGATAGTCTACCTAAATTGATCTTTTGTAGGTCTAATAAATCTGAAATTAAACTCTCCATTTTTTTACAATTACCATAAATCTCTTCTAATGAATTTTTTTGTTCTTCGTTAATTTGACCATATGTTTCATCTAACAAAGTTTTTGATTGAAATTTTATTGGAAATAATGGTGTTTTTAATTCATGTGATGCCATCGAAATAAATTCGTCCTTTAACTTATCTGTCCTCTCTAAACCTTCTACTTTTTCTTTCAAAAGTTGCTCATATGCTCTTTGAATGAATTCTATTTGCTTGTCTTCTGATTTTTTGGAAATTATTACCATTTTTCCAAATGGCTGTCCTGAATTATCTGTCATAATTCCAATGTCTAATTTAACAGGAATCAAATGGTTTTCTATCTTTAAGTTTACTTCTACATTTTTAGAAATTCCGTATTTTTCTAATTCTTTTTTAGATTTTTTAATTACTTTAATACTATCTTCAGTACAAAACTCAAACCATGATCTTCCTTTAAGATTTATTTTTTCACCTCCAAAAATTTCTCTCACTCCATCATTATGCATTAAAACCTGATTATTGTTATCAAAAATTATAATGCCCTCCGGTGATAAATTAAAGATATTTCTGAATTTTTCTTCTGATTCAAGAAGTAGTTTTTGAGTTTGTTTTAAGAACTTGTTGGACTGAGAAAGAATTTCGTTACTTTTTTTAAGTTCAACATTCTCTTTTTCTAATTCATGCAAGTTGTCTTGACGTTTTTCAGAATTCACAGAATGTGTATACATCCATATTTTATTAATTCTACCTTGGCCTGCTCAAATCAAAAATTATTTTCATTAATTCTATTGTTATCCACTAACACTGTAAAAGTCATCTTTGTAAATTTTCCAACTTCACTTTCCACCCAAATTTGACCTCCTAATAGTTCTGTTAATCTTTTACATATTGCCAATCCTAACCCAGTTCCACCATGTTTTCGTCTCAGTGTTGTGTCAACTTGATAAAATTCTGTAAAGAGACTACTCTGATCTTCTTTTTTAATTCCAATCCCATTATCTTTGATCGAAATTTTTACTTTATCTCCATCCTTATGTGCATTAATTTCAATTAGACCTGTATTTTCACTTACAAAGTCTATGGAATTATTGATCAAATTATTAATAATTTCACCCAATCTTAATTTGTCACTATTCAGTGTAATGTCATCCACATTAAACTGCATTTTGATATTTTTTTCTTTGATAATATTATTTTGTAATTCAATTATTTCTTGAATAAATTTTTTCAAAGTAAATTTTTCATTTTTTATAGTAATTTTACCTAGCACAAGTTTTTGAATTAATAATAAATCATCAATTAAAATTTGAAGTGTTTTTGCACTATTTTCGATTTTTTTTACCATGTCTAATTGTTCATCTGTCATTTTATTTCTAAACTTTGGATGGGTTAGAACTTCGCAGTATCCAAAGATTGGACCCAAAGGTGTTTTTAATTCGTGTGTAATCATGGATGTAAACTCACTTTTTTGTTTGTCTAATTCTTGCAATCTGACAATTTTTTCTCTAGTTTGTTCTTTGATTATTTCTTTTTCCGTTTCTTCTAATTCAATTTTAATTTTATTTTCTATGTATTTCTTTGTAGCAATATAAGCCAACCCGACTAAAAGATAACCGATTATTGCTACAACATAAGATAGATTGCTTACTGAAAATCCTTCTAAATTATCTAGAGTTAACCGTAAATCTTTGTTTAGAATTGTAATATTTTTATACTGTTAAAATTCATTTTTTCCAAAATTAGTACTTTTATTATAATCGTAAACTGTTCTTCCTTCATACTCTATTTTCATTTGAAATTTATCCGCATCACTTCCAAATGATTCCTCAAAAACATTTTCCAGAATTGGATCATACCTAAAAGCAAGCGTGACAAATCCCTCTGGACTATTTTTTTCAATATCTGAAAATATGGTATGACAAATCAATGATGCATAAATCGGGTCTTCTATATCTTGATTTAAAATTAAAATTTCTGAAAGAACTGGCTTTTTAATTTCAATGCTTTCTAAAGTACACAGTCTGCGTTTTTCCTCAAATGCATTATCATAACCTATCAAAAATTCTAATTCTTCACTATATGGCGATATGTATTTTATTGGAAAATAAAATTCTGAACTACTCTCAGGAATAATTTCATAGTTTTCCATTTCCTTTTGCATCTCCAATTCAAAATTTTCTTTATTATTCGAATTTACATATCCTACATATGAGACTGTGATTGAATCATCAAATCTATTTGATAGTTCTAATGATTTAATAAAAACATCCCATTCTTCAAAACTAATTTTTTCAGAACCTGCGTTAAACCCTCTGCCAGCGTAAACAACATGTTCATAATCTTTTAGTCTATCTACTAACGCATCTGTCATCTTATCTAAACCCTGTTTCAATTCTTCATCTAATTTGTTAAAATCTTCATAAATGCTATCTGCTAAAGCAATAGTAACTATAGAAAATGCTATTAACAAAATAATAATCGGTTTTTTACCGTCCGAAACTAATCCACTACTCTGTTTCATAATCTACGCCTTTGGTATAGTGAAGAAAAATGTTGCACCTTTACCTTCTTCACTTTCTAACCATATCTTTCCGCCCATTCCTTCCACAAGTTCCTGTGAAACTGCTAAACCCAATCCAGTTCCTCCAAACTTTCTTTTTGCATCTGATTTTACTTGGCCATATTTTTTGAACAACTGATCTTGTTTTTGTTTTGGAATTCCTTCTCCATTGTCTTTACAGAAAAATGTGACTTCGTTTTCACCATCAGTTACTCCGATCTCAATTTTTCCATTTACAGGTACAAAGTCATGTGCGTTTAAAATCAAATTTGTATATGCTTCTAGTATTCTTCTCTTGTCTCCTTTTATCTTGACATCCTCTGAATGTGACTCAAAATATTGGATTTTTTTGTCTGTCATTGCAGGAGAGTGAGTTTTGATACACTCTGCAAGAATATTCTTTGAAGAAAGTTCTTCAATTTCATATTTCATTGCGCCTGCACCTAATTTTTGTGCTGAAACAAGATTGTCAATCATGGACAGTTGTCTTGATGCATTTGCCTGAATTTCTTTAACACACTCCATCTGCATATCACTTAATTCGCCCATTCCTGCCATGGTCAATAATTCTGCGTTTCCTTGAATTGGGACCAGAGGTTGTTTAAGATCATGTGTGATCATAGCTACAAATTCTTCTTTTTCTTTTTGTGACTCTTCAATTTTCTTTAATGATTCGGCTAACTTTTCTTCCAATTCCTTTTGTTTTGTCAAATCCATTCTAATTGCCATGTATTGTTTTGGCCTTCCATTCTCATCTAGGAATGGGGTGATTACTGTATTGACCCAGTAGGTTGAACCATCTTTTGCAATATTTTTTACAACACCTGTCCACACTTTTCCTTTTGAAATCGTTCCCCACATTCCGTCAAAAAAGCTATCTGGATGAAATCCTGATTTTAGAATTCTGTGATTCTTTCCAAGTAACTCTTTTTCAGTATATTTAGAAATGTCTTCGAATTTCTTATTGGCATAAGTGATTGTACCTTTTTCATCAGTTATTGCAGTAATTGTTGAGTTGTCCAATGCTTTTAGAACATTATCTTTTTCCTCTTTTTCTGATTTTAATTTAGCAACTGTTTTGTTCATAATTTCAGATAATTGGCCAATCTCATCAGATGTTTCAACAGGAACATGAGTGTCTAATTTACCGTCACTGATCTTTGATGCTAAGTCCTTCAATTTTATCAACGGATTTGAGAAAAGTCTTGAAATTGATACTCCAAAAATTGCAGAACCAATAATGAATACACTTGCTAAAGTGATAATATCCTGTCTTAATTGATTTGATGGGGCATATGCCTCTGAAACATCAATCTTTGATACTAGACCCCAATCTAAAACTGAACTATATCTCCATGATGCAAGAACCCCTTCTCCCCTGTAGTCATTTGCAATTCCAGAGCCTCTCATGCCGTCCATTGCCTTAAATCCTAACTCACACATGGAATAATCCTCACACAAGATAGAGCCACTGACTAATTCATTGTCTAGTCTGACATTATGAAGAACTGAGATCTCATCATCAATGTAAGATACAATAAAACTCTCTCCCGTATTTCCAAAATAAGTCTGTTTCATAGTATCTAAAAGAACTTGATCAATTGGTACATCTAACATCAATAAACCAAGCAATTCTTCATTGCTGTTTTTGATTGGTGCTGTAACAAAAAGATCTAGCTTTCCATCAACACCCATATCTTTGAAAACTTTAGAAATGTAAACATCTTTTTTGCCTTCTTCAAAACTTGGTTTGTGCATGTCTTGCATTTTGATTCCCATTAATTCTTGAAAGTCATCATTTGATATGTAGATTAACTCCCCATTTGTATTGGCTACTGCAATGTTATCGTATCCGTATGCGCTTTGAATAATCTTTATCCTTTCATCAACTTTGATTTTTGACGCCAAGTATTCTGGATTATTTTTATCTTCTAATCCCATTTCCAAATTTTTAATTTCATTTTTGAGAATATCCAAATTACTATTTACTTGAGCATCTGCAATTCTTTCCTTAAACAACAATTCAATCTTTGATAGTGTGTTGTCTGCTTGTTCGTTTAGATTTAATAGAATATCACGTTCAATATTGTCTTGCGATAAATTGTAAGACGCGGCACCAATTACAGAAATTGGAATAAAAGAAACAACCAAAAACGAAAATATCAATTTAGCTGAAATAGGAATTCCTCTTTTTCGCTTAACTTCTTTTTCTGAGTATTTTGAAATCCCCAATGAAATTAGTGCAATTCCTGAGAGGCAAAATGCAATTGCAGTGTGTACTGCCATAGCTCCACTAATTTGAGAGATTTGATAGTATAGTTCAGGAATATCTGTTGCATATCCAATTAACGCAACAACTCCAAAAATCATCACAATCACGCCTGAAATTAGGACATATTTTTTGTATCTTTGATGAACAAGTAATGAAGTAAAACCTACAACATTAATCACGATAAAACTAATGGCAGTTCCCAAAGACGTTAAACCTGGTTTTAGAGTGTATATTGCTGAAACATCATCTTTGACAAAAAGACTGTTCACTCCAGAATTTGTATCTGAAAATAAACTAACCAGCGAAGTTCCCATAAAGAACATTATGATAATCAATGGTGCAAAAAGTAGAATTCTTGAAACCTCTGAATTGTTGTTTCTGTACTCATTCATCAGTAAAATAACAATACCGCTCATCAGAAATGATGCAGCAGTACTGAACTTCATTGTGACCCATGTTGGTGAAAGACTCTTTAGACTGTCAATGTCTAAAATCCAACCTGAAATAACAACTAGTCCAATAATGATAATTATTGCACAGATTAAACGTGTAATTGTAGAGTAAGATTTTGTCTTAGTTTGCTTCAATTATTGTTCAACCTCCGAACTCATTGCACCCTGTGTTGATTCAAATTTTAATTCACCATCTACAATTTTTGAAGGATATAGACCAAACTTGATATCTTGATTTTGAGGATATCCATAAATTGTTCCAAAAATTCCAGTGTAAATAAATCCTGAATCAAATGATTCTTTAAGATTTTCTCTTGTAATTTCTTTATCATCTAATAGGCCCTTGATTATTCTAATCACATCGTAACTGTTTGCTCCATTATGATCTAATTGTTTATCAAACTTATTTTCAAATCTTATTCCAACTTCAGTGGCTAGTTTTAATTTTGTATTGTATACTAGAGGGGCTGCAATGTGAACATTTTGAGCCTCTGCCATTTGAAAAATATCAAACATGGCACCATCTGAAGACATCAAAATCTCTCCCTCGTAATTAGACTGATCAATCTCTTTGAGAATTATTTTGACATGATCTGGAAATCCTACTAGGTAAATTGCCTCCTGATCTTTTAATCTCTCAATATTTTCTAGAAATTCTTTTTGATTATTTTCAAATGGTTCATCCACGACATTTCCTTTTAGAGAAAAGTTTTCTCCTACTTCTTTTGCAATTGATCTTCCAAATTCGTCGTCCAAATATAATATTCCTAAACTTTTGATTTCCAAATCATCTAATATTTTCAAAATTGGCTTTGCTTCATCTTCTGCCATTGGAAAATATCTAAAAGTCCATTCTTTTCCCGCAGTTACATCTGGTGCAACAGCTGATAGTGATACTAGCACAACTTTTTCTTTTTCTGCCATTTCTGAGAGTCCTGTTGAAATAAAACTCAGTGAGCTGATGTGTAATAGTGGTTCATAACTTTGTTCTTGAAAGTTAAAAATCTCTTTTGCTTTTTCTAGATCCGTTTGATTATCTTCAATGATTAAATCAATTTGTTTTCCTTTAATCCCTCCTTTATCATTAATCTCTTTAACTGCTAGTGTTAATCCGTCTCTTTGCTCAATACCTATTCCGCTCCCCGGACCTGAGATTGGAAGGTTTGCGACGATTTTGATTTCATCAACTTCTGAATCTTGCTCCATAGAAGAAAATGCAACAATTGCTAAAGTGACTGCAATAATTCCTATTGGGATTGACAACCCTTGTTTTCCCAATTATCTCCTCTCCTGTTTTTCAATCAATGCGCAATACCGTATTGTTTAGATTTTCGTGGAAGATTTATGGTAAATGTTGTACCTTTGCCTTCTTCACTTTCAACAGAAATCTTTCCATTCATTCCTTCAATGAATCCTTTAACAATTACTAGTCCTAAACCTCCCCCTCCATGTGCTCTTCTGTGCGAAGTGTCAATCTGATGGAATTTTTTGAAAAGTTCATTGTGTTTTTCTTTTGGAATTCCTGAACCATTATCTTTGACTTTAAATTCTATTGAACCATTCTGTGATTTTGCCTCGATTATAATTTTACCATTCTCTGGAACAAAAACAATTGAATTTTCAATTAAATTGGAAAAAATTTGAATTAATTTAGAGTTGTCTGCATAAACATTAAGATTTGATTCTATATTTGTTGAAAATGATATTTTCTTCTCCATAACAGAATTAGAAAATTTATTTGAAATTTTATTAAAAAATTCTGTAACATCAATTAATTCCAAATGATATTTTATCTTACCCAACTCAAGCTCTTGAGCATTCCAAAAATCATTAATCAAAACATTCAATCTATTTGAATTAACTTGAATTTCATTTAGAGCTTCTTTTTGAAAATCATCTAACGGACCTAATTTTTCAGAATTTAACATCTCGCAATATCCGAGAATTGGTACGAGAGGAGTTCGTAATTCCCTTGGAAGAATATCTAGTGAATCTGCTTCTTCCACTCTTTTTTGTTTTTCAATTATTTGCTCTATCAAAATCTGTAATTCTAAAATATTTTTCATGATTTCTTTAACTGCATCATACTGATCATTTGTTAATTTACCAAATTTTGGATTTAGCAACATCTCACAATATCCCAGAATTGGAACTGTTGGTGTTTTTAGTTCATGACTGATTAAATCTATTATTTGACCTCTTTTAGAAATTGCCATAATGAATAATTGTTTGTATTTACTTATGATTTACTAATAGCTTCAAGTGTGGAAACTAGTGTATCTAATTGAAGAGGCTTTTTGAGAATTTCTTTAACTCCTTTTTCCTTCAAGCCATCTAATTCTTCATTTGAAACTGAAGATGCAGTAAGAATCACAATTTTCTGCTCATTAATTCTTCCACTTTGTTTTAGTGCGTCTACTACATCAATTCCTGAGAATTCTGGCATTGAAACATCCAAAATCGTTGCATCAAAAGTATCATTTTCAAGCAAAGATAGTCCTGCCCTGCCTCCGTTTGCAACAACTACTTCGTGGCCTTCCATTTTGAGTAGTTTTGAGAACATTCCAGTAATGCTTGTATTATCATCAATTATGCAGACTTTCATACTGACATCCTCATCATGTCTCATTTAATATTTTTGATTCCTATTTTGGAACTATTACACAATAATTTATAGAAGAGAAATTAGTCATTATACTGGAAAATGAGTTCTGAAAATTCTGATGAAAAACCCCTTTCATTATCTGAAATTGAAAAAAAACTTCAAGATGCTATGAAGGCAGTTGAGGTTCTCAAGAAAGGTGAAAGTATTGCAATCGGGCAAGAATCAATTTCTGCAAAATACGAGGAACTCAAAAAACAGTTTGAACAAAAATCAGCTGATTATGAAGAATTAGATGAACAATTCAAACAACTAACACAAGAAGTCTTGGAATTACGACAAGAAAAAATGATGTTTGAGCAATTTACCAATTTAACTGAAACAGAAAAAGAAGAGATGCAAAAGACTCGTGATGAAATGAAGGAAAAATATGAGACCGAACGACAGACAGCATTAGAAAAAGAACAAGAAAAAATGTTCATGGAAAAAGAATTAGAAATTGAAACTAAAGAAAAAGAAAAAGCCAAAGTGAAATACTACAAAGCAATAATTATTTCAGCCGTTGCAATTGCAGTAGTTGCAGGAGGTTATTCTGTAATGTTTGCAGAACTTGCAGGACAACAGTATCAAGTTGAAATTGAACCGCAACAAACAGGTTATACCATTCAAAACTTGAGAGGTGATATCATTGATACATATCTTTCGTGGAGATTGGTTGAAGGTGATACAATTACGGTAAATGTTCTAAATGCTGATCAGTATGACCCTGAGGTATTTGAGACAATAGAAAAGGTAATCATGTCTGAAGAAGTATTAGAAATTGATAATTCATTACTTCACAAAGGACCTAAAGGAACGATGTCTGTAATGTATGAAGGATGGCAGGGTGCCATGAAGGCTGCTTCAGAAACTGAAACTCAACTATACATTCCTGTAAGCTTTGAGGTAATTCAATCAAATAATGGTGAAGGCGATATCACGATTGAGCTTACCAATCAACAAAATGCAGATGGCTTTTCTGGATGGGCAAATTCCATCGCTGATCAATCGCAAAACCAGATTCTAAAATCCCGAATCACAATATTTGCAGTAGATACACTATCCCTAGCTGCACTTGAGACTATTGCAAGACATGAGGTAGGACATGCATTGGGATTGGCACACTCTACAGCACCTGAAGACTTGATGTTCCCAACAATTGAGACAAACTTTCCATACATCTCTGATTGTGATATTGATGCAATAGAAGCATTGTATGATGGTGGAAATACAAGCGAAGTAGTTTGTGAGAGCTAGGAATAGTACTCTTTGAATCCCTTGTCTGTAGAATAAAGTTCAACTTTTGGTCCAAACATTCCTTGTTTTTGAATTACTTTGATAAGATCACGTTTTTCCAAATCTTGCAAAATTGAATCCAGTTCTTTTGAATCCATTTTGAGAGTTCTTTGAATTTTATCAAATGTATTTGCACCTTGATGCATGATTCCTAAAACCTGCATATCTTTTGTTTGTGGTTTTACTGATTCTTGTTTAGCACTCCATTGTGTGTTTTGTGATTCTTGAAATGGTTCTGGTCTTGTATATTCGTCTACACTTGGACGTCTTTTTGCAAGAATTCTTGGGATGATTCTTGCCAATGGTATTGCTAGAAAAATTATCAGATAAATCCAAGAAAAGTTAGGATCTTCCATAATGTAGAGTAGTTTTCTTCTGATAAATTTGTTAATCTTTGGCAAATATGATGCCTAAATCTATAATTTACAGATGGTATAATAGTAGTAACTGCATAAAAAAATAGTTGTCAAAGTACCAGTCACCAAAAATGAATGTAAACATGAATGCAGCACGAGGTGTTGCAATTGGAATTATTATCTTAATTATTATCGGTGTAGTTGCATTTGCATCTGTAAAGATTGTGGATGCAGGTCATCGTGGTGTATTACTACATTGGAATGCAGTCGATCTTACTCAACCTCCACTAGATGAAGGTCTACATTTTGTGGTTCCATTCCAAGATGATGTAGTACAGATTGAAGTACGTACTCTGAAATATGCAAATGATGCCAGAAGTGCTTCAAGAGACTTGCAAACAGTAGAGACTACAGTTACTGTAAACTATCATCCTGAAAGAGAAGCAGTGCATAGACTGTACAAGAATCTGGGATTAGATTACGAAAATAGAGTAATTCAACCAGCCATTGAAGAAACAGTAAAACAAGTAACTGCAAATTACAATGCTGAGGAACTAATCACAAAAAGACCCTTGGTTAAAGCAGATATAGAATCATCTATTAGAGACAGACTAAATAATTTTGAAATTGTAACTGAAGTAATTTCTATTACTGATTTTGAATTCTCACCATTATTTGCTCAAGCAATCGAGTCCAAAGTAGAAGCAGAACAAAAAGCCCTCAAAGCTGAAAATGACTTGAGAAGAATCGAAGTTGAAGCAAAACAACGTGAGGCAAATGCTGTGGGTCTAGCAAATGCAAACATTGCTGAAGCAAGAGGTGAGGCCGAAGCAATTGCAATTATTAACAAAGCACTTGCTGAGAATCCAAACTATTTGGAATGGTTAAAGACTCAAGCATGGGATGGAAAACTTCCTTTGGTAGTTGGTGAAGGCGGAACTCCATTTATACAGATTCCAGTCAATCCTTAGAACTGTCGTGTTTAAAATCTCTAATTGCATCATACATTGTTAGAAATTCATCTGGACCATTTTGTCTGTAGCTCTTCTCTAGATTCTGAATCTCTTTGTGGGACATGCTTTCCCCCTTGTTTTGGTAATACTCTTTGATTATTTGAAAAGGGGTTTTCTTGATATTGTATTTTTGTAATGCATTGTTTACTGCCCTTTTACAAATCAAATCATATATGAAATACTTGTAGACTAGAAAACCCGATAGCCCTACAATTGCCACAATAACAATTGGAAAGATAATGAGTGATGCCATGTATAATGTTCGTTTTTTTTGATATTTATTCCCTTTTTGAGTTATATACGTAAAATTTTGAATTTGTTTGCACTATTGACATTGCTAAATTGTGCAATCTCAAAGATGATTTTAGAAAATGATGAATCTTCTTTTGATAGAACAAATGTTTTTTTGTCTATATCCATATTCTCAGATAAAACCACCCAGATGTTTTCCTTGACTGGTTGAATTTTCTCTAATTGGGAAATTTTTTGCTCTATGATTTGTTTATCTGATGACTTTGGGATGCAAATGATCAAGCTCATCTTAGAGTCTTTTTCTAATGTTTTGATATCTGGAACTACAATGTCTAATTCTACTCCACGGAACTCAATTTTTCTCTGACTATTCAAAAGTGCATTAGTCAGTAAATAGTGAAGAATACCGGTAGCTAATACTCCTACTGCAATATTTCTTTCATCCATTGCAGCAATTTCATCGTAACATTTCTCTACAATCTCATCAATTACCATATCAAATTTTTTCTCTGAAATTAGTTGAGGTATGGTCTGTGAACTTTTGATATAATCAAATAGATAATCCTTGATTGGATTTACTTCTTCATCCATTCTATCCAAACTCTTGAGTAGCCTTATATGAATAATTCACGTTTAATTCAATACGCTTAAACTCTCAAATCTGTATGAATGACATGGGCAAATCCTTGATGGATTACAACATTGAACAATCCTCTTCTAAAGATATTAAAAATATCAAATGGACAAAAAAAAACTCTACAGAACATAATAAACCAAAAAAGAAAAAGAAGAAACAAACCTCTCCAACAAACATCATTTCAAACGAAACCCCAAAAGCTCAATTAGATACTCAAAAAATCTTCAAAATTGAAGAAAGTTCTACTAAACCAAAAAAGAAAAAGACAACTAGTAAAGCTCAAAATTCTTCATTAGATAATTGCAAAATAGAACAAGGATACAAACGTAGAGCGAGATAATTATTCGTTATAGATGTAACGTCTCTCACCACGAGATTCAGTTTCAGTCTTAACATGAACTAAACTAAACTCTTTTTTGGATTTTAGCATGGGTTCTTCAGGAGATAGTTTGTTTTCATGTAATTCCTCATATTCATCCCATGTTAGTCTACGTCTATCCCCAATTTCAGCTTCCAAGTTCATGTTCTTTACAATCTCTTCAAACTCTGGTTGAACTACACCACTAAACACCATCGCACTACTGCCACTTCCATATGATCCAAACCCAATTCTTTTTCCTTCTAACTCTATTCCTTTTTGATATTCATATTCTAAACTACTTCTAAATCCCAAGTAAAGTGATGCAGTGTACAAGTTACCAATCATGCTAGATGCAATAAGTGAACTTGCAAGTTTTGATTCATAAACTTCTTGGTATTCTGGAGTTTTTGTAAATAATTTAGTAAACTCGTGATCTTTTGCCATAAATTCTTCATCCCCTAGGACTGATTCTATTGTTCCACGAGGATCTTTTGGTATTGGCTCATCCATTCCAATTTCTTGTAAAACTTTCTTCCATCTTGGAAGTTGACGCCATTCGTGTCTTACCAAATATGCTAATGCCTTCTTTCCCATGTTGCTGTATGGCAAGTGCATGTTAATGTAATCCATATGGTCTAGAATTGTCTCACCTGACTCGATATTGATCAATCCAGTTGAGATTACTTTTTTCTTATATGCTTCAAGTGCTTTCCTTACTTGAATCATGTATAACATGTTCGAATACTGTCCATGAACTATAGGAGTCTCTTTTCCAAATGGTCTATAGAAATCATATTCATCTTTAATTGAAGTTGATGTGACCTTTGGGTCAAATGCCAACAATCTTGGCTTATCATTGAGAAGCATTACCACTGCTCCTGCCCCTTGGGTCATCTCTCCACTAGAACCCATATCATATTTTGCAATGTCTGATACCACTACAAGTGCGTGTTTTCCTTCTGCTTCTCCTGCTCTAATCCAGTTTGTATTGTCATATAGGGCATAAGAACCACTGACACATGCAAATTTTGTTTCCACACCACCGCAGTGCTCAAAAGCACCCTGTCCATAGACTTGTTCTAGCATTCCGATAACAAAAGAGTTCATTGCCTTTGATTCATCAAATGATGATTCTGTTGAAACGTATAATCTGCCAATATCTTCAGGAGATAACTTATTTTTTTGCATAATCTTCAAACAGGCATTTGCAGCCAATATTGCAGGGTCTTGATTGGCATCAACTATTGCCATTTGAGAAACTCCGAGACCTTTTTGTAATTTTACAGGGTCCAATCCCCTTGCTTCAGCAAAATCTGCTGCGTCAATGTACAATCTTGGGATGTAAATGGAAATGTCGTCTATTCCAGCTGCCATAAGCTTGGCTCCGAGAATTCATTAATAAGGTTAGCGGGTAAATTCTAGATAACTAGGAAGGAAATTTTGGTAATTTTTTTGACAAATTATGCCTATTGTGATCGCTAACTCTGTTTTTTTAACTCATCATCAAAGACTCTCTCAAATGTCTCATATGGTTGTGCACCAAACAATCTTGTTACTTTTCCATCTGGACCAATCACAAAAAATGCAGGAGTTCCAGTAAGTTCTAGTGCTCTTGCATCATCATTACTTCCAACTATAGTTTGAGAATGATCTCCATTAATCATACATTCAGACCATACGTTGGTATCAAGTCCAATCTCTTGTGCAAATTTTAGTAGATTTTCTGAAGATGCCCAGCCATTATTTTCTCCAGTCCAGTTGTTATACAAAATATCGTGATATTCCCAAAACATACCTTGATCATTTGCACAATGCGCACCATGTGATGCATTAACTGAATCAGGACCAATGATATTGTAATCTTTGAAGATCATTTTCACTTTACCCGTATCTACATAATTCTTCAAGATATCTCCTTCAGTAGAATGAAAGAAAACATTGCAAAAATGACACTGATAATCTCCAAATTCAACTAGAGTTACTGGAGCCGTTGCATCCCCCACCATTGGTGAACCATTTGCCAAAAATGTCTGCATCGTTACTTTGGCAGGCCCTTCCGGTTGAATTGTCGGGGTTGGTTGCATTACCAATTCAGGTTCATTAGCCATCCCATCAAAGCCCATAAACACAATTAATAATACAACTGCAGAAATTCCTGCACCTATTGCTAATGATGGACCATGTATCAATGGTTTTTGAGAATTTTTTAGCTCATTTAGTCTTTATGCTATGGTGAACTATCGTTATCTGGTATTGTTCCAATTGTATACATTTGTAAAATCTTAGAGGATTTTGAATTATCATCTTCAGCAGAAACTGTTACAGTTAAAGTTCTTTGAGGATACCTCTCAGGAATATAAAATTCTGTTTCAAAGAATCCTTTATCATTTGTTATTCCTGCTGATGAATGGAACTCTTTATCGTTTTCATCTAACACTGTTACTTTGATGTCTATATTTTTCAAGAAACCATAGTTCAGATTAAAATCCTTTAACTTATTTTGCTGTGGATCATATGTTTTAATTTCAATTGATGCATATTGTTTAGAGTAAACTCTTTGTGTGTATTGAACAAGAATCTGTAGGTCATCTTCTTTTTCTACAATAGTATCCTGAGTTGACTCTTCAATAAAAGATAATTTCACAAACTTACCTCCGATAAAGATTATTCCGTGTGTGTTTACTTTGTCTTCTAAAATCTTTGAATATGTAATATATGGAAACCCTTCAATTGTTTGTCCTGAAACTCTAATTATTTTTCCATTGGAAAATTCTCTTGTATTCATATCATTACTTATTTGAAATTGATTATCATCTGAATGGATAATTCCCGTATCCAAGAATATAATGTTGCTAAGTAGATCAATCTCTCCAAATGCAGGTGTTCCTAGAACTAGTACTAAACTAAGGGAAAACACAGCGTATGCCGAAAGTGAGTTCACAGATTTATTTTGGTAAATTAGATTAAAAGAATTCTTATCAGATTGTGCGATTTAGGCTTGTTTGATTATTTACCATTCCCTTTTCCAGCACTTTTTCCTTTACTGTCATTAGCATTACCGTTTCTTTTATCTGAATTTCCTGAACCTTGGTCGGCTTTACTAGATTTGTTGTTTGATTTGTTTTCTCTAGATTCTTTTCTTTGTTTCTCTTTTTCTTGTTCTAATTGTTCTTCATCTTCTTCAGTTACTTCAACTACTTTATCTAATGAGGAAATTACTTCTTCATCCAAAATTGACTCTATTGTTTGAACTTCAAATTCTTCATACACTTGCTGAACTTCATTTAATGACCCAATCAATTCATCTTCTATAACTTTGTTTAAAATTCCACCAAAACCAATTTCAAATTCATTGAATTGGATTGGGATCTGAGTAGATACTTGAGGGCCTCTAGATAATCCAAATATTTCATTTTCTGTTTGTTTGGATTTTCTTTCTTGAATTGTTTGGATTTTATCTTTTACAGCATGAAGTTTCTCTTTGATTTTTTCATCATTTACTTGTGGAATAATTCTGTCAATTGCAGGGATTGCTAATTCTAATTGTTTAGATGAAATTATCTCTTTAATTGCAACCTTGTGATGGATCTTTTCAACAATTCCACCGTTTGCATCATTAGCTAATTTTACTCCAATTTCGTTAACAAGTTTTTGGTATTTTTCTTTAGCCTCTGTCTTTTTGAGTTCTGTAACAATTCTATCAACTTTCTCTTTTTCTAAGTTTTCTTTCTGTTCATTACCGTCAAATGTTAATTTGCTTTTGATGATTTTAGAAACAAGTTTTTTCTCAGATGCAGATAATCCATTTTCTTTTGAGTACTTTTTTACATCTTTCTCAATATTTTCAAATGCGCTTTGATAACTATCCTTTAGGTAGGAGTAAATTTTGTTGTAACGTTTATCGTTGCCGTTATTCATCTCATTAATCTCCAAGAGATCATTCTTGATCTGATTCATCTGAAATGCTGATTTTGCCAAGCTAAATTTGTCAAGTTCGCCCTCGTTGTTTTGCAATTTCATTAGTTTTTCATTGACTTCCATCATTTTGAATAGCATGCTATCCTCTTCAGCGTATGCTTCTTGTTCATGCATACCTGTTACTGCCATGATGGAACCAATTATTGCTAATATTGTAAGTGATTGATACGTTTTCATTTTACAATACTATTACGGCACTGTAACCCATATTCAGAATGGAATATTCTTCATGAAATTATTTCCTAAAAGGATAATTCTTGAGAAAAACAGTGTTTTTTTGGCACAGAAAACAGACCACTTTTTTATCCATTTTGGATCACATCTCTTTGTAAAAATTTCCAAAAAGGAATAATCTAATTTTCTTAGTTAACGCTTATTTTTTTTAATTTTATTGAAAAGTATTCGTCATAGTTTTATCAATAACTACAAAAACAGGAGGGTTTTTGTTAAAATATGAAAAAAATCTTTGTTAATGGTTATGGTTCTATTGGAAGTAGAATCACTGCTTTTCTCAAAGACGATCCTCAAATCACCCTGGTTGGAGTAGGAAAGTACTCTCCAGATGATGATGTAAATGTTGCAATTTCTAGAGGATTGAATGTATTTGTTCCTGAAAAGAAATTAGATGAATTCAAAGAATTCAAAATTTCAGGCTCGATTGAATCTGCATTAGATCAATCTGATCTTGTTATTGATGCTGCTCCCGGTGGCCATGGGTATAAGAACAAGAAAAATTTGTATGAACCACGCAATCTTCCTGCAATTTACCAAGGTGGAGAATCAACAATTGGTGCTGAAGCAGTTTCAGATTTACTGTTTAACTCGAGGGCAAATTATGAACTTGCTATTGGTAAACCGCATGTTATGCAAGGCAGTTGTAACGTTACGGGAATGGGACGAATTCTTGAACCATTAAGAGACAAGTTTGGAGATAATCTGATTAGATTTGATGTTACATTAGTTCGAAGATGGGCAGACATTGAACAGACTGACAAAAAATTATCGGACACTATTGAAATGACTGAAAAACCACACCATGGAGATGATGTTAAGTTGTATTTTGGTAAAGATGCACCATTGTATGTTAGAGCAATCAAAGTCCCAACAAGACAGATGCACTTACACATTATGGATATTAGGTTCAAAGATATTGCGCCAAAACCTTCAGAGATTCATGAATTGTTTACAAATGAATTTGGTGTAGCAACATTGTGGACTGCAAAGGGAACCAAAGATGTTAGAGATTATGCTCAGAGTATGGGCTTTAACTTTACCGATACCAATATGATTCACATTCATGCAAATATGACTACGTCTATTGGAGATACTGTTCAAATGATGTATTCTGATGATCAAACCGGTATAGTCATTCCTGAAAATCACATGTTGATGCAAGCCATGTTGTTTGAAAAATCATATGCTGAGGCATTTGCACACACAGAATCTATCTTTCACATGGTTGAAAAGAAGCAAAAACTGCAAGAGTATTTTGCAAAATCAGATTAAGTTCGAATTTTTTCTATTCTAATTTTTTGAGGGATGTTTTTTGATACTTTTTCTACAACTATTCTGAGATCTTCTACTTCTACTTTGTCACCTTCCTGAGGTATGTCCTGTAGTCTTTCATGCAGTAAACCGCTCAATGTAGCATAATCATCTCCTTCAGGTACATTGGTTTTGAAAATTTCATTTACAATGTCTATCTCGATATCTCCGTTTGTAACAATTGTATCTTGATCAACTCTTTCATATCCTCTTGTTCGGGTGAGATCTGTCTCATCCTCAATCTCTCCTACAATCTCTTCTAACAAATCCTCCAGAGTAACTAATCCCTCAACTCCACCATGCTCATCAACTACAATTGCCATGTGTGTTTTTCTTCCTTTCATTTCTTTTAGTAAAGAGCTAACCATCTTTTCTTGTGATGCAAATACAGGCTTTCTTGCAATTTGTTCCAAACTAACAACTTCATTGTCTTTTTCTAATTCTTTTAAGACGTCCCTCGCATGAATAAAACCTACAATATCATCTTGTGTTTCTCCATAAATTGGAATTCTAGAATGACCACTTTGGTTAATTTGTGGTAATGCCTCAAAAAGTAACATTTTTGAATTTAGTGTAAACATCTTTGTTCTTGGGGTCATTACCGAACGAATTACAGTATCATCAAATTTCAATGCCCCATGAACTAACTCCATTTCATCTTTTTCAAGTGCTTTTTCTTCCAAACCTTGATCAATTACTCCTTTAATCTCCTCTTCAGTAATCGGTGGTGGGGTATAGCTACTACCAGTTAATCTAACTACTCCTTTTGTAATGACTTCAAAGAATTTTACAACTGGATAGAACACATAACTAAATGCCAACAATATGGGGGCGTATCTTAATGCAACTTTTGTAGAGTTTGCATTACAGTATGTCTTTGGGGTAATCTCACCAAAAATTAAAATCAAAAATGTCATGATACCCACTGCAATTCCTAGTCCTTCATCACCAAATATCCTGATTGCAACACTTGTTGCCAATGCAGATGCACCAACATTTACCAGATTGTTACCTAAGTTAACACTAGACATCATCCAACTTGGATTTGTTTTTAATTTGTGAAGTGCTTTGGCACCTTTTTTCTCTTCATTGAGTAATTGAACAACTTTGGATTTTCTTACTCCAACTAATGCTACTTCCAATCCGCTAAAGAATCCAGATAACCCAAGTAGTACAGCTAACGCTCCAATCTCAACCCATAAATCTACCATGATCTTGTCCTCCAGAAAATTTTATCATAACAACTATGTTGTTTTTTCATTTAGTATTTTTGCACCATCTCTTTGGTATACTAAATTCACAAAACAGGGATTTAACCTTTAAGATATGAAAATTATTCTAAAATTTTTGAGCCTAAAAACGAGGCTAATTCTTTGGTGGTTTTGCAAATTTGTTTGAAGGATCATGATGATAATCTACAGGAAGCATTGCATCTTTCTGTCTACCTGTGAGGATTCCTACAACCGTATCATCTTTCTTTATGACTCCTTCACTCATCAATTTTTTAACTCCAACTACTGATGCACCTGATGCCATCTCACAATCAAAACCATTTAGACCTACTACAGACATTCCATCAAGCATTTCAGAATCTGAAACTGTTGTTGCAACCCCATTTGTGAATTCTAGTGCACGTAATCCTTTCAAAATATTTGCCGGTCTTCCAATTTGAA
>REGH01000001.1:44015-101600 GCA_003702495.1 Candidatus Nitrosopumilus sp.
TGGTCTTTGGTCTGATTCCTTTTGCATCCAAATCATCATAGTATCTTGTAATGAGTTCGGTGTTTGGTTTTCCTTTATTCCATCTTAATTCCTCTCCTTCGAATTTACCATTGTACAAATCTGATAGTGTACTTGCACCTTCAGAATTAATCACTGCAATTCTTGGAATTTTTTTAATCCAACCCCACTCGTATAATTCCATTAATGCTTTTCCGCAACTAGATGTATTTCCTAATGCTCCCCCAGGATAAACAATCCAATCTGGAGCTTCCCAATTCAAATATTCTAATGCTCTAAATGGAATTGTTTTTTGTCCTTCAATTCTAAATGGGTTTACAGAGTTTACAGTATATCCATCATGGTTTTGTGCATCATCTAATGATTGTTTTAATGCATCATCAAAGTTTCCATCAATTTCTAAAATTTGAGCTCCAAACTGATATGCTTGACTTAGCTTTCCTGGAGCAATTTGTCCTGCTGGAATGTAAACATCACAATTTATTCCCTCATTAGCCGCAAACATCCCAGCAGATGCTGAAGTGTTACCTGTTGATGCACAAACAATCTTTTTTGCACCTACCATCTTTGCATGAGTTACAGCAGTTGCCATACCATTGTCTTTGAAAGAACCGCTTGGATTGTAGCCTTCAGGCTGTAACCATAAATTATCATTTGAAATACCTACAAATTCTGAAGCTTTTGCCATGTGGTAAGGCTTTGAAAGTCTTCCTTCTGCACCATCAAGTGAAACCAAAAATTTTGAACATTCTTCAATACTCTCAGTATCTACTTGGCAAAAGTTTAGTAATTCTCTAAATCTCCATACCCCACTTTCGTTGAAAATGTTTCCTTGAGAGTTTCGTCTATCGTAAAAAACTTCTTTTAGATTTTCTGAGGGAGTGTGTTTATATTTTACATCAAGTAAATGTCCTTTCTCACATTGGACATTTGTACTCTCAATTGGATATTCCATTCCACAATCTGGATCAATACATTTTAGAAATGCGTCTCCCTGCATACCCCTTACAAAAAATTCTGATAATTTAAAGCAAAGGTGCAATTTTCTATAGTTGAAGCTATTTTTCCTAAACTTTAGATTAGATGGGTTTGAAAATGGATTGTGGTTACATACATAGAATATCTCAAAAGTATTTTATTACAAATTCTTGAATCTTATGAAAACTTAAAAGAAATTCAAGACAAACCTGGAGATCTAGAAATCATAAAAAAAGAATCACTCAAAATTAATGGGTTTTTCAAGGTTATTTCAAATAAAGTTGAAGATACCAAAATACCTCACTCAGATTTCAAACCATTAAAATCAAAATTTAAAAATTATTTGGAAAATTATTACTTTGAACAAGAAATTGAGACTATGAGCCCGCTTTATGAAAATGACGTGCACAGAGTAAAAAATATGCGGTTAAAGATCCTCGAATCCTTTGACGAGAACAAAATTATGGCTGACATCAAGGAGTTTATTGATAAGATTTGAGTGAAAAAAAATGCGTATTGTGTGGGTGCAAAGATCATAAATTGTTCGGATGTAATAGGCACATGTCCAAAAAATGTAGTTGTTTCAAAGAAGAAAACTGATTTTTAGAAATTATTTTCGTTTAGGTCCGGATCTTTCATGAAAATTCAAGCAACATTTGCATTCTTTCTCAAGACATTCTGATTCAGAATGATGGCCACAAATTCCACATTCACAACTTCCGGACATGATACTAGTTATCTTAATTGGAATATAATTTATCCCCCAAATTTTTATGAGTTTGAGGTCAAATGAGATTATTTTTTAGATTTTGATTTTTTTCCAGAAGATTCTTTTCCTTCCAGTTCCTTCTCAATTTCTTCAGCTTTTGTATCTACTGCCTTGATAACTTCTTGAATTAATCCATCAAGATCACTATCTTCTACTTCGGGTTCTACAGTAGATGCAATTTCATTAATAGTGTTTGAAATTTCAGCACTCACATCTTCAAAACTTTCCGGATCTTCATATGTTGAATTGTAGAGGTTTTTGAGGTTGTTTACATGACCTACAATTTGATCTGTTATCACAATCTTATAATCAGTCCCGTTCACGTCAAATTCTTTTGAACTCATAACATTTTTCGAAATCTTATGTTTATAATGTTTTTGAGTGGAAAATGATGGACTATTAGAAGACTATGTAATCAAGTGCTGATGCATCACTAATTAATCTAGTATGTTTTGAACCTACTACATATCCATTTTTGATATCTTCTGCAGGAATCCATCTGTTTGTTGATGTATAATGTCTTTTTTCTTGTAATTCTCTTTCGATTGCTTCTACATCAAATTCGCCTTCTTCTACTTCTTGTGTAGCAAGGTGCTTGATTGTTACAAGAATTTTGGTAACTTTTACCCTGTCTCCAAATTTCCATTTCATGGGAGGGTTTTCATCTGACACTTCTAACACTTTGATTTTCATTTGTTTATTACCAAATGCATCATGACTGATGAGCGTTTTTTCATCTGTAAATTCTTCAAAAGTAATTCTGGAGTTCACCTCTGCATCTGATACTGTTTCTAGCAGCGCGGCTGAATTGAATTCTGTATTTGGTTTTTCATCATAACTTGTTTGAATACTAATTTCTGGTAACTGTGATTCTTCTGGTTCAGGAGTTGGTTCTGCAACTACTTCTGGTTCAGGATTTTTAATTTTTTCAATTCTTTTAACTTCATTATCCCATTGTAGTTGGGCATCTTCATCTTTGTTCACTTCAGACATATGATTGATTCTTGTTTATTCTTTAAAAACAATTTGTAGATTTTTTAAAATTTGGCACTATTTGGGTTGTTTTGTTTTAAAGGGCATCTTACATTCTTTTAGATGGATCTCTTTTCGTGAACCGTCTACTTTTGCATATATTTTTCCTTCATATGTACAAACACAATCAGTGATCTCTAATTTTTCATCCCAAATTTTGTAAAACTCTCTTAGTTCCCGACTTTCATATTTTCCTACTCCCAATCTTTTCTTGGATAGGAACTTGAATGCTAACAACACATGTCTTTTTTTGTAGATATCAAATGTCTTAATCCACTCTAAACATCTTTCAATCTGATCATATGGAACTGGAAGCGAAGTGCTTGTTCCAGATTTTGCTTCAATAGTAAAAATAGTACTGTCTTCAGTATTTACAGCTAAAACATCTGGTAATGCAATGCTTGGAGATCCTAATCTAAATGCCTTCCAATCTGATGATGTATTGAATCGTTTTACCAATGTATCTTCCCATTGATATCCACGCTGTCTACGGGTTTTTGCAGCTTTTTGATTATTGGTAATTGTTTTTTTGGATAATTTTGAGATGGTTAATGTTCGTGAGCGCATACTATTCTTCCTCTTTTAAGATATAGTAAGGTGGGTAATTACATAATACCCGTTAAAATTGATTGAGTAGTTCGTTTCTTATTTGTGATAGAACCAAAACCTAAATGAATTCGGTAAAACAATAATACTCTAAAGAATTACCTGATTTGTGGCAAAAAAGAAAAAGGAACTAAAACAACGCCAAAATCTTCAATGTCATTGGCACTGTCCTTGCGAAGATTGCCGAAATGATGATGTCTCATACTGAAATATGACAAATTTTTAGTTGTCTAACAATTTGCCTAAATAGGACGTGATTTCAAATAACTTGTGTCTGAAATTATAATTGAAAAATTACTTGAACAAAGAGATTTTTATTTAAACACACTAAAACAACTAGAATTTCAATTGGCAATTGAACCCACAGAAAATGAACTACGAGATATTGAGAAATTACAAACAACTACTGTTGAACAATTAAAAAAAGTAGAACAAGAAATTGCTTATCTTAATTCTAAAAAATCCTCCTGAATTACAATGAGTTTATCAAACCCCTGTTTTTACAAAATCCATGTTTGATGAAATAATTCAGAATTTTGTTTCTATAAAACAGGATTTTGCCAAAAATTACTCTGGAAATGCCCATATTCAAGAGGTAATTCCTGCATTAAATTCTGAAAAATTCCCTTTTGACCAAGAACATTTGAACTCTATTCATGAATTTGCAAAAAAAAATCCAATTTACTATAATTCCTATGATGAAAAAATTTTGGAAACGGATTGCGTGGTTTATGAAGGTGATATTAATGATCATTGGTTAAACAGTATCAAACATGGTTCAAGCTGTCAACCATTCTATCCGACATGGATGGTTTCAGCATATTTGATGGTATCAATTGCAAAAAATCTGGGATATACCGAATTAATCGATATTGGTTCTGGAGATGGACGAATTGCATTTTGTGGAAAGATTTCTGGATTTACAACTCATAGTATTGAAATTGATGATGGTTTAGTTGCATTACAAAAATTGATCTGTTCCAACACTGAACAAAATTTTGATCCTCACTGTGAAGATGCATTGGAGTTTGACTATTCTAAATTTCAGTTAACAAACCCTGTATTTTTCATTGGAGGGTTACCGCAAATGGGTGGAGATGTGTTAGCAACTAGTATTATTGATAAAATTAATTGTATTGATCAACTAAAAAATTCTACAGGAATTGTATTTGCAGGAACCCATACCAAACGTCAATTATCTGGAAATTTATCTAATGGTGGATGGAGTTCGTTAATTAAAGAACATAACTTACAAGTATCAGAAACCGTTTCGCTTCCTACTGTTTGGACATTTGATCAAACTACTGAAACACCATACATCTATACAAAATTTAACTGACTTCAAAAAAATAATTGCCTTCATTAATTCCACATTTTGAAATTTTTACGTATTGATCAATTTGTGGTTCATTAGTCATTTTTGCTATGATTCTAAAAGAACTCTCCATTTCTACAATACAAAAATAATCATCATTTTGCTTTGAAAATTCTATGATTTTACCTTGAAAATTTCCTTCTTTGAGCCTGGTTTTGCCCATACAATCATCACAAAATTCGGTAGGGGGCCACACCAATTTTTTACAAACGGTGCATTCTGGAATCAAAAAACTCCCTTTAGACAATTCTTCCTCAAAACTCATTTTTCTAACACCAAAATAGTTGAAGATGTTGCAGCTGCAGACATGTTGTGAACTAGACCTACACTTGCGTTTTCAACCTGTCTTTTTTGTGCATTATTTTGTAATTGTTGTGTAATTTCAATTGTTTGTGCGATACCTGTAGCGCCCAAAGGATGACCACAACCTATCAAACCACCACGAGGGTTAATTTTGAGGTTTTTTGTTTCATAAAAATTTTTAACAAGATTGGTTCCCTCCCCTGGTTTTGCCATACCTATAGCTTCTAATGCCATTGGCTCACATACGGAAAATGCATCATGAACTTCTACAACATCAACATCTTCTATTTTTTTCTGTGCCATTTGTAATGCTGTTTTAGTTGCATATTTTGTAGATTCCATTGAATGGAATGATTGATTTTTTGTAAATCCTGCTGAAATTGTTTTTTGTCCTACCCCCGAAATCCATATTGGCTGATCAGTGATTTTTTTGAGTACCTTCTCTGATGCTAAAACAATTGAAGCACTTCCAGTACAAGATCTTGAGCAATCAAGTAGTCGGATATCTTCCGTAATTTTTTTAGATTCCATTACATCTTGTATGGTGTATGTTTTTTTAGAAAGTGCATTTGGGTTGTTTTGAGCTTGGCTGTGATTTTTTACTGAAACCATTGCTAATTGCTCATCTGTAGTTGAGAATTTTCTTTTGTATGAACTAGTAAAAATTGATGCCCAAAATATTGGATGTTTAAACTCTCCACGAGAATTATCCCAATCAAGAATCTGACCGGGACTATCATATCTTTCCGCACCGCTTACTAACACCACATCTGCAAGACCTGATGCGATGTAAGAATAGGCTGAAACTATGGAATTTGTGCCTGAATTACACAGATTTTCTATAGAGTGGGCTGTTTTTGGTTGAATTCCAAGGGTTTCAGACAAGATTGGGGCAAGGTATTTTGAATTATTGTTAGTAGATACCAAAACTGCATCAATTTGGTTTTTTTCTATTTTTGAATTATTTTCAAAAATACTTTTTGCAGATTCAAAAAGAATAGATTCTATTTTTTTATCATCTGTGGTAAAGGGTGTTATTCCATATGCTGCAATTCCTACTTTGATCATATCATTCATCCAAAAATGTTTTTTGTAGCAATCCAAATGACGTTCTGACATCACCCACTGGATTGAATTGTAATATTGGTAAATCAATTCCTGTTTGGTTAAATTCCTCAAGTTGTTTTTTGGATTCCTCAGGTGTACCAGCTACTACAAGTTCTTTTAACATTGAATTTGTAACTAATTCATAATTAGATGAAAAACCCGTTTTTTTAAACTCTTCAAAAATATTTGATGTTTCCTTTTCAAACCCATTTTTTGCCAAAAACTCCCTATAGATTTTTCCAACAGATACATAAAACGCCAATGTTTTTTTTGCACGGGTAATCGCTTCTTCAGAATTTTCTGAAATACATGTAATTATTTGACATGTTACGTCTATCTTTCTTTCTGATTGCATTTTTTGAATTGTTTCTTTCATTTCGTTTTTAGGTCTAAGATAAAAAATCACTCCATCTCCAACATCCCATGTCAGATTCACCATTTTTTCATTTATTGCTGCAATGTATATTGGAATTGATTCTCTTTGTGGTTTAATCAATAATGTGAAATTCTTCAAATTAAAAATTTCCCCTGAATATGTAATTGGTTTTCCAGAAGAAATCAATTTGATAATTTCTACATATTCTTTCATTCTTTGCAAGGGTTTATCAAAACTATATCCATGAAAAGTCTCCACAATGGGCAAACTACTAGTTCCAAGACCAAGAATCACCCTGCCTTTTGATATGGTATCTACAGTTACTGCTCCCATGGCAATTGTCGCAGGACTGCGTGAGTAGATGTTGATAATTGATGATCCTAACTTTTGAGTAGATGTTTTCCCTGCTACAGCACTTAACATTGAAAAATTCTCCATACCCCATGTTTCAGGTACCCAAATTGTGTCTGTATGGGTTTTAGATATCATTTCAGCACAGTTTAGAACCTCATTTACAGATAACATTGAGCCTAAACTGCATGCAATACGCATGAAATACCTGTGACTGACTGTATATTCTAGTGTTCTGTTTTAGCATTGGGTTAATTTTGATTGAGGTGCCGTATTATTGGAAAATCTGTATATCAGTAACTGTTGAGCCAAGAAACATTTGCAGAAAAAACCCATCAAGAATCCAATTTTTGGAATAACGCCACCAAATATGCTTCAGCGAGCAAAGATGAGTCATTTGTGGAAGAGGTTGCATACATGATGGTCACATTGCACAGAACTGGTGCATAAATCAAAAAAACTATTTTATTATTTTCTCTATTTCCAATGCACATTCCTCCATATCTTTGAAGGAATCTACAGAATACCATTTAGAATTTTTATATTTTATTGTATTTAGAATTCCTTTTTTTGCATATTTAGGAAATACTGTTTTTTCAATATCGCCTCTATCTGGAAGTTCTTTTAAAACTGCTTTTTCTAAATGATATATTCCAGCATTCATCCAAGTATCTGAAATTTCTTTTTTCTCTTTGAAATTTAAAATCTTATCATCCTCAGTTTCCAAAATACCATATTTTGTTCTCAGTTCAATAGCAGCAATTGCATTTTTCTTTTTTTGTAATTTTTTTAAATCAATATCTGTAATCGTATCTCCGTTCAAAACAAAAAATGATTTTTCATTAATCATTTTTCCTGCTTTTTTAATTGCCCCACCAGTACCTAATGGTGTTTTTTCAATTGAGAATTTTATTTTTATTCCAATATCTTTCATGTTCAAATGATTTTCAATCATTTCTGTTTTGTATCCTGTACAAATGATGATCTCTTTGATTCCAAATTTTTTAAGATATCTAATTTGCCATTCAATAATGGGTATGTTCTTTATTGGAACAAGAGGTTTTGGAACATAATCTGTTACTGGTTTTAGTCTTTTTCCTCGACCTCCAGCCAGAATGATTGCTTTCATTAATTTTGTCTAATTTTTAGAGTATATCAAAATTTTCTATTTTGATTCTTTGGTTTTCATACCAACACTATCTTTATTTTTTAATTCTGAATCATCAACTATTTGTTCCATCTTTTCTGCAAATTCCTTGTAAATTTTCTCTAATTCCTTTAGAGGGAGTTCAATCCCCAACAACTTCATAGTTTTATTCCAAGATTCTATGTATTTCTCATCATCAAGACCCTTACCCAAAGTCTCTGCTATAGAATGAACCCCTTCCGTTTTTCCTAGAGCATAGATGGCTATTTCACGTTCAGTTAGCATTATTTTCACTTTCTGTCATGTAGTAGTGTAATTCAGTATAGCACTCGACACAGTATTCTTCAAAATTTGTATGATCACAATCATAGACTTTTTTTACATCATTACTGCATTTTGCACAAATTGGCATGATGATCTTATTTTGATTTTGCTATTTTGATTCCACCCAATGCAAGTTGAATTACAGCTGGAATAAGCATCATAGCCATAGATGCCATTGGATCTCTTTCTGAAGTTTCAGATGATGGTGATGGGTTGACCATAATTGCAATTCCTCCAATAATGATCAAAATACCTGTAATTATGATCATTACCCCTAATCCTTTGGATGGCTCTTTTAGTGATATGAAGAATGCTATAATTGGTAAAATTAATGCAGGTGCTCCTAGACCTATGCCTCTTTGCATATGATCAAGTGGTAAAAATCCATAATCGCCATCTGAAGACATTGCAACAGCTACATCTGCAGCATAAATTAGAAGCAAACCTATTGCAATTCCTGTTATAACTAATGCCGCAGTTAGTGCCATGATGATTTTTTCCCCTCACAATTATTAAACCTAATCATACAGATTGAACTACTGCCCTAGGTTTTATGGAATCTAGTTTCTTTAACAAATCCTCTACTGATTCATTATTTGTCGAAATGAGGTTGAAATGACCTAATTTCCTCATTGGTTTTGAAATCTTTTTTCCATACATTTTAAGAAATAAGTTCTCATCAGGAATTTCTAATGGCTTGTATTCACCTTCAAATGTTTTTGTTCCCAAAATGTTGTACATTATTGTGGGACGTAAAAGTTTGGTACTGCCAAGTTCTAATCCCAAAATAGCACGCAAATGCTGTTCAAACTGAGACGTTTCACTAGATTCCAAAGTATGATGTCCCGAATTGTGAACTCTTGGAGCTATTTCATTAATTACAATCTGATCATCTTGAGTGACAAACATCTCAATTCCAAACACACCTGCACCTTTTAGTACATTCATAGTTTGACTTGCAATTTTCTCAGCATTTTTTGTTATTTCTTCAGAAACTCTGGCAGGAGCAATTGTTTCACGCAAAATATTTTCTTCATGAATATTCTCTACAAGCGGAAATGTTTTGATTTCACCCTTAGTATTTCTAGCAGCAATTACCGATACTTCCATTTTGAAGGGTACAAATTTTTCTAACATTAATTTTTGACCTTTGAAATAATCATATGCTGTTTGGACCATGTCTTCGGAATCAACCTTAAAGTTTCCTCTACCATCATATGCATCCCGTCTTGCCTTGAGTAATGCCGGATAACCAAATTTTTTCAATCCTTCTTTGACATCATTAATGTTTGAAATCTTTATGAATTCTGGAACAGGAATATTGTGTTCTTTAAGAAAAGTTTTTTGTAAAAATTTATCTTGAATTGTATGTAATGTCTCAGGAGATGGATTAATTTCTGCATTTTTTTCAACTGATTTTAAAACTTCACTATCTCCAGATTCAATTTCATATGTTATGATGTCTGATTTTTCTGAGAGTTCAATTATAGCATCTTTATTTTTAAAATCGGCAACAATTTGCTCTGCTCCGACTTGTGCGGCCGGACAATTTTCAGTAGGATCTAGTACTATGATTTTTGAAACATTTTCAGGCATCTTTTTGGCAGCTTCTGCAATCATCATACCAAGTTGTCCTCCTCCTATGATCCCTAGAATTTTGGCCATATTATGCTCAATATCTTTGGAATAAAAATAGCTAATGTTGTATATTCTTGAAAAAACTAAATCGTTATCATTAATTACTAACAAGTTTTTTCTAATATCGTGTCATATTCAAAAAAACCTCTTGTTGGAATCATAATGGGATCTAGTTCAGATTCTAGAATTATGAAAGGAGCTGCAGAAATTCTTGATGAGTTTAAAGTAAAACATGAAGATCAGATTATTTCTGCACACAGAACACCAGCTAGATTGACAGAATATGCGCAACATGCAGAAAAAATGGGTTTTGACATAATCATTGCAGGTGCCGGAGGGGCTGCACATCTTCCAGGTATGATTGCATCTCACACTGTAATTCCTGTTATCGGAGTACCAATTTTGGTCTATAATGACAAACATCACAAAAAAACAGACACTGAAAAATTTTCAGCGTTTGGAGGATTGGATTCATTGTTATCCATTACTGAAATGCCATCAGGTTCCCCTGTGGTTGCAGTTGGAGTAAACAAAGCAGGTAATGCCGGAATTTACGCAATGAAAATTTTGGCAAACAAATTTCCAGAACTCAAAAAGAAGTTAAAACAGCACAAGTCTGATCAACACAAATCAGTTGTTAAAGAATCCGAGATGATGAAGAAACAAGGATTGTCTTCTTTTGCTAAAAAGAAATTCAAATAATTATGTCAACAATGTGAATTGAACATCTTTCTTACGTAATGCTTCAATTAATGCATCTGCCTGTTCTTTTCCTTGGGTTTCTAAATTCATAGTAACCGCAGCAGAACCTGCATTAACATTTGAACTTAATCTATCATGTACAACTTCTACAATATTTGCATTGGCAAGAGTGATTTCATCAACAATGTCTTTGAAAGCCCCCGGTCTATCAGGTAGCAATATTGATAATTTGAGTAATCTGCCCATGGCAACTAGACCTTTGTCTACTATCTGACCTAGCAAATACATGTCAACATTTCCGCCAGCCAATACTGCAACAACTTTTTTTCCAGGAGCCGGTTTTTTTGAAATCAGGTAAGCTAAACTGACCGCACCAGCTGGCTCTACAACAAACTTCATTCTTTCCATTAGCAAAAACATAGCTTTTGTGATCTCAGTATCGTCAACTAGAACAATCTCATCTATCAATTCATTGATTACACTAAATGTTAATTGTCCTGGAACTTTTACAGATATTCCATCTGCGATTGTCCTCGCACCGCCACTTGCAGTGATTGCTCCTTCTTTAACTGATTCGTACATTGATGGGAATGATCTTGATTGTACACCAATAACTCTGATGTTTGGATTTTTTTCTTTTATTGCAATTAGTGTACCTGCTGCTAATCCACCACCCCCTATTGGAAGATAGACTTCTTCAACATCTGGTAAATCCTCTAGTATTTCTAAACCCATGACTCCTTGTGCTGCAATAATTTGAGGATCATCAAATGCATGTATCATGGTAGCACCCGTCTCTCTTGCAATCTCCTTTGCTTTGGCAGATGATTCATCATAGTTTACACCTTCCAAGACAACATTTGCACCATATCCTTTTGTCGCAGCAACTTTCGCAGGAGATGCATTTTTTGGCATTACGATAGTGCAAGGAATTTCTTCTAGGGCTGATGCCAATGCAACACCTTGTGCATGATTCCCTGCAGATGCTGCAACTACACCATTTTTCTTTTCTTCATTTGATAACGATTTAATTTTGTAATAAGCTCCGCGAATTTTAAATGAACCAGTCTTTTGTCTGAATTCGGCTTTAAGATAGACATCAGATTTTGTAAGCTCACTAAAAGTAGGTGAATGAATTAAAGGAGTTTTCTTTATTTCATTTCCTCGCATAGAGTTTGCTTTTACTACCTCTTCATAAGATGGATTCATTGGAAATGTTGCTAAGAAAACGATGTATTTGACTTCTTCTATACAAAAATTATTTTTTTAGTCAAATTTTATGCGTAAATTTCAAGGAATGGCTAAATAGCCAACAAATTGATTTTAAATCATATCAAGGAATCAGAATTTCCCCATTTGAGAATTATCTCTTTTTCTGGTTCCTTGGTCTTTAGTTAATTATACTTGCAAATTCATTTAATCGTTTAACTATGCCCTCTTTTGCAGATTCAGACATTTTTCTAGGATCGAACAATCCTTCTCTAGTGTTATTTTTCACAAATTCCAAGTCAAATGTACATAAACTCCCCTCTTCACCCGTTACAAGTTTTGAATCATCAATTAGTGCTGGAGTGATTTGGTATGTTTCAACTAGTAGAGAATCTAATTCGTTAAACAGTTGTGTTTTTTTTTCTGATAATTTTTGAAAATCTACTCCTGACTGTTCTTCAATTTCTGCAAAAACTTTTTCTCTAAATTCATCATTTTCATAAAATACTTCAAAGAGTTTTTGATGATCGAAATCCTTGTACCCCATTTCTTTTAATTTGTCTAAAACATATTGATCACTGTTGTTTGATAGTTCCTCTTCTTTGTTTTTTGTCGTATCGATAATTTCAGAGAGTTCTTTTTGACAATCAATTACTCTTTGGTCAGGTTTGTAATACAACAAGACATGGAATTGAATCGAAACATGTCCTGAAATTAAATAATTACCTTCCATAATTTCAAATTTTAAGAAAATTCTTCTAAGGTCTTCGTTGTTGGATATTGTTACATCTTGAATAGACCAATCTTTTAGATTTTTACTAATGTTCTGAAAAAAATCCATTACTATTTTTGGGTCAAATGTTTTTTGTTGAGAAACGGTTGCATCTCCCAACATAACTTTGACATCAATCATTTTTGTCATGTCTGAAATTTTGGATAGAAATGATTCTTGGATAAGATCATTTTTTTCATTCAATAGTTGCATAAACTCATTTGGAGATCTTGTTCCTAAACGCACAAGATTTAGCAAATTATTGCTCGCCTTAAACCTTTTATCAATATCTAAATATGTAATTGAGCCATTATAGGCATGGAAAATTCAGGTTTTGCCTGTAATGACTGTGATGGTGAAATTGAAGAATATTACCATGATGGGTATAGAGGTAAAAGAGGAAAATGTGCGCAGTGTGGGCATGAATTTCCTTTAGAATAGGAGATAGACATGAATGATAGTAATGTAGAAAAAGAATCTGAATTTAGTCAAGACAAAGTTGTAGATATGCTACTTAGTTCGACATCAGAAAAAACACTTGATTCTGAATCGATGATTTTAGAAACCCAAAAACGAGTATGGGGGGCATTAAAGAAAGGATATCAATATTCTGGAATTGTTGATGAATCTGATCAATATTTGAGAAAAAATGTATTCTCAAAATTGGATTTAGTTGTACTTTATGTTGATTTGGTTGGTTCAACCACTATGGCATTAGAGATGCCTGAAGAGAAAATTGCAATCATAATTAGTTCATTTGCACAAGAGATGGCAGCAGTGATTCGGCAATTCGAAGGTTATGTCTTAAAATTTGTTGGCGATGCAGTAATCGGATACTTTGATGCACAAAACAACGGATTACTTGCATCTGACAATGCAGTAAATTGTGCAAAATCCATGATTTCTGTTATTCAAAAAGGAATCAATCCTATCTTAAACCAATATGATTATCCAGACTTGATGGTAAAGATTGGGGTAGATTTTGGTAAAAATATTGTTGTAAGATATGGTTCAGATGAACGACAATCTCATGTGGATATCATGGGCCCTGCAATGAATATTGCAGCTAAAATCCAAAACATGGCAAAACCCAATCAAATTTTGATTGGGCAAGATGTCTATCAAAGATTGCATCCTAATTTTCAAAGAGAGTTTGTGGAAGTTGTGTGGAGACAGGATGAATGGAGATATCGCTCTAGAGTTACTGGTGAAATTTACAAAGTTTATGAGTTTAAAGGATAAGTTAGATTTTTACTCAAACGGTAAATTTACCTGGACATTCTACGTGTTCGTAATGATGTTCAGTGAATTTTTCTTGAACAACATAAATTACAATCTTGTGCAGATCTTGCTCTTCAATGTCATTTTTGCATCTTAGACATGTCTTTTTTGTTTCGGCCATGCGTATATGCGATCAAAATCTGGGGTTAGATAAGGATCTGCGATCAGCTCAAATTGAGCAAAAATGACTCGAATTTTACTAAACGGTATATCAAATGCCTAAAGCAAGCCACAAATATAGCAAAATCTGACCAATTTTGTGGAAACCGGAGTATACAAGCACCTACAAGACCTTTATGGATTGAATCCAAACATCCCTCACATGGCACTGCAATTTCCTAGATTGCCACCAGGATTAACTCATCCAATGTTTAACATTCACAAAAACCCTGTAAAAGAACAATTTTCACGAGATGCTGAAACAATCAATCAAAAACTACAAGGATTCCAACACATGTATCAACAATATGCCTCCGGATTACTAACTGGAAACCAAGTGATTCCTCCTAGTCATCCATTATACACTAAACAAAATTCTCTACAAACACTAAAAGCAGAAAATGACAAACTGCTAAAAGAAAATGCAGAACTCAAGAAAAAATTAGAAAAACAATCTAAAAAACAAGATTAACAATTATTCATCATTCTAGAATAATCCTTATTAGTTGCAAATCCAGTTTTTAGTACATGGTTAAAACCCCTGCAGACAAATGGAAAGATTCTATTGTAAAATACAGAAAGCAATGCCAAAAAATTCTTGAGGCATCAAAGAGTGTAAGATATGCAGGTGTGATTAACATCTACGGAAGAACCTTGGCAGGTATCGTTCAACCAAATCTGAAACCTATGTTGAAATCCGAACAAGTAAAAAATGAATTTTTCATAATTTCAACATTAATGTCTTTGAGAAAAGATACTGCAAGCACCGTTGGGAAATTGGAACATGTTATACTCCAACATCAAAAAGTAACAATTGTCCTTTTACAAAAAAATGACATTATATATTATGTTTCAATTGATAGAAAAGAAAAAGGCTTAGAGAAAATCATTTCTTCAATAAAGAAGATTGTCTAAGCAGGTGTAAATCCATGATATCCGCTAGTTTGTTCAGCTTTATCTGAGAAACTAGGTTCGAATAAAGAAATCAAATAACCATCAGGATCTGAGATTACAGCATTTTTACCTGCATCTTTTTCAACAATGTCTCGATGAATATTGACTCCTTTCTCCTTCATTTCGTCTACTGCGGATTGTACATCGCCAACTAGAAAACCTATTGTGATTCCACTCTCAAGAGCATTTCCTTGTTGTTCAGTTAATGATGCTGGATGAAGGCTCAATAAAGCTCCAGAAGTACCCAAATCTACCCAAGTTCTTCTCTGATTTTTTATTGGTAATCCAATAATTTCATTGTAGAACTGAATTGATTTGTCTAGGTCTTTTACAGCCAGAATCACATTTCCGACTTTTTTGATATTCACAGAAGATCTACCTCTAAGTTCCTTAAATTAATTGTCATTGAACTTCAACGAAAGGGGGGCTTCTCTTTTTATTGAACTTCAACCATGGTTTCAGTTCGTTCTACACCATTGATTTTTTGAATTTGATTGGCAACTTCTTTAATTTGGCCAAGTTCTTCAACATCTATGATGGCCACTGCATCAAATTGACCACTAGTAGGAAAAGAGTCAGATACCGAGTTAACTTTTCTCAATCTTGCGGCAATCAATTTTTTTGGGGATTTAACTAAAATTATTGCTCTTACCAACCCAGATTTACCTCCACTTCAATCAAAGTTTCTGTAGTGACAATTTCTTTAATTTTCTTAAAATCAATCACCATGTTATTGATTTCATCAAATCCTCCTTGTAAAAGAACGCTAATGTCTGCTCTTCCAGTAACCACCATGACCTGTTTTACAACTTTACGTTTTTTCTTTAAAATTTGAACTACTGAATCTACCTTCCCTGGTTTTACAGTAATTAGACATAAAGCACGCATACAAGTACTACGTCATCGAGTCGAATAAAGATTCCTAGTCAAATGCTTCCTGAGACCTAGCCTCTTCAAGATAGGCTCGTCTTTCTTCATTAACTTTTTCTTGATCAATCTCAATATCATCGTCTACTATGACTATGCCCATATCCCCAACAGGTTCTTCTTTTTTGTTTTTAGATTTACTGGTAGCCTTTGATTTTGTTGTTTTTGTTTTGGAAGTGGCCTTTGGTTTGGTTTCTTTAGCCTTTGATTTTGTTGTTTTTGCTTTGGAAGTGGCCTTTGATTTGGTTTCTTTAGCTTTAGTATCTTTTGATTTGGTTGCTTTCTTTGTAGATTTTTTTTCAGCCATGAAAGTCGAAAATCTAGAGGTTGCCTTGTTTTTAAATATTTTGTAGGATTGGTTTTTCAGAAGATATGCTCCCAGAAATCCGATCAAACAATTATTTCTTGACAATGGATCAAGGTAGCCATCAGAGTCAGGAATTTACTCAAAGTTGAATTTATCAAAAAACAAGTCTTTGATAATCTGTTGGGAGGTGAAAGAAAATAGCAACATTAGCAGATTATGCAACAGTAGGCGATTCAGTCAGTTTGGCAAAAATTGGAGATAAAGCATTTACAATTACATTCATTGAGGATTCAGATTACACTCAAGGAGATCAAATCACAAAAGGGGTAAAAATTACAACGAAAGAAACTTTTGAGATTGAAGGAAATTTTGTAAACAAATTCCATACAACCAGGGTGGCAATTGTAAAGAAATTCAGCAATGAAAAATTACGTTCTGATGTGAATAAGGGTAATTCCTTAGGGCCAGTAAAGTGTGTCTCTGAGAAATCCGCCTCTGGAAAAAGTTTCTACAATTTAGTAGATGCTTAATCAAATTTTTGAGAAATAAACTCAAAAAAAACATCCATTTTTTTAAAAATAAGATCAAGGCGAATTCTCGTTGAAAGTATCTTGCAGTTCCTTTAGAATAAGCTTTATCAACTGTTTTTTAAACATACTAAATATGGCAATTCGTCAATTTGACACATTAAGCAAGGAAGTCCTACAAGAAGTTAAATTGTTAAACGCCATTAATGATGTGGTTCAACAAAAAGCATCCACCACAGGTTCTGGATGGGTTCACTTGAATGACCCAAAAAAAATTTCCGATATTCTTGAAACGTTAGGAGATCCGCTAACCCGAAAAATTTTGATTGAGTTGAACAAAGCAGAATTAACTGCTTTAGATTTAAAAAATGCAATTCCAAATGCTCCCAAAACAACATTGTATAGGAAGTTAAATGAATTGCATGATAGAGGAATTGTCAAAATCAAGGCATTTGTTTCTAAAGATACAAAAAAAGTTGCCATTTACCAATCAACTTTATCTGGAATTCAAATTAACATGCAGAATGATATTGATCTCTTGATAAATTTAAGGTGATTTTTTAGTTTTAAGAATCAGTACTAAAAATCGGGATTCAGATATTGTTTTTATCTATACTATTTTTATGACACGTGTAAAAATTTCAAATTCATAGACGATAGTTCCAATTATTGGGATTCACATATTAACTTTTTATGTGAAGTGATTATGGATGAGTTAATGACTAAAAATGTGTTATTGATTGACGACAATCAAAAGATCAGAGAACTGTTCACAAGTTATTTGCAATTAAAGGGATACCAAGTCAAAGTTCTAGAAAGCGGAGTGGGAGCAGTAGATGAAGTGGCTTCAAAGACATATGATGTTATAATTTTGGATTTGGCCATGCCCGAAGTGAGTGGATTTGAAGTTTTAGATGAAATGGTAATGAAAAAACTCTCTACAGAAAATGTGATTGTTTTAACAGCAGCTGATTTGTCAGAGAAGGAACAAGAGAAGATAAAGGCTTACAAAATTAAAGCATTTTTGGAAAAGCCAGCAGAACTTTCCACCATAATGGCATTGATTTCATGTTAGAATTGCAATATCTTGGATTTGGTGGAATTTAATTGAATTTATTTTGGGGTATTGGAATTACTTCAGGTTTACTTCTTTTAGTATGGTTTGTTGGTTATGTAATCCCAAACGATTTTTCAGATGAACTCATTTCAAATGCATCGTACAATGTTGGAACTATGAGAATTGCAGATGACCCTATGAGTCCTTTAGAAGATCCCATACCAATTAGATTTGTTTGGACAAAATACATAGAAAATTCAGATGGGTATACTTTTGATGTATCGACTAATTATCGGTACTCCGATATTCTTACTGGTGAGGTACTTTGGGAGATGTCCTTTGATGAAAGTTTTACATCTGGTTCTAAAGAATATGTTGATAAAGATGGACATTTTATGTTCCCACCCAATCTTCAACAAAAATCATATTCTGTATATGATGTCGGAGGGAGTATCCTAGAGAATGATTTTGTAAAAGAACATGAAATGGATGGATTGACAGTATACGAGTTTTTTGGTGAAACTGTTTTAGATGTAACTGACCTTTATCCCGATTATGGGGTGCCTGTATTTGAGGAATATGGAGCCAGAACTTTTGTTGAACAAAAGACGGGAGTTGAAATTAAATTTGAAGAGTCCTTTAGAGATTATGTCATATTAGATGAAAAGAAAATAATCCTATTAGAAGCAGACACCAGCACTACAGAGAAGGCATCACAAATTACAATAAATCTTGTAAAAGAATATTTGAACTATGAATTTGAGTCATATATTTTGATTCCAGGAATTATAATTTCAAGTGCAGCGGCTTTTTCAATCTCAATTCATCTTAGAAATTCGTTTTCAAGTAATATTCAAAGTTGGGTAATACTGTTACCATCAATAATTATTGTGATATTTGCGGCTTCTGTAATTGTAGATGAACCAGAAACCATCACCATAGGATTATCTGATTGGCCGGGATATTATACATTATTTGTCGCGGAGGACAAAGGATTCTTTAAAGAAAATGGCGTGGATGTTGAACTAGTATATTTACCTGATTATGATGATTCAATATCAAAATTCAAGAGCCACTATGTGGATGGGGTGATGATTGTCACCTCAGATATATTAGGACATCGAGACGAAGGTATTTTTTCGGAGGTGGTATGGGTGTCAAATATCTCCTTAGAAGGTGATGCAGTTCTTGTAAAAGACGAAGCCTCAGTTGAAAAATTGAAAAGCGCAAACTGTTCTGAAACAAATTTTCAAACTTGTGAATATGTTGTTGGGGTGGTTTCGATAGACTCATTTTCCCACCTACTGATACTTGATTACCTTAGTTCCATCAATGTGAATCCAAATGATGTATTGATTAAAACTGTAGTCAATACAGAAACAACTAGTGCACTTGAATCTGGGGATATTCTGTTAGGACATACATGGGAACCTTATGTGAAAGAATCAACTGATTTGAATCATCAGATTGTTTTCACTCCTGCAATGTCTGATTATTCAATTGTTGATGGGCTGATTTTTGAATCCGATTTTATGATAAATAACTCACATGATGTGAGAAAAATTGTAAAATCTTTGAATCAAGCACTAGATTTCGTAGATGAGAACCCACAAGAGGCTTTTGAAATCATGTCAAAATATTCAAAAGTTCCTGCAGACGACTTGAGAATATTTTATGAATCAATCAAAATTCCAACATCACGTGAACAGATGGAATCATTAGAAGCATCAGAAAATTCTTTGGCAATAGCACATCTTTTATACGATGAACAATTTTATTTTGAACGTACTCATGATTATACTAAACTCATTCAATTCGTGAACTATAATTTTGGAGCATTAAAATGAAATTTGATAAATTTCTTCAAGGAGTAATTTTTTTGATAATTTCAATTACCAGCGTCTCCATAATCGTAATTTCAAGTGTATTATTTGATATTGATGATAGAGCAGAATTAGATTCCACAATGAATGCCTATGCCCAACAAAAAACCAAAATACTGGTAGAGGAAATTTTTCAAACCAATCTTGAATTATACTTAATTGCTCAGTATGTCTCGCAAAATCTTTCAGATGATACAGTAAGCCATAATAATCTGAATATTTTGTATAATGAATCGGTTATTTTATTATTAGAAAAATTTGCCGCGACCCATGGAGTAGATAATATCATTATTTTTGTAGATGGAGTACCCCTTCAAACTTATAAAAATGTGCAATATCTAGATTATAACGAAATTGATTTTTCAAAAAAATTCCAACTTTTTAAAAATGGGGAAATATTAGTTTCAAATGTAGAAATTGACTCAAAATTTGGACAAAAAATCAATGTTGTAGCGATTGAAAAGACACATTCCCTATTTCATGAACAAAACCGAGCTGATGATATACTAATTTCAGGTCATCTTGATGGAGTTTTTTTCGGCAATATTCCTGAAGATGATTTTACAACATACAGGTACATTATTCCGATATATCCGAATGAGGAAATTCAAGAACATTTTCAATTTGAATTCCATATAGAGAATGTGAATGAAACTGGATTTACGCAATGGGTTTCATTATTGATATCCATATCAATTCCACTCTCATTTGCTCCTCTAATTGCTGCATTGGTTTCAAGAAAATTCTCATCAAACATAGAGTCATTACTACAAATATCAAAAAGAGAAAAAACAAAAAGCAAATTCATATTTGATGAGCTAGACAAGGTAGCTAACGAGATTAAGGACGATCGGTTTAATCTTGAGTTAGCAAACAAAACACTAAATGAGCAAATATTACAATTAAACAACATCAATTCTCAAAAAGAACTTTTCAACAGTGCTATTTCCCACTCCATGAAGACTTCACTTGTAACTATACAAGGATATAGTGAAATTCTTCTTGAAACCGAAACAAATCCTTCACAAAGAAAAATTTTAGAAAATATTGTAGATTCCAGTCAAAAACTAAAAATTCAGATCAATAACATATTGCAGTCTTTTAAAGATGAACAAAGTTTCAATTTACAAGGAGTAGCAATAGAAGATACAGATATTGAGCGAATTTCTTCAATTATCAAAAACACATATTCCAACATGTTTAGACTGAACGATGTTGATTTTAAAATAATAACAAAAACAAAAAATTTGAAATTTGGAACACACAAAACAGTTCTGATTCAAATTCTTGGCAATCTCTTTACAAATGCCATTGAATTTTCAAAGGTAGAGAAAACTGTATCTTTGGAAATAAATTCTGATGACTCTAAAATCTATTTTATAGTATCAGATAAAGGACAGGGAATACAAAAGGAATATCAAAATAGCTTGTTTTCCAAGTACTCTAACACATCATTGAATCTAAACAGAATGTATGGTGGAGCCGGTTTGGGACTTTATATCTCAAAACAACTTGCAAAAGGTCTAGGAGGGGATTTGTATCTTGTAAAGTCTGAAATCAATAAGGGAAGTATATTTACTTTGGAGATTCCTAATAATTAATGCCCAGAAACTCATCAAAGATAATTTTAGTAATCGTTTCAGTTTTTGTCATAGTTAATGTTTATTGGTTTTCTTCATTTATTCCCGAACAATATGCACTTAGTGCAGATTATTCACGAGGTACCGAATTTTTTGGAAGAGATAAAATAGTTAGTGGGTATGGAGAGGATTTTTTGGAGGAAACCAAACACCAAAGAAATTCAATTGAAAGAGTAATTCAAAGAGATGGAGATATTTTGAAGATTGAGGCAGAAATCATTTCAAAGCATGTACTGACTGAAAAAGTGGTTTTTAATGCATTTGATAGTTATGAGATTAACAGAATTACAAAAAAGCATGTTGATTCTGATTTGTATTATGCATTTCCTTCAAACGTTCAAAAAACCAGTTATGACTTCCTGCACCCAGTAATTCACAGACCAACAACATTTGAGTATGTCTCAAACGAAATGATAGATGGCTTGGAAGTATATCTTTTTGAGTGCAAGCCTTCTGTAAATGATAATACTGCAGCCTTTTCTCAATTTGAAGGAAAGACAATCAATGTGGAATACTCTTGTTCATTGTGGATAGAGCCAATCACTGGAAGGTTGATTAACATGGACATTGGATGGGACAATTATTTTGTAGAAGATGGGCAGAGAGTTTTCCCAACACAAAAAGGTGGAAGTGGTGCATCAGAGCTTTTTGTTTTTGATGCTGTATCGTTGGCTAAATTTAATTTAGAAATCCTGAACATTTATCAAAACATCATCCCAATCATCTTTGCCATAATTACTGGGTTGATGATCTTAGTTGTTTTATTTTTGGATAGATTAAACTCTGCAACAAGGAAAAAAATTCAAACTGAACTTGAAATTCAAAAGCAAACTAACGAATTCACAAATATGATTTCACATGAGTTAAAGACTCCCTTGACACCCATAAAGGGGTACTGTGAAATGCTAAAAGACCCCCAGTTACTGGGACCGCTGGATTCCAATCAAAATGATGCCGTCGATAAGATTGAGCGAGAAAGCAATCATCTCTTGGAACTAATTGAAAGCGTACTTTTGGTAAGAAAAATGGATAATGAAATTTTTGATATTAGTACTTCTGAGGTGTATCTAGATGAAATGGTAGAGGAATTTTGTGATAAATACACTCAGGAATTTAATAACCGCAGTATAGATTTTGTTGTAGAAGAGTCACCACACATAAAAATCAAAGTTGACAAAAAACTCATGGGCAGGGTCTTTGCAAATATTTTGAGTAATTCGTTAGATTTTACCCCCAAACACACAGGAAAAGTAACAGTTAGTTCCAGTATTGATTCGGATCAAGTAACTTTTTACATTAGAAATAATGGTCCTGAAATTCCACAGAATGAACTAGAAAATCTATTCAAGAAATTCTATCAATTAGACACTACATTAACTAGGCCTCATGAAGGTTCTGGACTCGGACTTGCAATTTGTAAAGGAATCATAGAATCACATAAAGGAAAGATTTGGGCAGAAAGTAACAGCAAGGAAACATCTTTTATATTCAGATTTCCTAAATCCTAAAAATTGGAAAGAACAACCTATTCAGCTATTGGTCTATTTACCATAGGGATAATAATCACCATTGCGACATGGTTCACTATTTTTGATATAATTGAAGATAGTTATCTAGCATCATTTCAAGATGAAAGTCAATCTAAGATAAACAAAATTGAATCTCGTTTGCAGATTTATAATGGAATTTTGTTAGGTTCCGTAGGACTATTTGCTGCATCAGAAGAGGTAACCAATAATGAATGGAATACTTTCATCAGTTCAACAAGAGTCATTGATACATTTCCTGGAATTCAAGGAATTGGATTTAACAAATACATTATCAGTGAATCCGAAAAAGCAGAATTGGTAAACACTATGAGAGATTACGGGATGGAGGATTTTGAGGTAAAACCTCCTGGTGAAAGAAGCGAATATTTTCCGGTAGTCTATTTGTTTCCAGATAACGAAGCCAACAAACGAGCAATTGGGTATGATATTAACTCTGAACCAATTCGGTCAGAAGCAATAACTAAACTAAAGACAAGCCAAGAATTGACAATTACTGGAAAAATCATATTAGTTCAAGAATCTGGACAAAACATTCAAAATGGTTTTTTGATGTTGTTGCCAGTATTTGATAAAAGTGGAGACAAGTTGATTGGCTTAATCTCTGCTGTTTTCAGAATGAATGATTTGATGGAACCAATTATTGAAAATGAATTTATTGAAAAAAACAATATTCGACTTTACGATTCTGAAGAAATTCCAGACAATATTTTATATGATTCAAATGAATTTGTCGAAGTAACAAATATTCAAGAAGAATATTTGTTTAGAGATTCAATCAATTTTGGAAATCGAGAATGGATTTTTGTGATTCAATCTGGTCCTCCTGAATTAACTGATTCTGATAGAAACGTGTTGATTGCAATTCCACTTGTAGGTTTAGGAATTACTATAATGGGATTAGTTGCATTTTTGAATTTCAACAAAACTGTTGTTGCAAAACAAATCCAAAAAAGACGTGATGAATTTGATTCCATGATTTCTCACGAGTTAAAGACTCCTTTGGTTCCTATTATCGGATATTGTGATATGTTACTTTCTCCAGATTTGTTAGGAAAACTTAATCATGATCAGTTGGAGGCAGTAAAAAAAATTCTTAGTAATACGGATCACATGAAATCATTAATTCAAACAATTTTAGATATACAGAAAATAGATTTAGACAAACTTAAACTAGATTTCTCTATTGTTGATTTGAGAGAATTTATTTCAGAGATTATACATTCCCACCAATCAATTATGGTTGAAAAAAATATCCAATTGACAATGAATTCAATTCCGTCATTAAATGTTAGAATAGATAAAGAAAGGATCAAAGAGGTAATAACAAATATCATTCAGAATGCAGTTGATTTTGTACCCAAAAATAATGGAACAATAAATGTGGAGGGTCAAGATTTGGGCAATAAATTTAGAATTACTATTTCAAACAACGGTAAGCAAATTCCACATGATCAATTACAACAAATTTTCAAAAAATTTCATCAAGTTGATACCGGAGAGACAAGAGTGCATGGAGGTTCTGGGCTCGGACTGGCAATTTGCAAAGGAATCCTAGAATTGCATGGAGGAAAGATTTGGGCAGAAAGTAACAGCAAGGAAACGTCCTTCATATTTGAGATACCATCAAAAATTAATAGTGGTAAAGGGGAAGACAAATCATGAAAATACTAATTGTTGATGATTCTTTTGAAATTAGAGAAATGTTGAGTTCTTTTTTAAAACTAAAGGGAGATACCCCAGATACTGCAGGTGATGGTTTAGAAGCAGTAAAAAAAATTCAAGACAATGACTATGATGTTATTCTTTTGGATCTGGCTATGCCAAAATCCAGTGGTTTTGACGCATTAGCAGAACTAAAAAACAAAAACATCTTAAATTCTGAAAAAATCTTTGTGTTAACTGCAATGAACATTACAAAGACCGAAAGAGAAAAAATTGAAAAGTTTGGAGTGAAAAATTTAATTTTAAAACCCATGAAGATTCAAGAATTATACTCTAAAATTTCTTTGATGTAATTTTTACAATTACTACTTCCCTTTCATTAAATTTTGGCAGATATCATATCATGCCTAGGTCATAAACGGTATTTACTCAAAATGTTCAATGCCGGGGGCGGGATTTGAACGCGCGACAGCCCGGTCTTCAGCCGAGTGCTCTCCCAGGCTGAGCTACCCCGGCACTCAAAAAATGTCCCTAGTTGAGGAATTAAAGTGTGTCTTTTTACGTTTTCCAAAGAATGTCATCTTTGCCAGTTCTTTTGTTGATTAATCTGCCCATGACAAAAAATAGATCAGATAGTCGGTTTAGGTAAATTATGCAATTTGAATTAATTTCATCTTTTTCTGCTAGTTGAACAGTCAATGTTTCGGCTCTACGTACAACAGTTCTTGCAAAATGCAATTGAGATGCAGGAAGAGATCCACCTGGCAAAATGAAATTAGTTAAGAGAGGAAGTTCAGATTCAAATTTATCAATACTTTTTTCCAACTCTTCAATCATCTCTAAGGATACTCTGTTTTTCAGATAATCAAGATTGGGGTTTGACAAATCAGAGCCTACAACAAATAAATCATTTTGAATTTTTTGGAGTACCTTGAAAATATCTTCGTCTAAGGAATTTGCCAAAACCATGCCCAAAGCTGCATTTGCCTCATCTACTGCTCCATATGCAAATATTCTTGGATGGGATTTTGAAATACGTAACTGTCCTTGAAGTTCAGTATTTCCATCATCTCCGGTTTTGGTGTAAATCTTCATAAAATTACAAGATAACTTTCAACTATTATGTGATTCTAAAACATCAAAACTCTTTAGGAGATTAGATGTTTTCAATATGATGATTGAAGATTTTTTTAAATATGCTGCAAATCTAAAAAGTATTTCACGTCAAGGGTGGGTGGACAAACTATCCCTAGAGAATCCTGAATCGGTAGCAGATCATACATTTTCTATGGCTGTAATCGGAATGATAATTTCTGATTTGGGAAATTTAAACTCTGAAAAAATCATCAAGATGATTTTACTGCATGATTTAGCCGAGTCAAAAGTTGGAGATATTGTTCCAGATAAAATGTCCATTGAAGAAAAAGAGAAATTAGAAAACCATGCATTTAATGAAATAATCAAGACATTACCTGAATCAATTATTCCAAACTATATGGGAATTTGGAAAGACTATCAGGAAAATAATTCCAAGGAAAGTCAGATTGTTCATCAAATTGATAAATTAGAGATGGTCCTACAAGCAAAAATTTACCAGTCACAAGGACATTCAAAAGAAAAATTAGAGCCATTCTTTGAATCTGCAAAATCAAGTATTACTCATCCAAAATTAAAAGAATTATTTACAAAGATTATCGATGAGTAGTAATGTCTGAATCAGAAAAAGATGAGTTAATTGATGCACAAAAACAGGTAATTGGAATATTATTTGAGGTAATCAAAAGACTTCAGGCTAACAGCGATTTGGATGAGGAATATTTTGAAATTGTTACAAAAGAGGAAAGTGATGAAACTAGATTAAATGAGATACTCAGTGAAAGACAAGAGAATGCCAAAATCGTGGGCAGATTGCTAGAACAGTTAGAAGTTTAGTGTCCGCAACTACAATCATCATCAGACATTATTCTTAGATGAGCTGTCTGTTGATGTTTATCTTGTACATAGTTTGAAAGATTTGCAATTCTAATTATTGGTTCTCGAGTTTTCCAACTACCTTCATTCTCAAACCAAAATTCAATTTCGTCAACATCGTATCTTTCACCACCTTTTACAAGTTCTTTGAAAATTGCTTTTATGTCATCAACGTCAGATTCAGAAAGTTTAGATTTGTCTTCAACCATTGTAGTAATCTCATTTAATTTGATTATGACATTGTTTGTAAGAGGCATGAATTTTTTAGAAAAACATTCTATAACTATCTTTTGAGGCAATATTGTTTTTATAACAATCAAATATTTTGAAAGACATGCAATATTTTCAAGCATTAAAACTAGGTCAAAAAAGAGTAGCTGATGCTAGAGAATATCTCAACAAATTAACCGATGGAAAGGCAATGCCGGCATTAGCATTAACAGATACAAAATCAAATGTATGGAAACCAGTTGGGGAGGAGAATCTTTATGCATTTGTTGATGAATCTGCAGGTTTTGTTTTGACAGACAATAGTGGATACATTTTAGCTCTGGTTGATAACAGCGGTGCGTCAAAAACAATTGTTCAGGGAGTAACCAAAGAGCAAAAGGAGAAATTAGAAAAAGCATTTGAATCAGACAATATTCCCAAGTTTGAAGGCAAAGTAATTCTTCCAGTATAATTTAGCCTCAAAAAAAACGTAAAGCTTTAGTTATGATTGTGTAGAGAGTAGTAAAATGAGTAAATTTTCTCAAGAGATCGAAGTTAACGGACACCTAATTGATTCATTGATCCTAACCAAAATATTTGATAAGATTATGGATTTGCAAGGAGAGTTTCAAGTAGAAGAAATCAATATTGGTAAAAAGAAAAAAGACCAGTCATATGCTAGATTATTAGTTAAAGGTAAAAATCAAAAACATCTCGATGAAATTTTACAAACCATTTACAGAGAAGGTGCAGTATCCAAAATTCAAAAACAAATCACTCTGAAAAAAGCTCCAAAGAATTTTGTGATGCCAGATAATTTTTACAGTACAACCAACAACCATACCCAAGTTTTTCACAAAGGCAAATGGATTCAAGTGGAAAACATGATGATGGACAAGTGTATTGTCGTAAAAGGAAATAGGGCATTTTGTGTTCCTATAAGAGATGTCAAAAAAGATGATCAAATAATTGTTGGTGAAGGCGGAGTCAAAATTAATCCGCCTGAAAGGCCAAGAGAAGGCTCCAACGTATTTCAATTTATGGGAAGCTCAAGTTCCAGTGAGAGACCAACTCAACATATTGCAAAAAAAGTAGCTGACGATATTTACAATACCAAAAAGAAAGGTGGAAAAATTGTGATTGTGGGAGGTCCTGCAATTGTTCACACAGGTGCCTCAGATGCAGTTTCAGAACTTATCAGATCAGGGTATATTGACGGAGTTTTGGCAGGTAATGCATTAGCAGTTCACGATATAGAGTATGCCACAATAGGAACATCATTAGGAATGAATGTTCATGACGCAACTTTGGCATATCACGGGCATAGAAACCACATGGATGCAATCAATTCGGTATTCAAGGCAGGTTCTATTGCAAACATGGTAAAAACCAAGAAACTTACAAAGGGAATCATGTATGAATGTGTGAAGAATAAAGTACCATTTGTTTTGGCAGGTTCCATTAGAGATGATGGTCCATTACCCGACGTAATTACGGATGTTGCACAAGCTCAAAGAGAGTACAAAAAAGTACTAAAAGATGCAAAGATGGTCATAATGATTTCAACTATGCTTCATTCCATTGCAACAGGTAATATGTTACCTGCAAATGTCAAAGTGATCGTTGTAGATATTAATCAACCAACAGTGACAAAACTTATGGATAGAGGTACGTGGCAAGCATTAGGCATTGTTTCTGATGTAGGTGCATTCTTGCCAATGGTTGCACAGCAAATTAGAAAAAAGAAATGAACAAGATCAAATCTGTCAAAAAATTAAAATTTCTTTAGTATTTTTATCAATAGTTAATGAATATGTTTAATGCAGACATAATTTTTTCACACATTTTAAATTTCTAATTCTAATAAGATTTACTATTTTTTAATATGAAAAAATGGTACGCGTGTTTTAAATCCAAAAATTACAAATAATTTTCGTTGGTAAAAGTAATACAAGTTGCAATAGTGTTTGGAATTTTATCATCAGGTCTGGTTACAATAAATGATTATGCATTTGCAGATATACATCTGGCAAATTTTGTAGATCCTGATAAAAATCCACATCATTATTTGGATAGATACTATAATGAACCAACATACAAGTCCTGGTTTGATAGAAATTATCCAAACATTACCATTGAACAAGCAGTAGGAATTATCAATGATGATTCAGTAATCAATTCAATTCTCAAAAAAGAAATCATGCCAGAAGCTGACGCAACACAAGTTTCTCAAGAAACAACACGGGTAAATAATTCTGAAACTGCACATATGATTTTAGCAATTGGTGGATTGGGAATATTGTTTGGAGCAGTATATGGAATTAAAAGAAAAGTGAATGACAATACAAGGCAAATTTCAATTAACAAGAACTCTATCAAAAATAAGATTATCAAACCAATAACAAGAACAACTCCAATAGAGATTCTTCAAACTAGATTGGCAAAAGGGGAGATTTCATTTGAAGAGTTTGAAAGACTAGAAAAGAAATTACATCCTAATTAGGGATTTTTACATTATTTTTCATTAACATCAATTCATTAACTGCGTCTTTTTTAAGGGCGCCAAAGAATTTCTCAATCATTCCCAAGCCTGCTACTATTTTGGGGGCATTTTCATTCACAAATTGGGTTCTCTCTGAATGGGTTTTAGGTCTATTTTCACGATATTTTTTGTAGACCTCGCCACCATCATAATCAACATAAGCAATTCTTGCACTAAAATCAGTTCTTTCTAAAACTAGACTATCCCCACCCACTATTGCAGTATGGTATGGATGAACTATGAATGATTCAGATAATTTTTGTGAAGTTCTTATCCTAGCTTTTTGTAATTCTGGAGCATATGCATTAAAATCTGCCAATAGATAGAATGTTGCTTCAGGTTTAGTTGCTTTGATTCCATCAATTGATGTTAATCTATGATAGGTGTACTCTCCCATTATTTTGTGTATGTTTCTTGTTATCTCAAAATATTCATCCATTTCTTGACTAATTTCAAATCCAGCTACTGCTGCATGTTGAATTGGTGTTGAAACTGCAGTATATTCAGTTGCAAGAATTTTTTTGAATTGTGCTCTAAGTTCTGTTGCATGTTGTGGGAAAATTACATATCCCAGTCTATATCCACCTGCAGCATGGGATTTTGACAAGCCATTTGTGACAAATGTTCCCTCAGGATAGATTTTTCCCATACTGACAAATTTTGAAAAATCATATGTGGTTTGTGCATAGATTTCGTCTGAAATCACAGTAATGTTTAGTTCTCTACAAACATCAGCAATCTCTTCTAATTCTAATCGATTGTAAAGTAATCCTGTTGGATTGTGGGGGTTGTTTAGTATGAGGATTTTTTGTCTGTCTTGTAGTCTTAATGCTAGTCGTCTAAGATCATTTGGTGCAATCTTTTTGTTTGCACGGGTTGGTAACATGTGGTAGTTTTTCTTTAGGAATCTGATTTGTGGAAGGTATCCTAGCCATGCAGGGGTAGGTAGGATTACTGTTCCATGTAAAATTTCTAATAAATTAAAAATTAGTTCTTTTGTTCCAGGGCCAACATAGATTCTGTCGGGAGATACATCCATTCCAAAGTAATGTTTATTGTATTTTGAAATTGCATTTCTTAATTCAGGAATACCAGGAACTGCAGCATATTCCCCTTTGTGAACATTTTTGATTAATGCTTCTTGAATTAATCTAGGCACAGGGAAAGGAGATTGTCCAAATGCAAAGCCATAAAATCCAAAACCACATTCTGGATGAGTACAATCAGAATGAAATTCTTGCAAAAATGTGTTTAATTTGAGATTTTCAGGCATCTCAATGTCTTCAACTTGTTGGTCAACTACAAATTTCAATGCTCAATATCAGCCATTTTGATTATTAGATAAAACGTGAATTAGAAAATATCAAAAAGTTAGTAATTATTAACCAATTTTTGGAACCTCATCTAATATCTGAGGATTTTCTAGAGAGGATAAATCGCCTAGTTCTTTTCCAAGCAATTTTGATTTTAATAGTCTCCGCATAATTTTACCAGTTCTAGTTTTTGGCAAATCAGTTAATTGAAAAACAAATTTTGGTTTTGCAACTTTGCCAATTTTTTCTGAGATAAAATCAGAAACTGCTGATTCCAATTCAGAATCATCTTTGTTATCTGCAACAAAGAAAACGACAATTGCTTCACCAGTAAGATCATCAGGAATTGAAATTGACGCAGCATCAGAAATTTTTTCATGAGAAATTACAGTATGCTCGATTTCAGCAGTACTCATTCTATGTCCTGAAACGTTAATCACATCATCTGTTCTTCCACGCATGTACCAAAGATCATCTTCATCAACAAAGACATAATCACCATGAAACCAAATATTGTCAAAACGAGACCAATAGGTTTCAATGAATCGGTCGTTATCGTTTAGTAACCCTCTAGTCATTCCTGGCCAAGCAGATCTTATGATTAAATAACCATTTTTGTTTTTTACAGAATTCCCATCATCATCTACGACATCAAGATTCATTCCAGGAACTGGAATTCCAACAGTGGATGGTTTTAGTTTCATTCCTGGAAAAACAGACAACATCGCACCACCAATTTCAGTTCCGCCAGATAAATTCATGATAGGTATTTTCTTATTTCCAACTTTTTCAAATAACCACCACCAAGAATCTTCATCAAGGGGTTCTCCTGTAGTGGGAATATTCTTGATTTTGTCTAGGGAGAATTTTTTTAGTGGTTCTTCATTATTTTTCTTGAATAATCTTGTTGCAGTAGGAGAGATTCCAAATATTGTAGCATTATACTCTGAAAGAATTTGCCAGACCCTATCTGATTTTGGAAAATCCAATGCCCCATCATAAATTACTGAACTAGCCCCCATGATCAACAATCCATAGACATTCCATACTAGACCGGTAATCCAACCAATGTCTGCAGGCCAAAACAACACATCTTGCGCCTGCAAATCTATCAAATATGCTGCCTGGTGCCCGGCAAATACGGAAAAACCACCATGAACGTGTACAACACCCTTTGGTTTTCCAGTAGTACCTGAAGTATACAAGATAAAGAGAGGATCCTCTGAATCCATTATCTCAGTTGCACAACTAGAATTTTGAATTTCGACAAGTTCATCATAAAAAACAATGTTTTCTGAATTTTCATACGTGTCCACTCCTTTGTATTTTACAATAATGGTTTTTTCAACATGTGTGTCTTGAATAGCTTTTTGAATAGTTTCTTTTTGGGATATTGATTTTCCCTTTCTGCAAAATCCATCTGAAACAAAAAGAACTTTGGCATGACAATCTTGTAATCGTATGTGAAGTGATTCAGTACTATATCCTGAAAAGATCACAGTTTGTACTGCACCAATTTTAGCAGATGCAAGTATTGCCAAAATGGCTTCTTGTATCATTGGAAGATAAATTGCCACAACATCCCCTTTTTTAACACCAAGTGATTTTAGACCATTTGCAAGTTTTGATACTTTATTGTCCAATTCTCGATATGTGAGTTTAGATGTTGTCCCATCTTCTGAAACAAAGTGGTATGCAATTTTATCTGGAGTTAATTTTACAAACTTTTCAACGGTAGATTTGTAGATATTTGTTTTACCATCTACAAACCAATTAGAATATGCGGTTCCATTTGAGGAATCTAGTATTTGTGAATAGGGTGAATCCCAAACTATCCCAATGTCTTTATCTACTTCTTGCCAAAACCATTCGGTTTCATCTTTTGCCTTTTTTGACAATTCAGATAATGAAGATAATCCATGTTTTTGCATAAAACGAAAGATGTTGGATTCTTCAACTTGGTTTTGTGTTGGAACAAACTCAAAATTTGACAAGATTTAATTTGTAAAGTCAGATGGAATCTAAAAAGATTTTAGATTAAGATATGTCAATTCCAAGACGGCGTGCACATGCAATTGCTGCCTTACCATGATCCTCAGTGATTCCTGCTTTTTCAAATTCCTTTATTCGTTTTGAACCCGAAAATGTTGTATTTTCATGATAATATTCCCTCAAAATCACGCCTATTTGATCATCTAATCTTTTTCTTGTAGCATCATTCATGCCTGCCTGAAGCACAGTAGCGTCAGAAGTTGCTAAAATTTTGATAAATTCTATATCCTCAAGAGATAGTTCAGACATTTCTCATTCAATTTGTTTTTTGAGTAAATCTAGGGTAAGTTTAGGATCTGCCTTGCCTTTGGTTTTTTGCATGACCTTACCTACAAGATAGTTTATGGTTTGAGGATTTGATTTTGCTTGTTGTACTGCTTGAGGTTCTTCTGAAATCACATCTTTGATTATAGTGAGCAATTCTGATTCATCAGATACATTACCTAAATCAAGATCAGACATTACTTGAGATAGATCTTTTCCAGTTTTCACAATCTCATACAATGCATTTTTGGCAGAGTTTCTTGAAATCTTTCCTGCTTGAATTGCATTAGCCAAATCTCTCAAATGTGTGGAAGTTATCTTTGAGGCCTCACGTTTTTCTCGAGTATCAACCAACCCCATCAAATCAGTTGTTATAATATTTGCAATTTCTTTTGCATTTGATTCTGTATGAGAATCCTCAAATAAATCAGAATAAAATTTGTCAGATGACAAAACATCTGCAACCTGATTTGGAATATTGTATTTTGAAACATATCTTTCTTTTTTGGAACTAATACTTTCAGGCATTTGAGATTTTAATTTTTCTTGAATTGTTGGATCGATTGTAACCCATGGTATGTCTCCCTCCAAGAAATAACGATAATCTAGTGCTTCTTCTTTGGAACGAGATGAGATAGTTATTTTTCTTTTATCATCCCAATGACGTGTCTCTTGTGCAATTTCAATCGCTCTAGAATGCAAACTCTCTTGTCGAGTAATTTCAAAGTGAACTGCTTTTTCTAAATCGTGGAATGAGCCTATATTTTTTATCTCAACTTTCTTTCCGCCTTCAATGGAAACATTAGCATCTGCTCTCATCGCACCTTCCAAACTAGGATCAGATACCCCCAGATTCTCTAGTAAATCAGACAAGATGTTGAGAAACTCTCGTACTTGTTTTGGACTCTCAAAATCTGGCTCAGTTACTATCTCAACTAGAGGTGTACCAGCACGGTTGTAATCAACAAGAGTGATTTGATTTTTAGAAGAACTTCCCTCATAAATGAGCCTACCAGGATCTTCTTCAAGTTGAATTCTGGTAATTCTAATTTTCTTATCTCCAACCATGATTGAGCCAGTTCCACCCACACTAGTATCTCCATAGATGTTTAGTTGGGTGATTTGGAAATTTTTTGGCAAATCAGGATAAAAATAGTTTTTTCTAAAAAATGCAATTTTTTCAGGAGTAGAGCAGTTTAGTGCCATTGCAATCATTGTTGCTTTTTTTACAGCATCTTGATTTAGTCGAGGTAAACTTCCAGGTAATCCCATGCAAACAGGACAAATGTTTTCATTAATTTCAAATTGACGATAATTTGCTTTACATGAACAGAACAATTTACTTTCAAGGTTTGTTAATTGACAGTGAATTTCTAAACCAATCTTGGTCATATTGGAACCTCCGGTAGTTTTACAGTTTGCTCCAATGCATTTGCAGCTTGAAGTAAAATTTTATCATTATTAGAATCTGCCAGTAATTGAATTCCAATTGGCAGTCCATTTGAAACAGCAAAAGGGACTGAGATTGCTGGTTTTCCCGTGAGGTTTGCAGTTACAGTGTTAATATCAACTAGGAACAATGCAACAGGATCATCAATTTTTTCCCCAAGTTTGAATGGCAGGATTGGAACAGTTGGGGCAATTAACAAATCATATTTTTTGAACGCATCATTGATCTCTTTAGTAAGTTTACTTTTTACTTTGAGTGCTTTGAGAAAATATTTACCTGCATGTCCTGCGGATGGAACAAATCCACCAATAATCATTCTTCTTGTAACTTCAGGTCCAAAGTTCTTTCTTGCTTTTTGAATGTAAGAGTTAAACTCGTATCCTTCAAGTGAGAAATCATATCCATATCTCAAGTTATCATATCTAGCCAAGTTACTACCCGCCTCAGTTGCAGTAATGGTATAGTATGCAGCAACAGAGTATTTCACCATGTCAAGTGATACTTCTTCGCATATTGCACCTAATCCTTCAAGTTTTGATATTGCATCATTTGTCGCAGATACGACTGCAGGATCAGTTCCTTCAGCCATCATCTCTTTGATAATGCCTATTTTCTTACCTTCAACACCAGAATCTATGCCTAAAAGATAGTCCTCGTTTTTGTTATCAACCGTTGTATTATCATTAGGATCTAATCCCGTAATCATATTTAGTAAAAATGCAGTATCTTTGACAGTTCTAGTAACAGGTCCAATCTGCTCAATACTGTTTGCGTATGAAATTAGACCATATCTACTAATCAAACCATATGTGGGTTTGTAGCCTACCGTAGAACAAAAGCTTGCAGGGTTTCTAACAGAACCCCCAGTATCAGAACCAAGGGATGCCACACATTCAAATGCGCTTACAGAAACAGCGCTACCGCCAGATGAACCACCAGGGGTGTAATCCACATTCCAGGGATTTTTGCTTGGACCATATGCACTAAATTCAGTTGTCAAGCCCATTGCAAATTCATCCATGTTTGCTTTTCCGATAAAAATTGCATCTTGTTCTTTCAGTTTTGAAATCACAGTTGCATCATATGGGGCAACAAAATTCTCAAGCATTTTTGAGGCACATGTTGTCTTACTGTCTTTGATACACATGTTGTCTTTAATTGAAATTGGCATTCCAAAACATGCACCGACTTTTTTCCCCGATTTTATTTTTTTATCGATATCTCTTGCCTGATTAATTGCGTTATCATTTACAGACAAAAATGCATGCAGTTTTTCATCAATATTGTGAATGTGTTCTAAAGTTGCTGCAGTAAAATCTTCAGCAGAGATGTTTCCATTTTGTACTTCTTGTACATAGCTTAAAGCAGAAATTTTGAGATTCATTATGACATCTTTGGAGCTCGAACATAGGTTCCTTTGTAGTGATTTAGTTTTTCAATGAGTTTTTCATCAAATGGAATGTGTTTATCTTCACGTAGAGCAGTAATAGGAATTTCCTGCATAAATATTTCTTCATCTTCAACTCCAGCAGAATCCAAAATGTCAAAATAATCAATCATGGCATGTACCTTGTCTACATACTCTTTATGATCATCTACTTCTATTTTCATTAATTTTGCTACTTTTTCAATCTCTTCTTCTGTAACCATTTTACCACACCTATGGTGTTAGTCTATCAACATCTCTTGGATAAAATGTTACATCACGAATGTTTTCTGTGCCTGTCAAAGCCATAATTAGCCTCTCAAGACCAATACCGCATCCAGCATGAGGAGGAACTCCATAATCAAATGCACCGAGATGGTACTCAAATGCATCAGTGTTCATACCTTTGTTTTTCATTCTCTCAGCTAGTTCATCGCGTTTTTCAATTCTTGTACTGCCAGAAGATAATTCCAAATCGCCAAACATCAAATCAAATGATTCAGAAATTTTCGGGTTAGATTTACTATCTTTAACATAGAAGGGTTTTGGAGCTAATGGCCAATCTTTGATAAAGTAAAATCCTTCAAGACCTATTTTTTTGAGGTTTGATGGATATAGGTCATCACCCCATTCTGTTTTTGCACCGGCCTTTTGCATTTTATCAACCAGTTCATCGTAGGAATATTGAGGTATTGAATCAGGAGTTTCTGGAATTGTAAATTCGGTGTCAGGATTTTCTTTTGCATAATCAGTTACTGTTTTAATTGAAATTTTGATAATTTCTTCAATTCTATTCATCACATCATTGTAATCGACAAATGCTTCTTCCAAATCAATAGATATTGCTTCGGCAAGATGACGATTAGTTCTTGATGGTTCTGCTCTAAAGATAGGGGCAATCTCAAATACTTTTTCAAAACTCATTGTGAGTTGTTCTTTGTACAATTGCGGACTCTGAGCTAAGAATGCTTCTTTGTTATAGTAAAATATTGGAAATAGTGCAGCACCACCTTCAGTAGCTGTTGCAATCATTTTTGGGGTATTGATTTCAACAAAATTTTGATCATTAAAGTAGCTACGAATTGATTTTAAAACCAGGCTTCTTGTGTTGAAGATATGTTGTAGTACTTTTCGTCTAAGATCAATTGGTCTTACCTCTAATCTTGTATCAATGTTTTTGACAGTCTTGGCTATGGGTTCAAAGGGAGGAATTTTTTCAACCTCGGAAAATACTCTGAGTTCAGTTGGAACTATTTCATAACCGCTAGGCGCTTTTTCAGAGGATTTCACATTTCCAGTAATCGCAATTGAAGAATGTGCTTTTAAGGAGGATATTTTTTCACGTACATCATCAGGACAATCTCCTTTCTTTGCAACAATAGAGACATCACCATTTTTGTCTCGAATGGTAGCAAAACTGATGTTTCCATGTCCCCTGACAGTCAGAACCCATCCCATGACAGTAACTTGTGTACCATCCATTGATGAGTTAAGTTCATCTGAATAATGAGATCTACGTAAATTTCCAAGCTCAGTTTCTATCAAATTACTCTATTCCATATTTCATGGTGTAATTAATTTTTATATTCAAAATTGGTAAATGTCCAATTTTCATAATGCTTATAGCCAGTACCAATTCCACACCAAAACAAGATGGACGTACTAATGGCAATTGTTATTGGTTTTATCATCGTAGTAGCAGGATATGTTGGATATCATGCATCGCAAGCACCACCTGAAGCTGGTGGACATGATATATCACCTGAATTAGAGGTCTTTAATACAGAGACTAAATCTATGCAGTCATTTAATCAAGTAACGATAAAGTCGGTATCTTGAGATCAACAATAAATTTACATTAATTTACCAGTAATCTACATAATTTTCATGACCCTTTCAAATAAAGAAAAACTAGTAGCAGTAATTTCAAATGGAATAGCAGTGTTTTCTTTATTGCAAGAAAGAGAAGAACTTCCAAAAAACACAACAATGTATGATTTTGTATTAAAGGTAATTCCCGAAGATCTCAAATCAGAACTCAGTGTGGAGTTAATAGATGAAGTTTTCCAATATGTTACATCCGCACATAGTTCATAAAGTACAGAATTCTAGAGTAGTCATAATATGACCTCAATTGCAACATTAGGTTCTCACTGTTCATTGCAAGTTCTCAAAGGTGCAAAAGATGAAGGGTTGAAAACAATTCTAGTTTGTGAGAAAAAGCGTGAAAAATTATACCGTAGATTTCCATTTATTGATGAATTAATCATAGTAGACAAATTCAGAGAAGTCCTTGATGAAAAAGTCCAGGCAACTCTAGAGAAAAATGATGCAGTGTTAATTCCCCATGGAACATTGATTGCTCAGATGAGTTCTGATGAAATTGAATCTATCAAAACTCCAATCTTTGGTAACAAATGGATTCTCAGGTGGGAGTCAGACAGAGAGATGAAAGAAAAACTCATGAGAGAAGCTACTCTTCCAATGCCAAAACCAGTTACAAATCCTAGTGAGATTGAAAAATTATCAATAGTAAAAAGACAAGGCGCAGCTGGAGGTAAAGGATATTTCATGGCAGCAAATGAGGATGATTACAATACAAAAAGAAATCAATTGATTTCAGAAGGAGTTATTTCTAAAGATGAAACACTATACATTCAAGAATATGCTGCAGGTGTTTTAGCATACTTGACATTTTTCTATTCTCCACTAAAAGAAGAGTTAGAATTCTATGGAGTTGATCAAAGACACGAATCAGATATTGAGGGTTTGGGAAGAATCCCAGCTGAGCAACAAATGAAATCAAACAAAGTTCCATCATTCAATGTAATTGGAAATAGCCCTCTAGTTTTACGTGAATCATTACTAGATGAAGTATACACGATGGGTGAGAATTTTGTTGAAGCATCAAAAAGAATAGTGGCACCTGGTATGAACGGTCCATTTTGTATAGAAGGAGTATATGATGAGAATGCACAATTCACATCATTTGAGTTCTCAGCAAGAATTGTTGCAGGTTCTAACATCTACATGGATGGTTCTCCATACTACAATCTGCTATTCAATGAAACCATGAGTATGGGGAAAAGAATAGCAAGGGAAGTAAAGACAGCAACAGAAACAAATCAGTTAGATAAAGTTACAACCTAAAATCAATTATTTTTTGCAGTAACTTCCATTCCATGTTGAGACTTTATGATATACTTGTCTCTAATTTTGACACTAACCCAGTCAATTATCAATACTGCTGCCAAAACTACCAACATAAAGACGGCAGCTTTTCCATATTCAAAGAACTTGATGTAATTGATAATGTAAAATCCAATTCCACCTGCGCCGACTAGTCCCAGAATACTTGTTTGACGCACATTGTAGTCAAACATGTAAAGCATCTGACTCAATAAATGAGATGCAGATTCAGGAATCACAACATATCTGATTAACTGCCATTTTGAGACACCGATTGAACTTACTGCATCCATAGGATCTGAATCAATTGTTTCAATTGCCTCATACTGCAATTTTGCGACAAATCCTATCGTATACATGATAATTGCTAGAACCCCTGCAAATGGTCCCAATCCAACCATAATTACAAACAAAATTGCCCAAAGAATTGATGGAAATGTACGGATTGCTGCCAACAATGCACGAATTGGAGCATAAACATACTTGCTGTTGAGATTTCTTGCTGCAAGCATACTCAATGGTAATGCAATTGCAACACCAACAATTGTTCCAATAAAGGCCATCTGAATAGTTTCAAACATTGCCCAAAGAGCAGTAGGAATGTATTTTGATTCAACTTCGAGCATCTCTTCAGCTACAATTCCAAGATTTGGCAACCCTTGAACAAAGTCAACAGGATTGGCATCTATGTTGTAAGAGGCTGCAACAAGTAACGCAATGATAATTCCGATGACGATGTTATTTTTTGGTGTCATCAGCATACATCTCCATAATTTCTTCAGTGTTCATATCACCAGTCTGAAAATCAACAATAGTATCACCCTCAACACCAATCTCAAGAATTTTTTGCCCTTCTTTGATAACTGCAACACGATTGGCATATTCTAATGCAAGTTGCATGTCGTGATGAACCATTATTGCAGTAAGATTCATACTCTTTTGAGCATCTGCAATCAAATCCATAATTTCACGAGCTGTTACATGATCTAATTCTGATACAATTTCATCAGCAAGAAGGATTGTTGGATGTTGCATTAATGCTCTAGCAATTGCAACCCTTCTCTTTTCACCACCACTTAGCATGTAGGCTTTTCTTTCTTCTTTTCCAGAAAGACCAACTTGTGAAATAATTTTTTTAGCTTCTGTAACTTCATTTTCAGGAAATTTTTTGAAAAAAGATTGAACTTTTCCTAATCTTGGGAGTGCACCAATCAGAATATTTTCTAGAACAGTACTATTTTTCACCAATCCGAGATTTTGAGGAATGTAGCCAATAGTATGCATCATTTTTTTGAATTTTTTATCATTCATGTTTGGAGTGATGTAATCAATTTTGATGGTACCTTTACTAGGAATCATCATTCCATTCATTAGTTTTAGCAAAGTAGATTTCCCTGAACCAGATTGTCCAACTATGGCATAATTTGTACCTCTGTCAATAGACATGTTAATTCCTTCTAGTGCAAAGCTTTTCGAATCATATGATGTCCAGACATCATTCATTTGGATAATTTTCTTTGTTGCAATTGAAGAAAAAGAAAGATTTGCGGTCATCTGAATTTGTTTCATTTTTCAGAATTCCTGTTTTTATTTGCTCTTGTCGTATTTGTCAAGTATCTTCTGATCAAGTCCTGTTAATGCGTTGATAAATTCACCGAATTCACCTATGTGCATTGTAGTGGTAGTTGGAACTAGTGCTTCAGCACCATACAAGTCTGTCAAGATTGAATTGTGTTCATCATAGTTTAGTTTGATTAGACTGTCTACTAGTGCATTTTTGGTAGAGTCTGATATATCAGCGCTTACCATAAACACATGAGATGGCACTGGTCCAATAGTTGTAACTGGACGTAACTTCTTTTGATCCTCTAACTCAAGATACTTTGCAGGTGCGATATCAGAACCAAAGGCGACATCAACTTTTTCTTCTAGAAGCAAGGTTAATGCTGCTTTGTAACCACCAGCAAAGGTGTAACTTTCAAAGTTGTTTGCTAATGCAGATTCGAGTGCAACGATATCGTCACCCTCAATGGTTATGTGGCCTTCTGTAACTAGAGTTCCCATTGGTCTAACAAAACCAGAGGAGCCAGTCATGCTGGTAAATGCAACTTTCTTGCCAACAGTATCTTCGATTGATTGAAGAGAATCATTTTCTGCCAGTGTCCAAACTGTTGCCTGGTAATTCACTTTGCCTTTGACAAGTTCTGCCAATACAGCTTCTGCACCAGTTCTTTCATGGGTAATCCATGCAGGTCCAGTATCCATAAATGCAGCATCAATGTGACCAAATCTCATTCCTTCAATAATGGTCTCATAATTTGTTGGAATTACTACCTCAACATCAACACCCAATTCATTTTCTAGGAATTCTTCTAGTGCTTGGGCTTTAGGAGTTAACTCGTCGGCCTTTTCAACTGGAATAAATCCAATGGTTAGAGTGTCAACATCTACAGATTTTGAATCAGATGAAACATTGATGATTCCGTTTTCAATTAGGAATGTTATCCCATTTAGAAAAGTTTCATCATCTACAGCGCCTTCTGCCCACCAACCGGCATTGTTCTTAATCCAATCAGGAATAGAACTCTGTGCTTGTGCGGTTTGGCTCAAAGGAATTGTTGCGATGCCAATAGCTACAAATGCAACAATAATCGCCATGGTTGTTTTTTGTTTCATGATTTCTAAAAAAATTAGGATGAGCTAAATTATTTAAACTGGATTTTCATTCCAAAGAGTGATTCTAAGTCTATATAATGAGAATAACTATAGGCTAGATTTTGGGTTATCTGTGTTAGGATACAAATTCAAACTAGGCTCAAGATTATCAACAGTAATCTCAACTTTACCAATTCTACTTCTGTATTGTTTGATCTTTTTCCCTTCTGGAGAGATTATGTATTTGTCCACTTCAGCTAATGCAAGATCCTCAAGATTTGAGAGTGTTTTGTAAACTGTTGAAAGTGAAATTTTGAGTTCTTCAGCAATCTGTGTTGCGTCCTTTGATTCATTTTTGACTGAAAACAATACTGCTCTAGTACAAACATTGCTCAGAGATTCAATGATTTTCTGAGTGATATCAAATTCAGATAATTGGATAATGTTTGGTTTTGACATAGAATCACTTGTTTGGTAACAGAGTAAGCACAGGTTCAGGTTTTTTGATTGAGATATCTGCTTTACTAATTCTACTTCTGTAGACCTTGTATTTTCTACCTTTATCAGACAACATCCATTTTTCAACTTCGATGAGTGTGAGTTCTTCAAGATCTGCTAGTTTTTTGTATACTGAACTAAGAGGGATTTTTAGTTTTACAGATAGTTCTGCAGCAGTATTTCCTTTTCGAATTATTGAGAATAATATGGCACGGGATTCAGAATCGGCTAATGCTTCAATTACTTTTTGAGTAATGTCGTATTTTTTGAGTTGAGGTAATGTCAGTTTTCGGGACATGTAAATTCAAAAATATCCTAGATGTATTTAAACAAAATGTTTTTGTTCTCATTCTATAGATTTAGAATTAGCTGTAGTCAATCTCTTTTTGTGAAGACAGTTTCCTCCAAAACAAACCAAGGATGATTCCAATAGATGCCCAAAATGAGGTCACTCCAAGAACAGACATGAATCGGAATTCATAAACCAAATCCATAGGGGCAGTTATTTCATCAGGGTTTTCTGGCATTACAAAAAATACTGCAGAAATGAATACACCATAACCTACAAGGGCCAAAAGTTTTTTGTTGTTTTTGAGTTTCTTAGATAATTGATAAAACCCAATTGCACTAATCCCAGAAATGGCAATAAATGACAAATATAGAATTGATCTTAATACAACAGTCTCACCATCTCCAACTGTTGGAGGATTTGCAGGGTATTTCAAAAATGGAATGATGTATAGTGTAAGCCACATTACCCCTGCAAGAATTAATGATTTCTTGACATCATTGTTTCCAGGTAAAGCATTTCTAGATAATGCAAAAACAATTCCAAATAGTGCACCAACGGAAGTACCCAAAATCACACCTGCAAGAATCTGTCCACTTTTTTGCCAAGTTCTGTATCCCTCATACTCTACCCAAAATTCGGGTGAATCTTCTTCTGCACCAGATTCAAACAGGTTTTGGTTTTCAATCCCTATTGCTTGATCAAGATATGGTTCAACAATTGCAAAGTTTACTGTTCCATGAATCAATCCAGCAAACGCACCTGAAAGTAGAACAATTACGATAAAAAGAGACGATTTCATGATAAGGAATTTCTAATGGCATGGAAAGCCAGCTGCATGTCTCATATCATGAGTGAGTTCATGGAGATACATTTCAGTGAATGCTTGTTCACCATAAACCAGACTGAAAACATGTCCTTGATCAAATCCTACAACAAATAATCCTGCTGCAAAGATGATACCTAATGCAATAATTGCTAATTTTGGTACTTGTGATTTAGACACATTAATTTGCCTTGTTTCATACATGACGATAGCACCAGCTGAATGTATTTAAGCTCTTGGATGATTTATCCAATTAATAAAGAAACAGGTTTGACGATCAATGAAAAAAAATATTCAGACATTACAAAATATTGTTTCAAGAAAAGGATCTAGCAAAATACTCACATTTAGTATTCCGCATGTATTCAAAGCTCTTCAGTTGTTATCTGAAGAAAAATTTGTTAGTAGAGCCACATTGGGAAGGGAAATTCATTTGGGAGAAGGAGCAGTAAAGACCCTAATTTCACACCTAAAGGAGGCAAAGATGATAGAATCAACCAGAGCAGGAAATTTTCTAACAGAAAATGGTAAAAAATTCACATCACAATTACAAAAAGTCATTCCAAAAGAATGTAAAATTGAAAAAAATAACCTAACGCCTAGAAAAAATAATCATGCGATCATTCTGAAAAAATATTCATCTGCAATAAAAACAGGGTTGGAGCAAAGAGACTATGCAATAATGTATGGTTCATCAGGATGCACCACATTGGCATTCAAGAATAACAAATTTGTTTTTCCAGGAGAAGACAAAAATTGTTTAAGCAAAGATAAGAAAACTCAACAAGCCCTGATGGAAGGATTAGATCCTTCAGAAGGAGACATCATAATTATTTCATCATCAGATGATTCATTTGTAGCAGAAATATCAGCGAAGAATTCTGCCCTGTGGACTATTGCTGCAAATTAAAGAAGACTTTTACTTGCAATTAAAAAAAAGCCAACATGATCAAGTATTATCTTCTAGCTATACCAATTGCAATAGGGATTCTTGCAGGAGGTTTCTTGTCATTTTATCCCGAGTCTGAAAAAAATCCTACTAAACTCACATCATCAAAACTACAAGAAGGTGGTTCTCCAATTTTAGGAGACGAAAATGCGCCAATTACAATTCTAGAATGGGGAGATTATCAATGTACTTTTTGTTACAAATTTCATCAAGACACACTAAATGTGATAAACGATGATTTTATCAAAACAGGCAAAGTTAAACTTGTTTTCAAAGATTTTCCACTTAACGGTCCAGATTCAATACTGGCGGCAGAGGCATCATATTGTGCTGAAGACCAAGGAAAGTACTGGGAATATCATGATGAACTTTACAAGAATTGGGGAGGGGAGAGAACAGGTTGGATTACCAGAGAATCATTACAATTTTTTGCATCAACGGTTGGTTTGGATTTAGAATTATTCAACACGTGTCTGGATGATCACAAATATCAAAACAAGATTGATGGATTGTATGAGTTTGGAAGAGAAATTGGAATCGATGCAACACCTTCATTTTTGGTATTCAACGATGAAAAAATTATCAAAATAAGGGGAAATCAACCATTAGAAGTATTTCTTAAAACAATTGATGAGTTGTGATCATATGCAAAACAATCAATCAAAATTAATATCTGCACAGTTTGGAGAAATCACAAATGGGTAAAATAGACATAGAAAAGCAAGATTCTGTTCAAATCTATAAAATCAGAAAAACGTTAGAGGAACTATCAAAAAAATCAGGTCGTGGGACTGAATTAATCACAGTATACATCCCAAAAGGAAAACAACTCCATGAGATTATTGGTGCTCTTCAACAAGAACAGGGTACTGCAGATAATATCAAATCAGATCTAACCAGAACCCATGTTGTAGATTCTTTAGGGAAAGTAGTTCAGAGATTGAAACTATACAAAAAAACTCCTGAAAGAGGACTCGTGATGTTTTGTGGTGCATTGCCTCCAGAAGAAGGCGGACCACTAGGAAGTGAAGTTGTAAAAGTTTGGGAGATAGACCCTCCAAAAGATTTGAATCAATATCTTTACAGATGTGATGATCACTTCCACGTAGACATTCTAAAAGATATGCTCAAAGACGACAACTTGATTGGATTCTTGGCAATTGATTCAAAGGACGCAGGATGGGGATTATTGCACGGAGACAAAATTGAAGTTTTGTCGCAAACAGGTTCAGGGGTTGCAGGAAAACACAGGCAGGGAGGACAGTCTGCAAAAAGATTCCAAAAACTCAGAGAGATGGAATTGACATATTATTTTAACAGGGTTGCTCAAACAACAAGAGAGTATTTTATCGACATCTATCCCGTTAAAGGACTAGTCATTTCAGGTCCGGGTCCTACAAAAGAAGATTTCATTAATGGGAATTATCTTGAATACAGATTACAAAATAATATTATTGCAACAATTGATTCATCATACTCTGGTGCAGAGGGGATTAGAGAAGCATTTGCAAAATCATCAGACATTTTAGGAAACTTTAGACTAGTCGAAGAAAAGAAACTCGTAGAGGCACTATTTAGAGAAATTAATGGGAATACTGGAAAAGGCTCATACGGATTACAGGAAGTAATTGAGTTTCTAAAAAACAACGTAGTAGAGACGCTGATTATTACAGACAATACAAACTTGAATAGAGTTGAGGGATTGTGTAAAAGATGTAATCATCTTCAAGAAGAGATTGTTGAAAGGCCAGATGTAATTCCAAAGAAAACAGAATACACTAGCAAACCATGTCCAGGATGTAATTCTATGGAAGTAGAAGCAAATGAACAAGACATCGTGGATTATTTAGAATTAATAGCATCAAAGACAGGCTCAAAATTAGAAGTGGTTTCTGGAAGTGCCGAACATGGAAACATGTTAGGAAGTCTTGGAAAAATTGGTGCGATTTTACGGTATAATCCAGGTCACACTAAATAGAGCTACGAATTTTTTTTGCCAATTCTTCAAGCTCAGAATCAGTTGAAATTTGTCGTTTTGTCCAAATGGTTCCTTTACTGTTGTATCTTGGAATAATGTGAATATGCACATGTGGAATAATCTGTTTTGCCGCACGGCCATTATTTTGAGCGATGCTAAATGCATCAGCTTTTGTCCCAACCAGTATCCCCTTGGCAATTTTTGGAACAAGTGAAAATAATTTTCCTACGTTTTCAGGGGTCATCTCAGTTATTCTTTCATGGTGTTGACGAGGAATTACCAAACTGTGACCTACATCAATTGGGTATCTATCTAAAAATGCAATATGAGAGAAATCCTCATACAGAATATGACCCTCTCTTTTACCATCTAGGATATCACAAAAGATGCAACTCATAACTTTCTTTATTAGACTGGATTTTATTTAATTTTTTTCGAAAAATTCCAAAATTGGAACCGGTTTATCGAATGGTTAATTAGGGCAAATTTTAGAGTTTGAACATCCTATGGGCCGAAAAGAGAGAAGAGAGCGTGAGCAAAAACGTGAAAACTATGCTACAAAACATTCAGCACAGCAAAGAAAGAATACACTCATTGCAGTTGGTGTTTTGGCAATCATCGGAGTAATCGTAGCATACGCAGGTTATCTTTTCATAAACATGGATCAAAGTACTGCCCCAGGAGGACCTGAAAATGCAGGTGCATTAGGCAGTGATCACGCACATGCTGCAGTCGCAGTAAGAATATTTGGAGATACTTTTGACTTTTCAGCACCAGCATACCAAATCAAATCAAGTTGGATTCACTTTGAAGGAAGAGACGGCTCCACAATTCACAAGCATGCAACAGGAGTTACGTTAGGATATCTCTTTGAGACACTATCATTAGGTCTTGATGACCAATGTTTCGTGTTCCAAGATGGCAGAGAATTCTGTACTAATGATGACTATTCTCTAAAGTTCTACTATAATGGAAATCAAGTAGATGATATTAGAGATATTGAAATTATGGAAGATGATAGAGTTTTGATTTCCTATGGTGGAGAAACTCCAGAAGAGATTGAAGGTCAACTAATAGAATTAGAAAACCAAATAATTGTCAAATAGACTTTTAGGATTCTTTTGTTGTAAATTGTGCCATTTTATCAAAGAACATGTAATATCCACAACGAGAACATCTAAGAACAGTTAATTCTGTTGTAAGAAATTCTTTATCTTCAAATCTTCCGCTTAATTTAACATTCTCACCTGCGATTTCAGCTTTGTTGCTTTTACAAACAGGACATTCGAGTGCTTTTTGTTCCATAAGAATCAGCACAGCGGTTAGAATTTAAACTCAATGAATAATGATACGAATTTCGAAAAATCAGATTTGTTCTAATATGGCAAAAAATTAGATTGTTTATGAAATTTTTAATTTTTAGTATTGCATTTTTAGTTTTATTTGCAGTTCCTACAGCATTTGCACAACATCATGGAGGAGAACAAGCACCGCCAGTCTCATTTGGAGATGGGGAATTAACCATAGGTACAACAATATTTCCAATCGATTACACAGTTGGAAAAGATTCCAGTCTGGATTTGAATATCCGATTGTTTGATACGGCCTCAAATATGAATATCGAAAGTGTGACTTACAGAGTCCAAATTCTTCAAGGCACTCAACTAGTAGCGAATCAAATGTTTTATGATCAAGATGGAGAATTGAATCTAAAGATCAAACCAAAATCAGGCTGTGAAGAAAAAGAGTTATGGAAATGCACTAAATATTTTGGTGAAAATGATCCTATTGTTCCAAACGCCCTTGTTTCCTCAGCATCAAGTACACCAGTGATTTCAGGTCCAGTTTTTCACGAGAGTGGAGAATACGTAGTTAAGACATCCATAATTGGGGCAAAGAATCCAAAAACTCAGACATCTGAAGACATTGAATTTGAAACAAGATTATTCATTCCATCTGAGAAAATTTTTACAGTTTTAATAAATCAAAATGAATACAAAATTCCTGTAAAAAATTATCAAGAACCAATAACAGATATGATTTTTGATTCAGATACAAAAAAATTATCATTTGAAATGCCTATTGATTGGAATCATTTAGAGCATACACATCATTTGAAAAACTCATTCGAGTTCCCAAAATCATTTCTAGGTTTTGAAGAAGTGTATGGTTTCACAGCTATTGTAAATGATGATTTTGTCATACCTAATGCCCTACATTATGATACGATATCAAAAAAGAATTCCAATGTCATTCATTTTATGATTGATCAAGAAAATCTAAAGAAGGTTAAAAATAATTCAGAAAGTCTTAAAATTTCTATTTTGCCAGGCAATGATTCAACTTTTGTAAAAAAAGAAATTCAGTTTGATAATAGTTTTTCAGCATTAATCCAATACGATTCAGTTTTTTCTCAACAAAAAGAGTTGACGCTCAGTCTAGCATTTTTTGAAAATGGAGAATATATTGAAAATGTTAGATATGGATATTCAATTACCCATCCTAATGGAATTAAAGAACTAAACACAGGTGGGAATCAAAATGTCTTGGGAATTACATTACCTCAAGGAAATGAAATTAGAGAATTTGGAAGTTCGCAAGAAGGAAAATATAAGATTCAGCTTGTTTTGATTGGCAAAGATTCTCAAGATTTACCAAGTTATCTATATTCTGAATTTGACTTGGAATTAATAGAAAACACAGAAAAAATTCAAGACCCAACCATACCAAAAGAGATTCCTGCATGGGTAAAGAACAACGCAAAATGGTGGGCAGAAGGTTCCATAGATGATGGCTCCTTTGTTCAAGGAATCCAGTTCTTAATCAAAGAGAAAATTATGAATGTTCATTCAGTTGTAGAGACAGGTGATTCTTCAAAAGAGATTCCTGCATGGGTAAAGAACAACGCAAAATGGTGGGCAGAAGGTTCCATAGATGAGAGTTCTTTTGTTTTGGGCATAGAATTTCTAATAAAGCAAGGAATTGTTCAAGTAGAGTAGAAATTTTTGCAAATGGTCACCCAATAATTCTTATTTTGAATTTCAAATAAAATTAAATTTGAAGATTTGATTTTAAAACAAAGTCTAAATTATAGCAATCAAGAATTTCATCTATGGAAGGAATATCTAGTAGGAATGTTGTAGAAGGCACTTCTCGTGCACCACAAAGAGCCATGTACAAAGCTATGGGATTAGACGATAGTGATTTATCAAAACAAATGATTGGAGTGTGTCATACAGGAAATGAAGCAACTCCATGTAACATTCACCTTCCAAGATTAGCATTAAAAGCAAAAGAGGGGGTTGCAGATACAGGTGCAACACCTAGAGAATTTTCAACAATTGCAGTAAGTGATGGAATTGCAATGGGACACGAGGGTATGAAATCATCATTGATTTCTAGAGAGGTAATTGCAGATTCTATTGAATTAATGGTCAGGGCACATCAATATGATGCACTAGTAGGAATTGCAGGATGTGACAAGAGTCTTCCAGGAACAATGATGGCAATGGCTAGATTGAATGTCCCATCAGTATTTGTGTATGGAGGAACAATTATGCCAGGAATGTTAAATGGTGAAGAACTAACAGTTGTAGATGTTTACGAAGCAGTAGGAGCATATGATGCAGGACAATTGTCATTAGAAGGTCTAAAAAATATTGAGAACACTGCATGTCCAAATGAAGGATCATGTGGAGGAATGTTTACAGCAAATACAATGGCGTCAATTTCAGAAGCTATTGGTCTTTCATTACCCGGTAGTGCTAGTCCTCCTGCTGAAGACGATAGAAGAGAGAAGATGGTATATGACACAGGAGTAGCAGCTGCAAAAGCATTGCAGATGGATATCAGACCAAGAGAGGTTCTTACTTTTGAGGCATTTGAAAATGCAATTACTATGTTGAATTCTGTTGGAGGTTCGACAAATGGAATTTTACATTTGTTAGCACTTGCAAATGAAGTAAATATCAAATTAACATATGATGATTTTGAAAGAGTACGAAAAAAGACACCACATATAGCAGATATGAAACCTGGTGGAAACTATGTCATGAATTCTCTTGATAAAATTGGAGGAATTCCATTTGTTCTAAAGAAATTGCTTGACAAGGGATTACTAAATGAAAATTGTCTTACAATTACTGGTAAAACTATCAAAGAGAACTTGAATTCAATGACTTTACCTGAAGCAGAACAGCAAATAATCAGACCTTTGGAAAATCCAATTCACAATGTGGGAACAGCAGTTATTCTCAAAGGGTCCCTAGCACCAGACGGTGCAGTAATCAAAACTGCAGGTGTAGAAATGACAAAATTCACAGGGAAGGCTCGTGTCTTTGATAGGGAGGAACTAGCATTTGAGGCAGTAAAAAGAGGGGAGATTGACGAAGGTCATGTCGTAGTAATTAGATACGAAGGCCCAAAAGGAGGTCCAGGAATGAGAGAGATGTTAGCAACAACAGCAGCACTAGTAGGTCAAGGGTTAGGAAAGAAAGTTGCAATGGTCACAGATGGAAGATTCTCAGGAGGAACAAGAGGATTCATGGTAGGACATGTGGCTCCAGAAGCATATGTTGGAGGACCCATAGCACTCGTGAAAAATGATGATGAAATTACAATAGATACTGAAACTAACATAATTGATCTTCATGTTTCATCTGAAGAATTAGAAAATAGAAGAAAAGAATGGAGTCCACCAAAACCAAACTACACATCAGGAGCTTTGGCAAAATTTGCAACTTTAGTAGGTTCTGCTGCAGAAGGCGCAATCACAAAACCTAATCTATAGAAATTTTCTCAAAGTCTAATTTTTGTTGTTCTTTAACATAGATTTTTAGCAACTCCATCCATGCCTTTTGAAAATCGGTTGTAAATTTTTTAAATCCAGATGGAGAAGATAGTGAAATTTTAGCTTTTGGATTGTAAGATACTTCATTCAAAGATATGCAATGAACTGTATCATTTCTTACTTCAAACAATCTAGACATATCTCGTGTAAATTCAGGGACAAATACTTTCCAATCAAGAAAGGTTCTGATTTTTCTATTAATTGGGACTAGGTTAAGGAGATAGAGTAGTTCTGCACTATCACCCTCATTTGAATACTGCACAATTCTTAATCTTATAATTTCATCAAATAGAAATGCCATTTTTGAAAAGGCAGATAGGACACTATCTCTATTCTTCGAGATAGTCAGTTTGGAGTTGAATCCATTTTTGACAATTCCGTCATTTATGAAATAATGTTTGTCTTTATCAATAACGTATAATCTAATTTTAGGTGAAATTTTTTTACTTTTTTTGACATTTGTTAAAAATTTTGAAATGCCCATGAAGCAAGAAAATCTCATCAATCAATTAAGGATTTGGAAGATTTTCAGAGAATGTGATCAATTTGCTCACAAAGTTTATAGATCAGCGATCAGAATCAATATTAGAGATAGCAGGTACAAAAATAGATTATTCTTATCAAATTTCTGTTATCTACTAAAGGTAAAATTTGTGCCAATCGTTAGGCATGATTATGCCGAATTTACGTAATTTAATAAGATTTTAAAATGAAATTCTGTTTTATTTTCACTTTCCTCTACCAAAAAACTACCATAGTGTTCCTCAATTATCTTTTTTATGATGGGATTCATCTGTCAAATTAATTTCAGTTGAAAATGATGGAGTAATTTTGCAAGTTCAAAAAAAAATATCTTTCATATTCAGAAGCAAGAAAAGCCCTTTGAGAGTATTCAATATTGTTAAAAATAATGCAGGTTAGATTGTAATAATGAAATCCATATTCATATTTGCCATTCTAGTTGGGATGATTATTCTTGCAATTCTTGTAGCGCTAATTCTTTTAGCCACTATTGGAACAGGGGATAGATTAGATGGTAATTTGCAGCCACTGTCAGAAAGAATTGTTGCGATGGCCCTTAGATTCTAAACTCTTTGAGAATAACCTACGTCTTTTATCAAAAGATCAATCAATAGGAAAGTCTGACGTCAAGTATTCCACCAAAGATTTGCAGAAAGAATGAATTGAGAAAAGGCAGATGGGTTTGGCAATTTCAAACTATCGAGATCCAAGAAATTACACATTTTATTGATTTTAACGCCTTAACAGAGTTAGAAAAATTGATCCTGGTACCAGGTATATTTTTAAAATCAGTGTGATTGTTATATTGCAAATTCCCACATCAGGGTATGATTGCTAGAACCATGACCTGCACTAGTTGCAATAATGAAATTCTTGAAAGATTCACAAACGAAGAGTATTCAGAATTCTTGCAAAGCAAGAAACGTGCAGAAAGACAAGGAATTGAGATAGGCTGGTTTTGTGTGAATTGTTCAGATAAAATGTGTATAATGTGCAGAAATGGTGTTGTTGTAAACTACATTCCTGCTCAAGAACAAGGGGAAATTAGAAAAAAAATTCCCACATGTCAAGATTGCTTTGATAAATTTAAGAAACAATTGAATAATCCTGATGAAATTGATCCAGAAAAGCTTGAACATCTGCCCAATGTAACTCATGAAGAATGGCAAAAATTTATTGAAAAAATAAATCATAAAGATTAGAGATTTTTCTAAATTTACCACTAGAAATTCAATATAGGTCTTTGATAAATATAGAAAAATACAACTAAAGGTATGAAAAGAATCTGTATTAATTGCAGTAAAGCATTCCATTCAACAAGACATTCAACATGTTCCAGGGAATGTAAATTTTCTTTTGTGGGCCATCTTTTAGGCTGTAACAAATTGGAAAAGCAAGATATCTTGGCTATGTTACCATAGATATCTCATTTCTTTACAATACCATTACATTAACAAAAAATTTCTATTTACAACTAGGATACATTTTCAATGCCCAAAACATCATGATATGCTTTGGGGATAATTTTTTGGGTTTTATTGACCAATTCATGAATCTTAGAATCAATCACATATGTAATTGCCCAATCATCATTACTTCTAATTGATCTTCCAAATCCTTGCAAAATAGTCATAATTGTTTGTGAATCATACCATAATGGGAATTTTTTCATTTTCTCTCGAACCCGTGGATCTCCTAATGATTTGTATGGTACTTTAGCAATTATTTGAAATCTAGAATCTTCGTCTTTAAGATCAACACCTTCCCATAATGATGAGGATAATAATACACTCGCCCGGTTCTTTCGATGTTCATCAATTATATCATCTTGAGTTTTTCCATCGTTATTTGTAGAATGACATATACGAATTCTTTTTTTGTTTTCAGGAGATAGTCCCCTAAGAATTTCCCAGCATCTAGATTTTGATTGAGTTAAAATCAACCCTCGTTCATCCGCATGTTTTGTTAGTAATTCATCGATTCTTCTAATTGCACCTGATTCTACTTCCGGTGGCGATTTTGCACTCAGAATACCCATATCTAAAAATTCTACTTGTCTATGTTCATAGGGAAAAGGGGATTTTGGGGTATCAATAAATGCAATTTCAGATTCATCAAATCCCATTGTTTCGCAAAAACTCTTTTTATCAATTGTTGCAGACATGAAAATTTGATATTCTGTTTTAAAGAAATCTTCAACATAATTTGATATCCTTAAGGGCTTGATTGAAACAGATACCGAATTAGCATAATCATTTGTAGAATCTTGAATAATGAAATTTCCAGGATCATTATTTATTTCATTAATTGCATTTGCAAAATTCTTAAAATTACTTTCAAATCTTCCCAATAACTTTACATCCACTTTTTCTTTATCTACCTCCATTCTTTTTTCCAATTCTGCAATTTGTGTACCATAAAATTGCCTCATGATATTTAGAACTTCAAGTAATTCATCAATTTCTAAAATATCATATTTCCCAATATCTATTTGACATTCATCTAATTGATTTTTTGAAATATTTATTCCAATAAACTGGATTATTTGATCTTCAATTCCATGTGCCTCATCAAAAATTGAAACTTTTTTTTGCAAGTGTTCTTTAAAAACAGATTCATTTTGCATTAATTGAAAAAATGCAGAATAATTCCACACAGAGAAACTAGATACTAGTCCATAATATTTTTGAAAATAATAGCTACAATCATCCACATTCTGCGTATCGGTAGAAGTTACATTACTAAGAGGTCTTTTGAATCTGCAAAACACGGTAACATCTTTACCATTTTCATTTTTTTCTGTTCCTTCAACACAATCTCCTTTTTCACAAGTGTAACCTAACTCCTTTGCTAAGATTGGGTCATCAACTTTTTGCTTTTCCATAATTTTTAAGCATTCAAAATTTGATTTTCCTTTTACCGGTCGCAAAAACGAATAATCTCTAGTATATTGATCCTGTAAACTCTTTGATTTTGTGATAAAAAATCCATCTTTGAAGTATTTTGCAATTGCAACTCCCACAGCAGATTTGCCAACTCCTGTAGGAGCTGAAATCACTATTTTTTTAAATCCTGATTTTATGCTGGTTTCAATCTCTTTGAGAATTTGTTTTTGAATGTCTCTGGGAACAATGTTTGTTGGAAAATATTCCTCAATTTTTGAAATCGGTATATTTTGAGGAGTGCTTTTAGAAACAGGTTCGGTTTTAATTGTAGATGGTTGAACGGAAGGTTTTGAATTTCTAAATAATTTACGTATATAGGATTCTCTTGCATCATCATCATTTCCAGAATCTGTGAAATATCGTGCTTTTTGACAATTACATTTTGCTTCAACTGTGTGTGTGCCAAATTTGGATATTTTGATCTCAGATTTGCATTTAGGACAGGTTTTCATTTTCTAGGGATTTTTTTGATAATATTTTCTTATTTATGATATTCTAATTTTGATTTTTATGTAATGCATTACTGTTTTTCATTTCTAGATTATGAAATCTATGAAAAAATAAGCAATGTGCTTATCAACATCAATCTTGGTTTTGATCGAAAATAACATAACCATTTAACCATTATGAGATTTGATGAAGAAAAGAGAAACTAGTTTAATGTATTGAAAACTTTTTCTATTATCTAAACTCAGTTTTCTTAAAAATTTGAGTTATCAACAAATTAAGGACATTAGTGTTGGAAGTTCTGTTGGTTTTTCCAAAAATGCTTTAATTTTGTAGGATTTTAACTTGGCTCTTTCTTCATCTGAAACATCAGCTGCTGTTAAAACTACCACATTTTCTCTAGAAACATTATTCTTTTCCATAATGTCTAAAACTTCAAATCCGCTAACTTCGGGCATTGCCAAATCTAAAAGAATAATATCGTAATTATTAGAGGATAATTCTTCTATTATATTTAATCCGTTTTCAAGAGTTTTCACCTGAAGTCCCTTTAATTCCATATAAGATGCGAACAGTTCTCTTATCTTTTGATTATCATCAATTACTAATACTTGCTTACTCATAGATTTCCAAATACATATTTCTGAATATAAGTAAATATTAAATTCCCAATTTTTGGGAATGAGATTTTATTAATTTAAAAAATTAGATCTGTGAAGAATGCTTGAAAACGGATTTAGTATCGGTAAGTGTCATAGTGGATCGCCATTTGATGTAGAGAATAGAATTGCTTGATATGTAATTTCTTCATCATAGTCTTTATTTCGACCAGTGATGTTCATTCACTTTTAATAAATTCAAATTCTGCAAGATGCTTTTGATGATGGTAAATCTTTGTTTAAAAATTATCAAAATTTTTTACATCTAATCGGGTAATTTACACGTCTTTTTCAGTTTATTACAAGAACAGAAATTAATTCAAGATAGAACAAACCAGAAACGTGTTATTTGTCATGTGTAAATAACTAAAATCTTGAGTCTTTAGGTGGATTAGCTAATCTCAAATCTTTTCTTTGAGTAGAATATTTTCTATGCTCAGACGGATTACAACATAGGTAATTGTGTAGATAATAGATACCCTTTATCAATTAAATAAAGAACAATTAGTTTTTTTATTGGGCATAATATCAAGGAGAATTTGTGATCGTGAAGTTTAACTCAATTTCATATCTGTTAATAAGGTTTTAGGATATTTTATGTCAAAAAGAAGAAACTTGTTTAATACCTAGATCAATTTTTTGTAACCTAGATCCTTTGTTTTTGAAGAGTTTAGAATCTAATCGTCTTTCTGATCTTCAATGTATTTTTTTAAATTCTTCTTGTTTTAGTCCTTCTTCAAGTATTCTTACCTGTTCTTTTTGTCTGAATTCTTCTTGTTCGTCAGGCATAGTGTATTTTGTCTCTAATTGTATATAACAAGTGATAAATTATTTTCCTAGTGCTAAAAATCATCATTTATTGAGAAGAAAAAAATGATCTTTTTCCTCTAGTGTCATTTCACAGGGCGGATTGAGTTTTTTTAGAATCTAATCTTCAAAATTGTGACTTTTGGGAATTGGAGGAATGTGGTCATCAATACCCTAGTTCTATGAAGATACCACGCTGTAGTAAATGTGGAAAGTATGCTAATTGAGTTTAGAATCTAAAAATAAGATTGAATATCTTTGGAAAATATATATCCAGATTTAATTTTAGATTAGATAAATGGATAGAATTGCATTAATTGATGGATTTGAACAAGACAAGGTCAGAAAGACACTTGATGTAATGCTTCGAGATAAAGAGAATGAATTTCGAGAACTTGCAAAAACACTAAAAATTCCAACAAATACTGATGATTGGCAAGTGATTGTTTTGAAATTCTGTTTAGACTTTGAGGAATGTCTGACTATTTGGACAGATTCTGTTGAACCAAACTCTATCAAAAATGCAAAATGTATGACAATAATGCGAGAACTTGCAAAGGGTAAGGAAAATTTCTCTGAAATTATCAACATGCAAAACGTGGCTCAAACCCTATTCTCAGAGTTTCATGAAACATACAAGAGATTGTCCTAAGGATAATTCCTATTCTCAAAAGAGTTTAGAATCTAGACTAGATAGTATGATAATATTATATTGTTAAGATTATATGCCAATTAGAAAATTTGCAATTTGAGATACAATGACTAATGCTAAGAGAGGCGAAGAAATACTGGCACATCTAGAAACTATCTTCCTAGATGTTGAACATTATGCAGTTAAACTATTATCATCTGTTTCTCCTAGTTGATTCTCAAAGAGTTTAGAATCTAGTTTATTGACACCATTCTGCTTGAACAATACCATCTTTTACTTCTTGCATGCATAATGCATATTCGTATCCATAACACATTCCAGTATCTTCACTGTCAACCTCAGAGCCCTCTTTTGCTTGGCAGAAACTCTGACATTCAGAGGAATCACTGCATGTCATTTCTCCATCACTAGTTGGCATATTGCAAGACTTGTCAGCAT
>REGH01000027.1 GCA_003702495.1 Candidatus Nitrosopumilus sp.
CTATAAGACATGGTAAGTAAGTGCCATCGCCATTATCAACCCAACATTCGTTAGGGTTACCAGTGTAAATTCCACTGGTTCCTTTTACATATCCGTCCATACCATCTTCAACGCTTTGTGCATATGCTTGTGACATAGCACCTGCTGCTGTGATGGATACTGCGGCTACAAGTAATAGAGCATACTTGTAGTTCCTAGAATTCATTGAATTTATCGAAATTGGATTTTATTTAAGGCTTCGAGACCCAAGAATGTCTAGAAAAGTAAATTATTATATTTTAGTATATTCTGATACTAACATAAAATATGGAAATTATGTTAAAGTGATGGTAAATGGGAAAGTCTGAAACTAAACTAGCAATTTTTGATACCTTCAAGACAAAGGGAGATGACTTAACTGGAGAAGCACAGAGACAAAGATCAATTATCGGCATCCTTGCCAGTGATGCAAATCCAGCTGAAAGGACTAGAACTGGAATATCACAAAAAATGGCAAAAAAACAAGGAATTGCCTGGAAGAATATCTATTCAGGGATTTTTAGAGATTTGGATGAAATCCTACTCCCAATGGAAATTGCTGAAGAAGATGGAAGATTGCCTCTACAAAGAGGCCCTAAAGCACTTCAAGAAAAAGGAATTCCATATTATCATCTCACAAAAAAAGGGATTTTGATCGCTCTTTCAATTAGTGATATAAAAAATAGAGAAAAATTGCTAAAAGAATTTTTTTCACAGTCAGAATCTGGAGAAAAAGAGTTTGAGAAAATCCTATCTAGTCTCTTAGAGAATAGTCCCAAATTCGCATACTCTATTTTTCAAAAATATGTCAAGGCATTTTGTGATAATAAGATCAAGGAATTACTACCATTTGATCTCACAAAACTGAAGGATATTTCAGATGAATCACTAGAAATTCAAAAGGAGATTTTGGTAGCTTTTGTAGACCTATCAAAGCAAGAAAAAGAAGATGCTATCAAATTTTTAGATAAAATCACGTAGAATTTGTTCCTGAGTAGATCGCCAAACATTAAAATCCGTTACTCTTAAACGATTTTCAAATGGGTAAGAACGTCTACGCATCAGTAAAGTCATACAGCCAAAGAGGAAAATTACTCAATAGGGCTGATTTTCAGACATTAGCAGAATCAAGAGATCTTGATGAATTTATGACCAGAATAAAGAACACTGTTTACGGAGACTCAATTAATGATGTTCAAAAACCATACACCTCTCAAGGAATCGAATCAGCACTTAGAGGACAATTAGCTGAAGTCCATTACTCCATTGCAAAAACTGCAGGAGACTCTGATATTCTTGATGCATATTATATGAAATTCATTATCTCAAATCTAAAATTAATTCTCAAAGGAAAGGTCTTAGGGAAAACACAAGAAGAGATTGAAAATCACATCAATCTTCGTGCAGAGGAGTTAGTTAAACAAAGAGATGTTATCATAAAATCTCTTGTTGCAAAAGATCTTGAAGAAGCGGTTGCAAGTCTAAACTCAGTTCAATTTGGAGACGAGATTGCAAAGGCTGCAACATTATACAATGAGACAAAGAACATTCAAGTCTTTGACACATATTTTGATAAAATTTTGTACCAGCAGTTAGGACGTGCTCTAAAGAACACAAGAGACAGAGATGTCATAAAGATTGTTGGGATGGATGTTGACTTTTACAATCTTCTTAGTGTAATTAGAGGAAAATTCTGGGGATTAGAAGAATCACAAATTCAAGATTTGATTGTGACTCAGACTCCAACTGTCCCAAGAGAACTTCTTGGAAGAATGATGGCAACTGGTTCAGTCAGAGATGCACTAAATGAGCTTGCCACAACCAAATACAAAGACATGATTCCACAGATTGAAAATGAGTTAGATGCAGTTGCTGAATTTGAAAGAGCATTTGAGATGAGCATTTACCATTCATCTGCCAGAGCATTTACCAAGATGTTTAGTTTTGCAACAATTATTGGAATCACAAAACTAACAGGCTTTGAGGTAAGGAATTTGGCTGCAATTGCATATGCAGTAGAGCAGAAAATCCCTACAGAGACTACAATGTCAAAATTGATTCTTGAAGAAGAATAGACCTAAAATGATTAGATTCCCAAAGAAGAAAAATGAGATAACAACAGAGACAGTAATCAATACTATTTGGGTTAGCGCATTTATGGCCATGATTTTCTCATTGCCACCTTTAGCACTGTTTTTGGGAATTTACTTTTGGGCAGGTGAATTAGTCCTAGGAGCAGTAGTTGGCTTTGGAGTACATTTTGTAACTCTAGCATTTGCAGGTAAAATCTCAAAATTTTTGACCAACATAATGAGTTAACCTATAAGGATCCAATAATCAAAGTGATATACCATGATGGGAGATAGAGATTTCCGAACTACGATTCAAAATGCTATAAAATCAATTGGAAATGAACTTGAAGTAAACATAGATTCTAAGAACTTTGAAACTATCCATCTACAAGAAGTGGTCAGATGTATGAGACGTTCATACTATGACAGATTAGAGCCTTTAGAGATTGAAAGAAGAGGATTCAATGAGCTTCTTTCTGGATTATTGAGAAAATTGGAATATGGTAGTAATCCAAAGGATTTTGAAATTAACGAGATCAAACTTCGTGGACAAGCTGATATGATTGTAGATGACGCAATCCTCCTATTTAGATCAGCTACTGAGGAAATAGAAAATCCACATGCTAGTGATGTCTTATACCTAAATGCATGCATGTGGATATATGACAAAGAAGATGGTATGGTAGTTTACATTACAGGAGACAGAAAAGAATCAACATTTTCACTAACACGTAACAAAAAGATGTTCGAAGACACCATACGCAGAGTTCGAGTTTTGAACAATCTTCTCAAAGAGGGAAAAACACCAATCTTAGAGCCATCTGAAGAATGTACTGAATGTCAATATTATGAGAGATGTTATACAAAGAAGAAAAATACTAAACAAACATCTCTTGCTGAAATGCTAGGACTTGGCAAACAAGACTAGTTAGATAAATGAAAAATATTGTAAAGGAGTAATTTCCTTTTTGTTTAATCTAGTGGTTCTGGATGTCCTTTACCACGAAGAGCGAAACACACTACTGCTAGTGCAATTGCGACTCCTGCTGCTGCGCCATATGCGGCCATTCCTGCTTCTGCCATTTGATAAAATCCCAATGAGATTGCTTTTATAACTTTGCCAATATTTTGTCTCTAAAAACAAATTATCATAATTTCTTGATTTTATGATACTATTGAGTAAATTCAAAGTAAAGTTCGTTTTCCTGACCACTAGTCATAGAACTCAGATTATAAAACACAACACCGGAAACTTTCCAAGTGTTGGTATTTGATTCAAAATCAGACCACAATTCAGGAGTGTTACCAGAATTTCTTAATACAATCTCATCTCGTAAAATGATAGAGTTTCCCCCAAGCAGAGTATAGTAATTTGAACCAAATTCTACCATTCCTTCAGCTCTATGTCCAATTTGTCCTCCACCAAGTTGCTCAGATTGAGAGTATCCTGTTTCATACAATTGATAATCCATTGTCGTAACAATCATAGAACGATCATTAGGATTTTTAATTTCAAATGCAACATCAATTGTTGCAGAACGTTCAGATATTTTTGAAACAACAATCTCTTCTAATTCAATTTCAATAGGTCTGACTTGTTCAACGTCTGAATTCCCAGACATTTGTGTTGGAGACTCTATATCAATAGATGGTCCCATAAGCAAGATTCCACCCAATACTGCAGCAAGTGCAGCAATTGCAACTCCAACAAAAATTTTAGGATTCATAACTCTTGCAAACTCCTTTGATTTCTTAAATGTTGAGATAGTTATTATACCATTGGGGGGGAGAAAATTTATGCAGTATTTCCAAGCAGTGCAACAAGGAAAACAAAGAGCAGGAAAGTCTCAAATGAAAATGTTTGAGGCAGCAGGATTTGGAATGCTGACTCTGACTACAAAGAAGGTGGATGGTAAATTCCAACCAGTGGGCGATGAAGATTTTACAGCAGTTGTGAACTCAGATGAAGGACATGTTGCAATTATAGTAGATAAAGATGGGTATACCAAGGCTCAATCAAAGGCAGTAGAAAAAGATGAGGCCTTGACAATTTACAAAAAACTTCGAGATTCAGGAGTTGAAGAGTACCCTGGAAAAGAGATCTTGATATGGACTGAAACTAGACCTACAATTCAAAATGAGTGTTAAAATTATTTTGTTGGTATAATTATCTCAGTTCCCAAATTACCGCCTTTTATGGCTTTTTCAATAATTTTTGGATTTGCTTTGAGAATTCTTGTTTTGATTTTTGAGCGCTCAATAATTTTTAGGGCAACTATATCCATGAGATCATATCCTCCGGCTACAGAATCCTCATGAACTAACATGTTTTTGAGATTTTTTAATTCAATTCGTTTGAATTTTTTTGCCTTTTTGAATTTGTTAGGATCCATATCATAAACCCCATCAACATCAGTTGCGTTAAGGAACTGCTCAGCTTTTACTTTTTCTGCAATCAATGCAGCAGTACCATTTGTGCTTTGACCTGGATGAAGGCCTCCAGCAACTACAATTAGTCCATCATCTACAGCATGTCTAACTTCTTGCAGAGTTGTTGGCGGATGAGAATATGCTTTATTTTTTAGAGCATAAATTAGCAGTTTTGCATTTAACCTAGAAATTTCAATTCCTAATTCATCGAGTGTTGATTCGTCAGCTCCCGAAGTTCTTGCATGGTTAATGTAGTGTCTTGCAATGTTTCCACCGCCAGCAATAATAATTGGTTGACAGACTTTACTGATTTTTACTAGAAATTCTGCCCAGTCTTTGAGGAGTTTGACATTATCCATGGCAAAAACTCTCCCAGATAGTTTGATTACAATTCTTTTTTTCACTCTAGTTCACCAATGATGGATTTTGCGGCAATTTCAACTTTTTTTCTATTCTTTTGATGAGTGTAGATTCTAAGTATATTCATGTAGCCTGAAATTGCTGAAACTACAGGTATTTCAGATATAGGCATCTCTTTTGCGGAAGATTTCCCAGCCTCATTTGTAATCAGAATTATCGATTTTGATTCATTTTTTGAAGGAGCAAGTGGGATAGAGGGAGTTACTGAACTATCAACAAAAATCTCATTTTCCTCAACTTTGGATTTTTTGGATATGGCGGATCTTAGTTCATTTGTTTTAATTTTCTTTAGATTCTTTCTACTTGTCAAAATGCTCTCAAATACACATTTTAGCAATTTTCTGTTTTGATAATCTTGTGCAAATTTTCTTGCTTGTTTTAGTTTTGGAGTTTTTGATGAAATAAGGCTAGAAAGAACATATTCATCTGTTAGTTGAACAAACTCATCTAGATTAAAAGTGGAGAATCCAAACTCATCATCAGAAGATCTTAATGCTTCAAGCAACATTACTTCTGCCGCTCTTACTGTCTTGTGGAAATAAACTGCTTTGAACATTTGATATCTAGAATGCATCATTGATTCAAATGAATAAAGAGCTGAGCGTTCCAAGGCAAGTTTCTTTTGATGAACGTCAAGTGATTGTGTAATTCTTTTATGATCAATTTTTGCATGTTCTGCTCCGGTAAAGTAACCATCTCTAAGTAGATAGTCCATCATATCTGCACTAAGGGCACCCGAAACAATTTCATTCATGTATTGAAATTTTGAATCACCAAAAGCAATCTTTGTGATGAGTTTTTTGTCAAAACCATTTTTTGTCAAAATATCACCAATTTCGGATTTCAGAATAATCTCCTTACCAAAATCTTCATGAGAAATTTTCTTTTCTTGAATTATTTCTTCAAATAGATGTGAAAATGGTCCATGTCCAATATCATGCAAGAGACCTGCTAATCGGAGTATCTCAATATCATCTGATTTGAAAAATCCCTTCTCATTTAGTGCCTGACCTGCCTGACTGGCAATGTGCATGACTCCAAGAGAGTGTTCAAATCTTGTATGTTGGGCTGCAGGATAGGTTAGATGTGCTCCAGATAATTGTCTAATACGCCTTAATCTCTGAAAAATTGGATTATCAATGATGCATAATTCATGATCATAAACTCGTATGAAATCATGAATCGGATCTATAATGTCTAGATAATTTTTTTTCATAATCCTATTTTCTTTGAAAATGTTTTCATAATTTCTTCGTGTACTTCTTGTTTAGATTTTGTAGCATCAATTATTTTCCAACGTTTTTTCTTTGCAGTAATTTTGTAGATTTTAGAAATTTTTCTCAAAAATTCTTCATTTTTCTCAAATTTATCTCGATTGGTTTTTTGTCTGTTAAAGGATTCTTTCTGGGAGACATCAAGTAAAATTACAAGGTCTGCTTTCGGTAATCCTGCATCTAGATTTTCAAGCCATTTTTCTTTCATTCCATTTGCAAGACCATAAACAAGATTTGAATGATAATATCTATTCATTATAAGAACAGAATTTTTTTCTTGAGCTTGTTTGATTTGCTCTAGTTTTTCCCATCTATTTGCAGACAATAAACAATGAATTACCTGTGGAGGAAATTTTCTTTTGCCATCAAGATATTGTCTAATTTCTTTTCCAATCGGAGTTTTGTAATCTGGAAAATGAAACAATTTAGTTTTGATTTTTCTTTTTTTGAGTGCTTTTTCTAGCATAGTTGACTGTGTCAGTTTTCCAGCTTGGTCTCCACCTTCAATCACAATTATCATAAGTTATCAAAATAGAGAAGTTAATTGATTAAAAATCTATCAAAGCAGACTTGGAATTTACGAATTGTTTAATATCTTCTTAGAATAATCCATACTATGGCAGAAGAATACTCATGTCCTTACTGTGAATCAATTTTTGAGAGTAAAGATGATCTTTCAAAGCATATAGATAGAATTCACGGAGATTCTGGAGTTTTAGAAGGCTCAAAAGCATCCTAAACTTTTTTGTTTTTAGCAAAATTACTCTCAAGGTTTATAACCAAAAATTTGCCACATAACACGAAATGGGATTAGTAAAAGAAATGATGAAAGAAATTGGAAACAAATCACGAGAATTTTACGAATTTGTTTTACCACCAATTGATATGCATCTAAATTCCGATAATCTCAAAGTGGTGATTGATATCCCAGGATTCTCAAAAAAAGATATCAAACTAACACTATGTGGAGATATTTTATCAATTCAAGCATGGAAAAAGGTAGATGATAAAGAATCTGAATCATTGATTTCAAAACAAAGACCAAATATCATCGATAAAAAAATCAGACTTCCAATTGATATCAAACAAGGTGAAGAAAAAATTGATTCAGCAAAATACGAAGATGGTGTCTTAACATTAGTGATCCCAGTAACTAAGAAAGGAAAAGATATTTCAATAGAATAAAACTAGTACTTTCTAAAAATTGCAGAACCTATCATTATTACACCTGAAGTAATCATTCCGTAAATTCCAAAAATTTCATTTGTTTGGTATAACAATACTGAACCAATGAAAATTGCAGATGCAAAAATACTTCCTCCAAGAAATACCATTGGCTTTTTTCTATACATTGAAAGTTTAGCTTCATCCATGAACTTTTCCATTTCAGGTCCTAATCGTAATGCCGAATCAATTGATTTTGCAAACTTGTCAAAGGATATCTTTAGTTCTTCAACGTATGCCTTTGGAATCATGTTTTCCTCTTGAAGAATATTTTTTAGAACTTTGACAAACTTGAAATCAACATCATGTGTCTTGTAGATTCCTTCAATTATTGATGCCATCCTCATGTAAAGAGCTAGATTCTTTGGTAGAACAAAAGGGAATTTACTCATTGTTTGATTTGCAAGCTCCATCAAACTTTGAACTTCCATCTCATCAGGTTTGTTTCCATGCATTGCTCGAATAGATAGCTCAATTCCTTTTTCGATTACATGGCGGTTATATTCAGGAGTAAGCATCCCTAGTTCTGCCATTGCGTTAACAACTCTAGGAGGATTTTTTTCAACTAGTGCAAGATACAGTCTAATGAGTTTGTATCTAGTTTCATTGTTTATTCTACCCACCATACCATAGTCATAGAGAATTAATTTTCCATCATCAGTTACTGAGATGTTTCCTGGATGTGGGTCTGCATGGAAAAGAGAATGTTTGAGAAGCATGGTAAAAAAGACCTTGTGAACATCAATTACTAGTTGTTCTCTATCAACACCTTTCTCATCTAGTTCTTGTACGTTTGTGACCTTAATTCCAGGCAGATATTCCATAGTTAGAACATTTTTTGAAGAATAATCATCATAAACTGATGGAACAATTACTTTGTCATTATTTTCTAGATCTTGTTTGATTTTTTTGAGATTTTCAGATTCGTTTGTGTAATCCATTTCTTCTTTTATGGTTTCAACAAATTGAGAAAGCATAGCTTTTGCTGAATACCTAAGATTAGGATCAACAAATCTTAAAGCGAGTGGCAGGATTTTCTTTAGAACTTTTAGATCCTCCTTTACAACCTTTTCAATACCAGGTCTTTTTACTTTGATAACAATTTGTTGTCCAGAAATTGAACCACGGTAAACTTGGCCTAGTGATGCTCCAGATATGGAATTTATGTCAATATCATCAAATTTTTCATTGATTGGTCCTATTTCTTTTTCGATAATTGGTTTTACTTGCTCAAATGGTGCAGATGGAACGCTATCTTGTAGTTTTGATAACTCTTCAAGATATGGTTGAGGCAGAATGTCTGCTCTAGATGAGAGCCATTGACCTAGTTTGATGTATACAGGTCCTAGTGAAACAAAAGTATCAAGTGCCTTTCTTGCATTTTTTCTAAATTGCTCAGAATCAATTGTGTTTTTTTCTTGTCGTGTCCATTTTTTTCTATCTTTACGTAGAGCTAAAATTGACGGCAATAGTTTGATCAGTACATAGATTGTTCTTCCAGCAGACATGATTTACTCCAAATAATCTTTGATCTTTTTTGATGCGACATATCCGATATATCCAGAAAGAACTGATGAAATCAATCCTGACGTTAAAGAAAGTTTTTTTGAATTATTATTGAAAACAGATTTTGCAACTTTAGAACCACCAAAAATTGCACATGCCAAACCAATCAATACTTCTGGTGCATCATAAACAAGATGACCAATAGGATCTTTTCTTGGATCAATTTTATCAGTGTGTACTAAAAATTTGTCCTCATACTCTCTAATGTGTAAATTTCCATAACGATATTGTTTTAGTGCGCCATTTGTTTGTCCAAGAATAGTTTCTTCAGCACCATCAATCATGAATTCACGTAATTCTTTTGGAACTTCAATCTCCTCAAATGGCATGATCGCAAGATCGAGTAATTGCTTATATTTTTAGTGTAAAAAATAAAATTCTCAATTAATTTTTGAGCCTATCTTTTGTAAATATTACAAAACTAGCTGCAAATGCTACAAGCATTCCGATTCCGGTTGCGTATGCATAATTGAATCCAACTCCAGGATGAACTTCTTGATGATAGTTATTTATCAAAAATGTTGCAACTAACAAAATAGAACCAATTATTGTTAATTTTCTATGAGTCTCCAATAATTACAATTTAGATAATTACTATATGAATTTAGAAAAAATTACAATAGCAGGGTTGTGATAAATCCCACAATACTAACAGCTAGAAATAGAAATATTCCCTTTGCCATTACCGAGTCCCCAATTAATATGAGACAATTATGGTAAAAGTTTTGAATTGATTTTCAGATCAAGGGTTAGATTCCATTTCAGATAATCTTTGAATTACCTCTTCAAGTTCTTCTTTGTTATCATTAATTACACGTTTTACAACATTGATCTCTTCATTAATTTGCTCTAATTGTTCATTATCAGAATTTTTTATTTGGTTTTCCAGTTCTTCTAAAACTTGTTGATTGTACTGATTGATTTTTTCTAATTCATTTTTGTACTTTTCTAGTTTCATATACTGCTCGGAGATTTCTGAGAGTTCAGGAATATCTCGGATTTCTTGATTAGTCAAAAAACCAGAAACTGCAACGATTCCTCCTACCACTAGTGCTGCAATGATGACAACAATACTTAATCTCATTTTCGATTTTAATTCTCCAAAATAATATTAAAAATTAATCTAGGTTACAGCTTTTTTACGCCTACGCATTATGTAAATTCCTACAGCAATAGCAATTACAACTGGAATTATAATCATTGAATAGTCAGGACCAGATTCTTCATCATTTGTAGGTTCATTTACAAGAATTGTAGTATCTTCAACAACAAATAGTTCATCTCTAACTCCATCTTTGTATCTCACAGTAATTGTAATGTCATGTTCTCCATATTCTGGTTCGCCATCAAATTCAATTGGAATGTTAAATGGTACAGGTGCATCTACTTCAATTTCATCAATAAACTGAGTGTTAGGTTTAATGTTAGAGTCACCCCTAGGCTCAATACTTACAAATCCAAACATACCATCTTCATTTCCTTCGTTAATTATTTCTCCTACAACCATCTGTGCTCCAGATAATTCAATAACATCAATATTGAAGATTGTAAGTTCTATCAATCCTTTAATGTAAAAGTCTACAATTTTCGAAATTGTCTGTTGATCACCATGTGCATTATAGAATGTCATGGTCAAAGGTATTCTAAGAGTATCATCTTTTAGTCCTTCGGGAACATAGACTGTCGCAGTAAGATATCTAGCAGATTTTGGTTCAATGTTTCCAACATCCCAGTTGGATTCTAAGATTACAACATTTTCTACATTTGTAGTTGAAGAGGCAGTCGATGCACGTTCTGTTTGTGTATTTGATGCAACAATATCCACACTAGATATCGGTGCAGTTCCATCATTTGCAATTTCAATTACCACATTGTTTGTTTTCAAGGAGGTGAGAAATGGTTCTAATGCACGTACATTTATGATGCTATCTCCAGTTACCTTGAACTGAAAGTCTTCAAATGCAGTTCTAACACCAGACTCTCGTAATCTAGAATAATCAACCTTAACTGTTCCAGGATATTGTTGAATACTTACATTTTGATCTAGATTTACAAAGAATGTCAAATGGAAATTTTCTCCGGCTAGAGAGTTTGAATCACTGTCAGATTTTATGATAGAACCTGGTCCATCAGATGCTGAAAATCCAAAAGGTAATGATAATTGTCCCTTTATTCCGGTAATATCTTGAGTTCCGACATTTGCAAACACTACAGTAAATGGGACATTACTATCTCCAGCTTCAACTTCAATTTTTTGACCTAGCGTACCAAAGTATGCATCTAGGAATTTAACATCACCAAAATCTCTCTCAAATGGAGAATCACCAAAGCCACCAGATGAAATTTGTGCATGTGAGTTTCCTAAGAGTAATGGAACTAACATGAAAGATAATAACAAAAAGAATAGTTTCTGATTCATTTTGCTAAAACCTCCATTTCAGATGGCACATCACCTTCAAAGGCTTTACCGTCTTTTATTGTTATTACTTTGTCCACATCTCCGAAATGTTGACGGTCGTGTGTTACAATGACAAATGTTTGATTGAGTTTTTTTGCCATTGATTTCATTAATCGAACTATTGTCTCAGATGTAACAGAGTCAAGATTTCCTGTTGGCTCATCTGCTAAAACAATTGACGGTTTATTGACTAATCCTCTTGCAATAGCTGCTCTTTGAGCTTGTCCGCCTGAAATTTTATTTGCACGTTTATTCATTTGATCCTCTAATCCAACTGCTTTTAGTAATTCTCTTGCATCCTTTTCAGCAGTCTCATTTGTTCCTCCAATTTGTCGTGGCAACAATACATTTTCCAAAACTGTTAGGTCGGTAAGCAAATTTGAGAATTGGAAGATAAATCCTAATTTTTTATTTCTAAATGAAGAAATTTTGTCATCATCTAGAGTAGTTGTATCAACTCCATCAATCAATATCTTACCACTTGTAGGATGATCAAGCAAACCAATCATGTTGAGTAAGGTAGATTTTCCTGAACCAGAACTTCCAACAATTAGAACAACCTCACCTTGTTCAACTGACATAGTTGCATTATCAAGAGCTTTGACTTTATTCTCACCCTCACCATAAACTTTGGTGAGATTGGTAATCTCTAACACTCTAGACAGTTCTCATCGCCTCCACAGGTAGTAGTTTAGTCGCTCTATACGACGGATACAGTGATGCAATAATTGCTAAAATAAATGAAGTCAAAGCAGTTTGGATAATTTTTTCCCAGTTGTAGCTTACTTCAAGAGGCAAACTATTGTTAAAGGACATTTTTGTCTCCTTTGCATAAAAGGTATATCCCAAGCCTGCAGCTGTGCCTACACCAGCACCGATTGCACCAATAATCATCCCTTGGAAAATAAAAATAATTAGAATATCTTTTCTCTTCGCACCAATAGATCTCATAACACCAATTTCACGAGTTTTTCCATTTACTAACATCATCTGAATTGTTACAATAGCAAAAGCTGATGACATCATTCCAAAGTAACCAATCATGTTAATCATTGCAATGCCAGATCTAAAACCAGCTAGTTGTTGTTCAGCTGACTCTTCTATTGTTTCAGCTAGAAAATCATCATTTGGAAATGAACGTAAGAAAAATTCTTTTACTTCAAATGCTTTTGCAGGATCATTTAGTTTTACCATAAAAGATCCGGTAGCATCGGGTCTACTCATCATATCACGTAAAGTATCAATATGAATAACTGCAGTATAATCAAAACCTTGACCACCAGGGGATTTTGCAATTCCTGAAACTGTGAATCTTCTAATTTGATCTTCTCCCCATCTGTCAACTACTAGAACTTTAACACTGTCACCAACTTGAGCCCCTCCAAGATCTCTTGCAACATTAGAACCTAATACGATAGAGTTTCTTGAAAAAACATAAGTTCCGTCTGCAATAGTTTCATGAACAGTTGACGCCCTTACATCTCTAAAAGGATCAATTCCAACTAGAGGTACACGTGATTCTTCAATTAATTTTCCATTTTTTGTCATATTCATTTCGGCAGTTGATGAAAGCCGCGGTGTAGCCGCCTCCACATAAGGAATTCTTTCAAACCAACTTACAACGGATAAATCAGATTTATCGATATAGTCAACTTCATCAGTTACAAGAATGTCGCCATTTCTATAATCACTAATATCTCGAACAATTGCATCAAACAATCCTTGGAAAATTACAAAATTTACATGAATTACTAAAATTCCAATTGTAACAGCTAAAACTGCTCCAATCAAACTTCCTTTTTTGTTAAATAGCATTCTTTTTGCTAATGTTAATCGATATTCCACGATTAAGTAAAAATAGTCTAATATTTAATGTCTATCAAGTATAGTGCTAACAATATAGACAATTTTATATGATATTAGTTAATTATGAATTGTAGAAGAGTCTTGGAGATGACAAAGTGGACAATTTAGATATGAAAATTCTGAGTAGATTGCTCAATAATTGCAGAGAATCAGATAGGCAGATTGGAAAAGAATTGGGAATTTCAGGAGGAGCCGTTCGAGTCAGAATAAAAAAAATGCTAGATAGTGGAGTAATTGAGAAATTTTTCCTCAAAATTGAGCCACCAATTTTGGGTCATGGTGTATTGTACTTTGTTGTGTCAGGAGAAAATATTCAAGAAATTTTAGAACAAGTTAGTCTAGTAGGTGAACCATATATTGTGGTTCCATGTGTTGGCGGCGTAACAGTATGTGGAATTGCAATTCAAGAAAACTTGGAACAAAAAATTGAACTTGCAAAAAAGTTAATGAAAGATCTTAGAGTGTTATCAATTTTTGAAGCTGAGAATTCAGTATTCAAATCTAATTTAACAAAAACAGATTTAGAAATTTTAGAAGAATTAATCAAAGAACCAAGACAAAAAATTGAAAAAATTGCAAAGAATACAGATCTGTCAACCAAAACTGTAACGAGATCTATAGAAAAATTGCATGAAAATGATGGTTTTCAATTCACTTTAATTTATGATCCAACAAAAATTGAAGATTTTATTCCTCACGCAGTACTTTCATGGATAGACGGGGATTTGAAAGAGACATTAGAAAACTTGAATGATACATTTTCAGAATCCTATTTACAAATTCCATTTATTGCAAAAAATCAAATTGTATTATTTTTGTACAGCGATAGTATATTCAAGATGGATGAATTAACACAGAAAGTTCGTACAAGTAAAAATGTGAAATCAGCAGATTTGTTTATTCCTAAAAAAATATCATTTTATACAAATTGGATGAAAAAATCAATTACAGAATCAAAAAAATCTCCAAAATTACATCTTTCATATCAAACAAATTAAATAATAATAATTTCTTCAAAATTATATGAAGAGAAAAAAGATC